>NZ_BAAAUX010000018.1:57108-73807 GCF_039534165.1 Saccharopolyspora taberi | reverse complement strand
GGCCGCAAAGCTCCGGGGAGCATTTCCTCTCGCTTATGTCGATAACTCTAGCAGCCCCGTTTCCGGCGTTTTCAGGGGGGTCCGTTTCCGTCCCGCACCCCGTACTCACCAACGAGCACCGCATTGAGTTATCAATCCAGAAGCTTTGGTCGCCAGCGCTCGTTCCAGTTTTTCCCGGCCCGTGTCGCGCTGACATGAAGTAATTTACGCGCCGATGAACGTGGAGTCAAATCGGCTCGAAGCAGCGCCCGAACCGATCCGACCCGGCCAAAGCCGCAGGTCAATGACCGTTTCCGGCGCTGCTCCCAGGCTAGTACACCACTTTGACACCCGCAGTGTGACGCTTGCCACGACGAACTACCAACCAACGGCCGTGCAACAGGTCCTCCTTCGAAGGGGACCACGTCTCATCAGCGATTTTGGCGTTGTTGACGTACGCGCCGCCCTCGTTGACCGCCCGGCGGGCCGCTCCGCGACCCGCGACCAGACCGGTCTCGACCAGCAGCTCGACGATCGTCGGCTCGTCGGAGAGCCGGACCTCCCCGGTCGGGACCTCCGACATGGCCGCCTCCAGGGTCGGCTCGTCGAGCTCGGCGAGCTCGCCGCGGCCGAACAGCGCCTGGCTCGCCGTGATCACCTGCCGGGTCTGCCGCTCCCCGTGCACCAGGTTCGTCAGCTCCTCGGCCAGCTTCTTCTGCGCCGCGCGCAGCTGCGGGCGCTCGGCCGTCGTCGTCTCCAGCTCGTCGATCTCCTCCTTCGGCAGGAAGGTGAACAGCCGGAGGTACTTGACGACGTCGGCGTCGGCGGCGTTGACGAAGTACTGGTACCAGGCGTACGGCGAGGTCATGTCCGGGTCGAGCCAGACGTTGCCGCCGCCGGTGGACTTGCCGAACTTGCGGCCTTCGGAGTCGGTGACCAGCGGCAGCGTCAGCGCGTGCGCCGCGGCGCCCTCCTGCTTCCGGACCAGGTCGACGCCGGCGATGATGTTGCCCCACTGGTCGGAGCCGCCGAGCTGGAGGCGGGTGCCGTACTTGCGGTGCAGCTGCACGTAGTCGTTGGCCTGCAGGAGCATGTAGCTGAACTCGGTGTAGGAGATGCCGTCGGTCTCCAGGCGCCTGCGCACCGTCTCGCGGGCGATCATCGTGTTGATCGAGAAGTGCTTGCCGATGTCGCGCAGGAACTCGGTGACCGACAGGTCGGCGGTCCAGTTCGCGTTGTTCTCCATCACCGCGCCGGTCGGCGAGTCGTCGAAGTCGACGAACGCCGAGAGCTGGCGGCGGATCCGCTCGGTCCACTCCACGACGGTGTCGGCGTCGTGCAGGTTGCGCTCGCCGACGTCGCGCGGGTCGCCGATCAGCCCGGTCGCACCCCCGGCCAGGACCACCGGCCGGTGGCCTGCCTGCTGGAAGCGCCGCAGGGTCAGGATCGGGATCAGGTGACCGGCGTGCAGGCTCGGGCCGGTGGGGTCGAAGCCCGCGTACAGAGTGAGCGGACCGGCGTCGAGCTCGGACCGGAGGGTGTCGAGATCGGTGGACTGCGCGATCAGGCCGCGCCAGGACAGCTCGTCAAGGATGTGCTCACTCACGCGCCCAAGTTTCGCGCATGGCCGCAACCGGCATCACGCCCGGTCCCGGGGTCGCCGCCGGCCTCCGCGCCGGTAGGCGCTCACCGCCGGGGAACCGTCGACCCAGGACCGCCACGGCAGGTCCATCGCGGTGGCCACGCCGACCCGCGGTCCGGTGCGGACGTCGTCCTCGTCGACCGGGTGGCCGTTGTGCAGGGTGATCGGCGAGTCGGGCGCGGTCAGGTCGATCCCGTTGTGCTCGCCGGTGATGCCGAGCACCGACGCGAGCCGCGCCGGGCCGCTGGCCAGCTGCGCGTCCTTGCGCACCGCGGGCCTGCGCGTGCGGGCGAGGTCCGCGCCGGTGGTGATCTCCCCCGCCCGCAGCAGGACCGCACCGGGGACGCCGTCGGTCAGGCAGACCACGTTGATGCAGAAGTGCATGCCGTAGACGAAGTACACGTAGAGGTGCCCGGCCGGACCGAACATCACGGCGTTGCGTTCGGTCCGGCCGCGGTAGCAGTGCGAGGCGGGATCGTCGCCGCCCCGGTACGCCTCGACCTCGACCAGGCGGACCCGCACGTCGCCCTGCGGGCTGGTCGACCGCAGCTCGCAGCCGAGCAGGTGGCGCGCCACCCACAGCGGATCGTGTGCGAGCTCGTCGCGGGTCACCTGGGCCATGGGGGCACAGTACCGCTCGGGATCAGGCCGACAGCCACCGTCGATGGTCGGTCGTCGTGGCGACGACGCGGTCGCGCTGCTCGGCGACCCGGGCCGGGGCGGTGCCGCCGTGCGCGTCGCGCGAGGCGATCGAGCCGGGCACGGTCAGCACCTCGCGGACCTCGGCGGTCAGCGCCGGGTGGACGGCGGCGAACTCGGAGTCGGTGAGCTCGTCGAGGCCGACGCCGCGGGACTCGGCGGCGCGCACGCACTCCCCGGACGCCTCGTGCGCGACGCGGAACGGCACGCCCTGGCGGACCAGCCACTCGGCGATGTCGGTGGCCAGGGTGAACCCGGCGGGCGCGAGCTCGGCGAGCCGCTCGGTGTGGAAGGTCAGGGTGCCCAGCATCCCGGCCATCGCGGGCAGCAGGAGCTCCAGCTGCTCGACCGAGTCGAACACCGGTTCCTTGTCCTCCTGGAGATCCCGGTTGTAGGCCAGCGGCTGGGCCTTGAGGGTGGCCAGCAGGCCGGTGAGGTTGCCGACCAGGCGGCCGGACTTGCCGCGGGCGAGCTCGGCGACGTCCGGGTTCTTCTTCTGCGGCATGATCGAGCTGCCGGTGGCCCAGGCGTCGTCGAGGGTGACGTAGCCGAACTCGGCGGTGTTCCAGATGATCACTTCCTCGGCGACCCGCGACAGGTTGACGCCGAGCATCGCGAGGCAGAACGCCGCCTCGGCGGCGAAGTCCCGCGAAGCGGTGCCGTCGATGGAGTTGTCGGTCGCACCGGCGAAGCCGAGTTCGGCGGCGACCGCCTGCGGGTCGAGCCCGAGCGAGGAGCCCGCCAGGGCGCCGGAGCCGTAGGGCGAGAACGCGGTGCGGGCGTCCCAGTCGCGGATGCGGCTGACGTCGCGCAGCAGCGCCTGGCAGTGCGCGAGCAGGTGGTGCGCGAGCAGCACCGGCTGCGCGTGCTGGAGGTGGGTGCGGCCGGGCAGCACCGCGTCGGGGTGCGCGGTGGCCTGTGCGACGAGCGCGTCGACCACGTCGAGCACGCCCGCCGTGACGCGGCGGAGCGCGTCGCGCAGCCACATCCGGAACAGGGTGGCGACCTGGTCGTTGCGGGAGCGGCCCGCGCGGAGCTTGCCGCCCAGCTCGGGGCCGACCCGCTCCAGCAGGCCGCGTTCGAGGGCGGTGTGCACGTCCTCGTCATCGATGACCGGCTGGAACGCGCCGGATTCGACGTCCGCGGCGAGCACGTCGAGACCGGCGAGCATGCGGTCGAGCTCGTCGGCGGTGAGCAGGCCGGCCCGGTGCAGCACGCGGGCGTGGGCGCGCGAGCCCGCGATGTCGTAGGGCGCCAGGCGCCAGTCGAAGTGCGTCGACAGGCTCAGCGCCGCCATCGCCTCGGCCGGGCCGGAGGCGAAGCGACCGCCCCAGAGCTTGGTGGGCTCGCTTCCTTGCTGCGTCACGGTTTCTTCCTCGTCGTCGCTAGGGGTCGTCAATGGGGGATTCCGGGTTGGGTGCCAATCTGCCAGCAGCCCTTCCCGCACGATCAGGGGATGGTCAGGCGCACCTGGCGCCGTGCTCGCCGTTGAGCAGCACCCGGATCTCGCCGGTGACGTGCTGCTGGGTGTCGGCGACGAAGGCGTCCAGCGCGGTCTTCAGCGGTGCGGACCAGCGGCCGTCGTGGACCAGCTCGCGCCAGCGGCGGCCGACGGTTCGCCCGAACCGGGCCAGGTCCGGGTCGAGGGTGTTGTCGGCGAGTTCCCGGTGGGCGGTGCTCAGCGTCCGCGCGCCCGGGGCCTCGAAGATCGCGCGGTGCCTGCCGCCGGAGCGGCGGTTGAGCTCCCGGACGGCCTGCAGGACGGTGACGGTCTCGCCGTCGATGGCGACCGGGACGCCCCGGTCGAAGGTGATCATCAGCTCGTCGGGGTCGCCCGGGTCCGGGACGTGGACGCGCCGGTCGATCGGTCGTGCCGCGCGGGCGAGGACCTCCAGGTCCGGTGCCAGCGCGGCGATCACGGCCGTGAAGCGGTCGCTCCAGCCGTGCACGACGGTGGTGGCGCCGCGGGTCCGGGCCGCCGCGGCGAGGTGCTCGGCGATCAGCAGTCGCGACAGCGCCGGGACCAGCGGGCCCGCGTGGAGCGCACCGGCCTGCACCGCGGGCAGGTAGTACCGCTCGGCGAACTCGTCGCGGGCGTCGACCACGACTGCCTCCGCCGCGCCGCACTCCAGCGCCCGACTCCGCTCGCCCTCCACGTCCTCGCCCTGGCCGACGTCGACGATCGCGGCCACGGAACCGGGCCACGGCTGAATTCCGGCGGTGCAGGCGAAGACCACCCGCTCAGCCAACGTCCTGTTCCCCGTTCTGCTCCTCCTGCCGCTCCCCCGCCGCCATCGCGGTGAAGCGCTGGGCGAGGTCGAGGCCGGTCAGCGGTTCCCGGGCGATGACCATGACGGTGTCGTCGCCGGCGATGGACCCGACCACCTCCAGCAGCGCCGACCGGTCGATCGCGCTGGCCAGGAACTGCGCCGCGCCCGGCGGGGTGCGCAGGACGGTCAGGTTCCCGGAGCCGTCGGCGCTGACCAGCAGCTCGCCGAGCAGCCTGCTCAGCCGGGAGGTGCCGCCCTGCACGCCGCGGACCGGGCTGCCGTCCTCGGGGATGACGTAGACGGCGGCGCCGCCGTCCGGGCCGCGCAGCTTGACCGCGCCGAGCTCGTCGAGGTCCCGGGACAGCGTGGCCTGGGTGACCTCGATGCCGTCGCCGGCGAGGAGCTTGGCCAGCTCGGTCTGGCTGCGGATGCCCATCGAGGACACCAGCTCGACGATGCGCGCCTGCCGCGCGACCCGGGTGGTCATCGCTTCCCCAGCAGCCAGGACAGCAGCGCCTTCTGCGCGTGCAGGCGGTTCTCGGCCTCGTCGAACACCGCGCTGGCCGGGCCGTCGAGCACCTCGTCGGTGATCTCCCAGCCGCGGTGCGCGGGCAGGCAGTGCAGGACGGTGACGTCGGTGTTGCCGGTCGCGGCGAGCAGTCCGGCGTTGATCTGGAACGGGCGGAACGGGCTGACCCGGTCCTTGCCGTCGTTCTCCTGGCCCATCGAGGTCCAGGAGTCGGTGACCAGCACGTCGGCGCCTTCGACCGACGCCTGCGGCTGGTCGAACAGCTCCACCGACCCGCCGGTCTCGGCGGCCCGCTTCCGCGCCGCGTCCAGCACCCAGGGCAGCGGCGCGAACCCGGCCGGGGCGCCGACGCGGACGTGCAGCCCGGCGGTGGCACCGCCGACCAGCAGCGAGTGCGCCATGTTGTTGGCGCCGTCGCCGAGGTAGGTCAGGGTGAGCCCGGCGAGCCTGCCGTGCCGCTCGCGGATCGTCTGCAGGTCGGCGAGGACCTGGCAGGGGTGGAACTCGTCGGTGAGCGCGTTGACCACCGGCACCGACGAGGCCGAGGCCATCGCGTCGATGCGGGCCTGGGCGAAGGTCCGCCACACCACGGCGTGGGCGTAGCGGGACAGCACGCGGGAGGTGTCCTCGATGGTCTCCTCGCGGCCGAGCTGCATCATGCGCCCGTCGACGACCAGCGGCTGGCCGCCGAGCTGGTGGATGCCGACCTCGAACGACATCCGGGTGCGGGTGGAGTTCTTCTCGAAGATCACCGCGACGGACTGGCCCGCCAGCACGTCCGAGCCCAGCGGGTCGGTCTTGAGCCGGTCGGCGAGATCGAGGATCTCGGCCTGTTCGGCCGGGCTGAGGTCGTCGTCGCGGAGGAAGTGCCGCAGCATCAGTTGGTCCCCTCGGAAAGCAGGGCGGGCAGGTCGGACAGCAGGCGCTGGACCTGGTCGGGCCGGATCACCAGCGGCGGGCACAGCCGCAGCGCGTCCGGTTTGACGGCGTTGACGAGGTAGCCGGCGCCGAGCGCGGCGGCGGCCACGCCTGCGGCGACCGGTTCGGCCAGCCCGACGCCGATCAGCAGGCCCTCGCCGCGGACCTCGCGGACCAGCGGGTGGTTCAGCGCGCGGATCCCGGCGATGAGCTCCGCGCCGATCCGGTCGACGTGGGCGAGCAGCCCCTCCTCGTCGATGGTGCGCAGCACCGCGAGCGCGGCGGCGCAGACGATCGGGTTGCCGCCGAAGGTGGTGCCGTGCTGGCCGGGGTGCAGCAGGTCGCCCGCCGCGCCGATGCCGATGCAGGCGCCGATCGGCAGGCCGCCGCCGAGGCCCTTGGCCAGCGTGATCACGTCCGGGGTGATGCCCGTGCGCTGGAAGGCGAACCACGATCCGGTGCGTCCGATGCCGGTCTGCACCTCGTCGAGGACCAGCAGCGCGCCGTTGCGGGTGGCGATCTCCCGCGCCGCGCGCAGGTAGCCGCCGGGCGGGACGACCACGCCGTTCTCGCCCTGGATCGGTTCGAGCACGACGGCCGCGGTGTTGTCGTCGACCACCGACTCCAGGGCCGCGACGTCGCCGTAGGGCACGTGCTCGACGCCCGGGGGCAGCGGCGCGAACGGGGCCTGCTTGGCGGGCTGGCCGGTCAGCGCCAGGGCGCCCATGGTGCGGCCGTGGAAACCGCCGTCGGTGGCCACGATCTTCGGGCGGCCGGTCAGCCGGGCGATCTTGAAGGCGGCCTCGTTGGCCTCCGCGCCGGAGTTGCAGAACAGCACCCGGCCCGCCGAGCCGACCAGGTCGAGCAGCCGTTCGGCCAGCCGCAGGCCGGGGTCGTGGGCGTAGAAGTTGGAGACGTGGCCCAGGGTGGTGGCCTGCTCGGTGACGGCCGAGACCACGGCCGGGTGGCAGTGGCCGAGCGCGTTGACCGCGATGCCGCCGACCAGGTCGAGGTAGGTGCGGCCGTCGGCGTCGGTGACCTCGGCGCCCGAGCCGCTGACCAGGGTCAGCTTCGGGGTGCCGTAGTTGTCCATCATGGACGCCTGCCAGCGCTTGCCGCCTTCGGCGTTGCCGCTCATCACTTCTCCCCCGTCCCGGCGGGCAGCACCATGGTGCCGACGCCCGCGCTTGTGAACACTTCCAGCAGTACCGAGTGCGCGAGCCGCCCGTCGATGACGTGCGCGCGGGGCACGCCGCCGCGCACCGCGCGCAGGCACGCCTCCATCTTCGGGACCATCCCGGACGCCAGCCCCGGCAGCAGTTCGGCCAGCCGGTCGGTGTCCACTCTGGACACCAGCGAGGACCTGTCCGGCCAGTTCGTGTACAGGCCCTCGACGTCGGTGAGCACGACCAGCTTCTCCGCGCCGAGCGCGACCGCGAGCGCGCCCGCGGCGGTGTCGGCGTTGACGTTGTGCACCACGCCGTCGGCGTCCGGGGCGACGGTCGACACGACCGGGATGCGCCCGGCGTTGATCAGGTCGAGCACCGCGTCCGGGTTGACCGCCACCACGTCGCCCACCAGGCCGATGTCGACCGGTTCGCCGTCGACCGTGGCGGTGCGGCGCTCGGCGGTGAACAGCTGGGCGTCCTCGCCGGACATGCCGACCGCGTACGGGCCGTGCTTGTTGATCAGGCCGACGAGCTCGCGGCCGACCTGGCCGACCAGGACCATCCGCACCACGTCCATGGTCTCCGGGGAGGTCACCCGCAGCCCGCCGCGGAACTCGCCGGTCATGCCGAGCCGGTCGAGCATGGCGGTGATCTGCGGCCCGCCGCCGTGCACGACGACCGGGTGCAGGCCCGCCAGCCGCAGGAACACCATGTCCTGGGCGAAGGCGGCCTTGAGCTCGTCGTCGATCATGGCGTTGCCGCCGTACTTGACGACCACGGTCGCGCCGTGGAAGCGCTGGAGCCACGGCAGCGCCTCGATCAGGACGCCCGCCTTCTCGGCTGCGGTGGCCAGCCGGTCTTCTACCGGGTTCATGAGGAGTACGCGCTGTTCTCTTCGACGTAGCCGTGGGACAGGTCGGTGGTCAGGATGGTCGCCTCGTGCTCGCCGAGGTGCAGGTCCACGACGATCTCGATGTCGCGGCCGGACAGGTCGGCCTCGGCGCGGTCGCGGGCCTTCGTCCCGCCGGCGAACAGGGTGACGCCGTTGGTGGCGATCTCCAGCTTGTCGACGTCGATCTCGGCCTCGGCCCGGCCCAGCGCCATGGCGATCCGGCCCCAGTTCGGATCGGAGCCGAACAGCGCGGTCTTGACCAGGTTGTCCTCCGCGATGATCCGTCCGATGTGGACGGCGTCGGCCTCGCTGGCGGCGCCGCGCACGGTGATGTCGATCGCCTTGGTCGCGCCTTCGGCGTCGGCCTGCAGCTGGCGGACCAGGTCCTGGCTGACCGAGGTCAGCAGGGCGGTGAACTCCGCCAGCGAGGGTTCGACGCCGGAGGCCCCGGAGGCCAGCACCAGCACGGTGTCGTTGGTGGAGGTGCCGCCGTCGACGTCGAGGCGGTCGAAGGTGACGCGGGTGGCCGCGCGCAGGGCCTTGTCCAGGTTCTCGCCGTCGATGACCGCGTCGGTGGTCAGCACGCTGAGCATGGTCGCCAGGTTCGGCGCGAGCATCCCGGCGCCCTTGACGAAGCCGCCGATGGACCAGCCCTCGCCCTGCCCGGTCGCCTGCTTGGCCTTGGTGTCGGTGGTCAGGACCGCGTGCGCGGCGTCGGTGGCTGCCTGCTCGGAGCCGTCGAGCGCCCGCGCGGCCGCGTCGACGCCGGAGCGCACCGCGTCCATCGGCAGCCGCTCGCCGATCAGGCCGGTGGAGCAGACCGCGACCTCGATCGCGCCGGTGCCCAGCACCTCGGCGACCTTCTCGGCGGTGGCGTGGGTGTCCTGGAAGCCCTCCGGGCCGGTGCAGGCGTTGGCGCCACCGGAGTTGAGCACGACCGCGCGCAGGCGGCGCTCCTGGAGGACCTGCCGGGACCACAGCACCGGCGCTGCCTTGACCTTGTTGGTGGTGAACACCCCGGCGGCCGCCTGGCCCGGTCCGTCGTTGACGACCAGGGCCAGGTCGCGGTCACCGCTGGCCTTGATCCCGGCGGCCACCCCGGCCGCCCGGAAACCGGCGGGTCCGGTCACGCTCATCGCTGCTCCTCATCTCGCGGGTCCCGGCCCCGGCGGGCCGGTGAACAAGCGCGGCTCATCAGGCCCCTTCGGGGTCCGCGGCCCGGACGGTGTGCCCGGCGGCGGTCAGCGCCGCCTCCGCGGCGCCGGCGGCATCGGCCGGGACGAGAATCCAGTCGGTGTCGAAGGTCGACAGGGTGAAGACGCTGACGTCGGCCTCGGCCAGCGGGACCAGCAGGCTGGTCAGCACGCCGGTCAGGGAGAACCCGAGCGGGCCCTCGACCTCCAGCGCCCGGAACGGCCCCTCGACCAGGACGTCCGGGCCGGCCTCGTCGGCCAGGCGGTGCGGGAACACGATCGTCCGGCCCGCCGCGGTCGTCAGGCTGCCGTGGATCGGCGCGGTGCCGCCGGTGAGGGCGATGTTGACGTGCGCCGGGACCAGGCCGACCGCGAGCGGTTCGGCGTGCAGACGCAGCGCGAACCCGGTCACGGCGCCACTCCCACCAGCGGCAGGCCCGCGGTCTCGGGCAGGCCCACGGCGAGGTTCATGCACTGCACCGCGCCGCCGGCGGTGCCCTTGGTCAGGTTGTCGACGGCGCCGACCGCGACCACCCGCCCGGCGTCGGCGTCCACGGTCACCTGGAGGTGCACGGTGTTGGCGCCGAGCGTGGCGGAGGTCTGCGGCCAGGAACCCTCGGGCAGCACGTGCACGAACGGCTCGTCGGCGTAGGCGTCGAGGTAGGCCTTGCGGACCGCGTCGGCGTCGCCGCGCAGCGGGGCGCTGCACGTGGCGAGGATCCCGCGCGCCATCGGCGCGAGGACCGGGGTGAAGGAGACCTTCACCGGTTCGCCCGCGGCGGCGGACAGGTTCTGGACCAGCTCCGGGGTGTGCCGGTGCGCGCCGCCCACGCCGTAGACGCTGGCCGAGCCCATGACCTCGGCGGAGAGCAGGTGCGGTTTGAGCGCGCGGCCCGCGCCGGAGGTGCCGGTGACCGCGACGACGACCGCTTCCGGCTCGACCAGGCCCGCGGCGAGCGCGGGGACGAGCGCCAGCGAGGACACCGTCGGGAAGCAGCCGGGCACGGCGACGCGCTTGGCGCCGGTGAGCCGGGCGCGGGCGCCGGGCAGCTCCGGGATGCCGTAGGGCCAGGTGCCCGGATGTTCGCCGCCGTACCAGCGGGCCCAGTCGGTGGGGTCGTTGAGCCGGTGGTCGGCGCCGCAGTCGATGACCACCGCGTCGTCGCCGAGCTCGGCGGCGATCTCCGCGGAGTGGCCGTGCGGCAGCGCCAGGAAGACCACGTCGTGCCCGCTGAGCTCGGCGACCGTGGTCTCGCCCAGCACGCGGTCGGCCAGCGGCAGCAGGTTCGGGTGCTGCGCACCCAGCCTGCTGCCCGCGTTCCCGCCCGCGGTCAGCGCACCGATCTCGACGTCTGGGTGCGAGAGCAGCAGGCGGAGAAGTTCCCCGCCCGCGTAGCCGCTGGCACCCGCCACAGCAACCCGAACCATGCGGATGATTATGCACGAGGATGCAACATCAATCAAACGCGATCGCCGGGTGGTGGCCAGATCACCGAGGTCACGCACCAGGCGCCCGCGCGAGCCGGTCCGCATAGGAGGCGTCGAAGATCAGCGGGAGTTCGGTCGAGATCCAGCCCGGCCGAGGGGATTCTTCCGGCTTCGCATCACGAAACGCTCACGCCCGGCCAAGCGAGGATCGCGTCGATCCGCTCGGCGTGCTCGGGCATCACCCGGCGGAGCTGGTGCAGATCGCGGCGGAAATCGGCGCGGGCCTGGAGCGGAACGGGCTGCTGGAACACCCGCTGGGCCTGGCCGAGGGCTTCGTCGTACTCGCCCAGGGCCAGGTGGATCACCACCAGGTTGGTCTGGAGCCAGACCTCCTCCGGCCGGTCGGCGCATTCCCGTCGCGCCGCCTCCAGCGCCAGGCGCAGGCACGGCTCGACGTCCGCGTCGTCTCCCCTGGCGCGCCGCACGAGCCCGCGGACGTGGTGGTGCCAGGCCGAGTCGTGCTCCAGGCAAATCGGATTCTCCAGCTGTGCGAGCGCGCCGTCGAGGTCGCCCGCCGCGAACATCGCGTCGGCCAGCACGAAGTGGTGGTACGGGTCCTCCGGTTCGAGCTCGCAGACCCGGGTCGCATCGGCCAGCGCGGGCGCGGGGTCGTCGAGCATGAGGTGGACCAGAGTGCGGCGGTAGTAGTAGTCGGCGAACTCGGGATCCAGCCTGATGGCCTCGTCGAGATCGGCTCGGGCCCGCTCCCACTCGCAGCGCTCCTGCCACAGGTCCGCGCGGCGGCACAGCGCCCAGTCGTCGGTGGGATCCAGCCGGATCGCCTCGTCGAGATCGGCCATCGCCTTGCCGGATTCGCCCGCGCTCCGCCAGATGTGGGCGCGCTGGCTGTAGCCGTAGGACTGCCGCGGATCGAGTTCGAGCGCCCGGCCGAGATCGCTCAGCGCCTTCTCCCGCGCCTCAATCCGCTTGTGCTCGACCCCGCGCCACAACCAGCCTTCGGCGAATTCGGGATCAAGCTCGATCGCGCGGTCGTAGCACGCCAGCGCCCCCTGCGCATCGCCCTGCTCCGAGATGATCCAGCCGCGCTTGACGTGCAGGAACGCGTCGTCGGGTTCCTGCGCGATGGCGCGGTCGATCAGTTCGAGCGCGACCTGCTGCTCGCCCCGGCTGCGCTGGACCGAGCAGAGCGCCGAGATCGCCCACGTGTTCTCCGGATCGCGTTCCAGCGCACCGGAAAGGTCGGCCAGCGCCCCGTCCAGGTCGCCGTTGCTCAGGCGGCTGACCCCACGCTCGGCCAGGTCGAAGTCCCGGTCCGGTTCGGCTTCCAGCGCGAAGGTGAGGTCCGCGATCGACGCGGCGAAATCGCCCCGCATGCGGTGCACGGTCCCGCGCCACGAACGGCACGGGACCGAGTCCGGCCGGATCTCCAGCGCCGCTTCCAGGTCCGCCAGCGCGGAGTCGGGTTCGTCGTCGTCGATGTGGCAGATCGCCCGTGCCAGCAGCGCCGTGACCCGCCGGTCGCCCTTCAGCCCGCCCTCGTTGACGATCAGGCTCGCGAACCGGGTCAGCGAGGAGTCGTCGCTGACCAGCTCGCCGAGCCGCGCGCCCCACCGGCGGAGGTCGCCGACGTCGGTGTCGCGCCCCGCCGCGGCGATCACCTCCGCCCACCGGCGGGCGAGCCCGATGCCGCGCCTGGCCGCCTCGGCCGCGCCCTCCAGCACCTCGGCACGGCCGCCGAACGGATCCGCGCAGAGCAGGTGGTAGTGCTGTTCACTGGTCGGTCGCACCCAGTCGACGGTCCAGGAGTACGGCTGATCCACTTTGGACGCGACGGAGCCGAAGTGCTCGGCCAGCGCCTGGTGCCGCTCGGCGAAGCGCTGCGGCGATCGGGTGCGCTGCAGCCGGACCATCTGCTCGCGGACGACCTGGTGGTACTGCGGCCTGCCGTGCTCGTCGGAGACGAACGGCAGCGTCCGCAGCCGTTCCAGCACCTCGGCCGCGCGGTCCTGCCCGACCAGCACGGCGAGCACGTCCTCGTCGAGCGTGCGCGGGAGCGCGCCGAGCAGCGCGTCCTTGCGGTGCTGGGGATCCGGCTCCCACTTCAGGAATCGCTCCACCGCGCTGCCGCTGGGATCGCCGATCTCGTCCGGATCCCGCGGTCCGCGTTCGGCGAGCATCGCGACCAGCAGCGGAAGTCCGCCGGACAGGCCGAAGACGACCTCGGCCACCCGGTCGTCGCGGACTCCCCTGCGCTCCAGCAGCTTGCGCGCCTCGGCCTCGGTGAACGGCTCCAGCTGCCAGTCCTCGACGACCAGCGAGTACTCGCCCCACAGGTTCCGGTCCAGCGGCTGCTGCCCGACGAAGACGAAGGTCAGGTTCGACGGCAGTTCCCCGTAGTGGCCGCCGAAGATCCGCAGCAGCCACTGCTCCAGCACCTGCGAGGTCCGCTCGAAGGTGTCGAACATCAGCACCAGCGGACGGTGCCGGGCCAGCTCCCGCAGGTCCTCCACCAGCAGCGGGGTCAGCTCCTCCACCGGCGAGAGCACCAGCCGCACGTCGGCGTGGTTGTTGAACTTGTGCGACAGGAAACCGCGCGCCTTCTCCACCCGGTCGGCGATGTCCTCCGGTGTGAACGCCTCGGCGAGCAGCCCGAGGCCGGGCACCGCCTTCATCGCGCCGACCGTCATCCGCACCGTCGCCGAGGTCAGCAGTTCCCGGGCCGCCGAGGGCGCTTCGGGGTCCATCAGCAGTTCGTCCTGCCGCCGCTGGTACTGCTCGTAGCGCTGGGTGAACCGGCGGGACCGGCCGCCCCGGGCCTCCAGCTGGCGGGTGATCGCGACCATCGTGGTGACCAGGTCGAGCTCGTTCTCGTCGGTGGCGGTGACCAGCGCCTCGGCCTCCAGCGCGATCGCGCGCAGCTGCCGCAGCAGGTAGGTCTTGCCGATCCCGGCCTGGCCGTGCACCGAGAACACGAACTTCCGGTCCGTGGCGGGCATCCGGAAGTTCTCCCGGAACGCGTGGCGGTGGTGCTCCCGCCCCACGAAGTCACCCCGCTGCTTGCCGCGGATGATCTCCTGGAAGCTCGGTGCGCGATCCATGCGGTCAAGGCTGCCACGGCCGGACGCCCCGGTGGGCCGGTCCGCCCCCTTCGCCGCCTCCGGAGCCCGGTTGGTTCAATGTTGATCATGTTGTCGGGGTGGAAGGTGCGGTTGCGCCGCGTCGTACCCGCCGACCGGCCCGGCCTGGCAGCCTTCGACCGGGGCGATGCCGTCGACTACCGGCACTGGCCCGCGCACCGCGCCTGCCCGCCCGTGCAGGGCGACGCCCTGCAGCTGGCGATCGAGACGTTCGACGGCGTCCTCGTCGGCTCGGTGTGCACCACCCCGACCAGCCCGCGCACCGGCCGGTTCGGCTACGGCATCGGCATCGGTCCCGCCCACCAGCGCCGCGGCTACGCCGACGACGCGATCGGCGTGCTGCTCGACTTCATGTTCGCCAGGCGCCGCTACCGCAAGTGCGAGGTCGGGATCTTCCGCTGCAACCACGCTTCCCTGTGCCTGCACCGGAAACTCGGCTTCCGCGAGGAAGCGCGGTTGCGCGACCCGGAATCCGGTCTCCGGCCGCTGGTGCTGATGGGGCTGACCGCCGAGGAGTTCGCCGCGCGCCCGGCACTGTCCCGGCGGTGAACCAGGGCCTTCGGTCCTCAGCCCGGCGTCGGGTGCTTCACGTGGACGACCCCGGATTCCGGTGCCAACAATGGAAATCGGCCGGATTGCCCGGCCACGCCGATCGCGACAGTGCTTCCTCGACCAACAGGGCTGATCTTGTGCGTCTGAAGAACTTCCCCGCAGGTACGTTGCTCATCATGGCTGTGGTGCTGGCCATCCTCGCACCGCCGAACGGCGCGACCGCCGAGACCGAAGCCCCGCCGATCACGCCACGTGTCGAACTGTGCGCACCTCGTGACGGACACGGGCGGCGGGAGGCGGAAAACCACGACCACTCACCGCACGACCACCAGGACGAGGCCGAGCGCCGGTCCCTCCACAAACCCAAGGCGCGCGAGGTGAAGCTGCCGCAGTGACTCCGAGCGGCTGCACCGGCTCTCCGGAATCACCGCACACGCCGACGTCGCGGGGAGTTCACCCGGTCCCTCCCGCCAGCCGGACCAGCAAGTGGAACGGCCTTGGCAGGGCGGGCGAGCTGGCTAGCATGATCGGGGTGCCGCACCTGAGCCTGTCCGCGAGCCGCCGGCAGTTCCTGTTCTTCTCCGGCATGGCCGCGGCGACCGCCGCCATCGGACCGCCGACCGCCTCCGCCGAACCGCGCAGACAGCCGAACTTCGTCGTGATCCTCGCCGACGACCTCGGTTACGGGGAACTGGGAAGCTACGGCCAGGAGCTGATCCGGACCCCCAACCTGGACCGGCTCGCCGCGGAAGGGGTTCGCTTCACCCAGGCTTACGCGGGCGCGCCCGTCTGCGCGCCGTCGCGGTGCACGCTGCTCACCGGCCTGCACACCGGCCACAGCACCGTCCGGCAGAACCCGGAGAACGGGCCGCAGGGATCGCTCGGCGAGGCCGACGTGACGTTCGGCCAGGCGCTGCGCAACGTCGGCTACCGCACCGCCGTCATCGGCAAGTGGGGCTTCGGCCCGGAGGAAGCCGGCGACGTCAGCTACCCGCACCAGCGCGGTTTCGACGAGTTCTTCGGCTACGTCACCCATTCCCACGCGCACCAGTACTACCCCGAGCACCTCTGGCACGACGACCGGAAGGTGGCCATCGAGGAGAACGCCGGGGGCGCGCGGCAGGTGTTCGCACCGGACCTGTTCGCCGACCTGGCCGGGGATTTCGTCGCGCACAACAGGAACCGGCCGTTCCTACTCTTCTACACCCCGAACCTCCCGCACGCGCCGCAGGACGTGCCCACCGACGAGCCGTACTCGGACCGCCCGTGGCCGGAGGGCGACCGGGCGCACGCGGCCCAGATCACCCGGCTCGACGGCTACGTCGGCAGACTCTTGGAAGCCCTCCGGGAAAACGGGCTCGACGAGAACACCATCGTGCTGTTCGCCAGCGACAACGGCGCGCACGAAGAGGGACGGCCGCCGTTCGACCCGCAACGCTTCGGCGGCAGCGGTCCGCTGCGCGGCTACAAGCGCAACCTCTACGAAGGTGGAATCCGGACGCCATTGCTCGCGTGGTCGCCGAAGCTGCTGCCGGAGACCGCGGGCACGGTCACCGACCAGCTCTGGGCGTTCTGGGACCTGCTGCCCACGCTCGCCGACTTCGCCGGTGCGGCAGTCCCCTCCGACCTGGACGGGATCTCCCTGCGCGAGACGCTGACCACCGGCAACGCGGTCGCCCGCGAGCAGCCGCTCTACTTCTACCGCCGCGAACCGGGAGTCACCCCGCGCGCGAACGCCGAGGACGCCGGGCGGCTCCGCAACGTCGCCGAGGCGTTGCGGCGCGGCGACTGGAAGGCGGTCCGGTTCGCGCCGGGGCGCGAGCACGACGTGCCCGACGAGCAGTGGGACGTCGAGCTCTACGACCTCCGCGACGACGTCTCGGAGCGCGACGACCTCGCCGGTCGGCACCCGGACATCGCGGGCGAGCTCGTCGCCGAGATGAACAAGGCGTGGGTCGACCCGTACCTCCGGACACCGCACGGCCTGCGCATCACCAGCTCCGGCGGCGAGGTCTCCGTGACCCTCCACAATGGATCCGCTGACCGCTATGCCGACGCCCGCCTGGAGCTGTCGGTGTCCGGTGGATCCGCCAGGCGGCTGGACGACGGCGCGCCGCCGGACCTCGCACCCGGCGAGTCGGCCTCGGGCCGCTGGGTGATCACCGGCGGCGCCGGGGAGATCACCGCGTCCGCGCTCTACACCTTCCGCGGGCAGCGCCACCACGAGCGGATTTCCCAGTCCGACAAGCGAAACGGCCGCCCGCGCTCGG
>NZ_BAAAUX010000018.1:45033-57096 GCF_039534165.1 Saccharopolyspora taberi | reverse complement strand
TCTCGTGGCTGTCAGGCGCGCAGCGCCGCGCCGAAGCGCTTCTCCGCTGCCGCGACCGCCGCGTCCCGCGCCTCGGTCGCCTCGTCCTGCTTCAGCGTCCGGTCCGGCGCGCGGAACCGCAGCGCCAGCGCGAGCGACTTCTTGCCCGCGCCGAGCTGCTCACCGGCGTAGGAGTCGAACAGCCGGACGTCCTCCAGCAGCTCACCCGCACCGGAGCGGACCACGTCGATCAGCTCGGCCGAGGGCACCTGCGCGTCGACCACCAGCGCGATGTCCAGCAGCACCGGCGGGTACGCCGAGATCACCGGCGCCGGGCGGTGGTCGGTCAGCGGCAGCGCGTCCAGGTCGAGCTCCATCGCGCAGGTCCGCTTGGGCAGGCCGAGCGCGTCGACGACCTTGGGGTGCAGCTCACCGGCGTGGCCGACCACGGTGTCGCCGACCTTGAACTGCGCGCACCGGCCCGGGTGCCACGGCGCCAGGTCGCCCGCGGTGACGGTCAGCTCGACCCCGGCCACGGCGGCGACCCGCCGCGCGGCCTGCACCGCGTCCGCCCAGGTCGCGTCCCGGCCCGGACCCCACCAGCCCGCGTGCTCGCGCTGCCCCGCCAGCACCGCGCCGACGTGCGTGGGCTGCGCCGGGATCGCGGTGTGCAGCGCCTCCAGCTCGACGTCGGAGGGGCGGCCGGACACGCCGACCGCCGGCACCTCCGGCTGCTGCTCGGCGGGCAGCACGACCTGTCCGATGTGGAACAGCGCCAGGTCGCGCCTGCCCCGGGACACGTTGCGCTGCAAGGCCTCCAGCAGTCCGGTCAGCACCGTCGTGGTCAGGTCCGAGCGGTCGCTCTCCAGCGCGTTGAGCAGCTTGAGGGTGCGGCGGCGCGGGTCGTCCTCGCCGATGCCGAGGCCGTCGAGCACGTCCGGACCGGTGAACGGGAACGGCAGCACCTCGACGTAGCCCTCGGCCGCGAGCGCCCGGGAGATCGAGCGGTGCCTGCGCTGCGCCGGGGTCAGGCCGCGGCCGGGCGGTGCGGCGGGCAGCACCGACGGGATCGTGTGGTAGCCCTCCAGCCGCAGCACCTCCTCGACCAGGTCCGCGGGCTGGGTCAGGTCCGGCCGCCAGCTCGGCGGCGTCGCGGTCACCAGGCCGACGCCCTCGTCCGAGGTGCCCACCTCGATCCGGCAGCCGATCTGGGTCAGCCGCCGCGCGGTCACACCGCGCTCGTAGTTCACGCCCGCGATCCGGTCCGGCAGCGCCAGCGGCATCGTGACCGGGGCAGGCGTGGTCGGCTCGCCGACGTCGGTGCGGCCCTGGGCGATGGTGCCCTCGCCGTAGCGGACCAGCAGCTGCGCGGCCAGCTCGGTGGCCTGCGGCGCGACCAGCGGGTCCACCGACCGCTCGAAGCGCTTGCCCGCCTCGCTGGGCAGCTTGTGCCTGCGGATGGTCCGGGCGATGCTGGCCGGATCCCAGTTCGCCGCCTCCAGCAGCACGTCGTGGGTCTCGTCGCCGATCTCGGTGGTCGCGCCGCCCATCACCCCGGCGAGCGAGACCGGGCCGCTGTCGTCGCAGATCACGACGTCGTCGGGGTCCAGCACCCGCTCCACGTCGTCGAGCGTGGTCAGCTTCTCCCCCGCCTTGGCGCGGCGCACCACGATGTCGCCGGAGAGCTTGCTGGTGTCCCAGGCGTGCAGCGGCTGGCCCAATTCGAGCATCACGTAGTTGGTGACGTCGACCGCCAGCGAGATCGAGCGGATGCCCGCCAGCGCGAGCCGCCGCCGCATCCACCACGGGGTCGGCGCCGTCGGGTCCACGCCGGTGACCCGGCGGAGCACGAACCGGCTGCACGCGCTCGGGTCGTCGATGCGCACCGTCCGCGACGGCTGCTCGTCGGCGGGCACCGGCCGGGTGCCCGGGTCGCCGAACGGCACGTCCAGCGCGTTGGACAGCTCGCGGGCCAGGCCGCGCACCGAGAAGCAGTACCCGCGGTCCGGGGTGATGGCCAGCTCGATCACCGAGTCGTCGAGGCCGACCTGCTCGACCGCGTCGTCACCGGGGTCGGCCGAGCCCGACGGAAGCACCAGGATGCCGTCGTGGTCCTCGCCGATGCCCAGCTCCTTGGCCGAGCAGATCATGCCCCGGCTCATCCGGCCGTAAGTCTTGCGCTCGCCGATCTCGAAACCGCCGGGCAGCACGGTGCCGGGCAGCGCGACGACGACGAGGTCGCCCTCGCGGAAGTTGCTGGCACCGCAGATGATCTCCTGCAGCACCCTGGCGCCGTCGGAGTCCTCGCCGACCTCGACCCGGCAGTGCCGGATCGGCTTCTTGAACTCGGTCAGCTCCTCGATCTCGGCCACGCGGCCGACGACCAGCGGGCCGCGCACCGACGACAGGTGCGCGACGTCCTCGACCTCGAGCCCGATCCGGACGAACGCCTCGGCCAACGCCTCTGCGGTCGTGTCCTCGGGCAGCTCGAGGTGCTCGGCCAACCAGGAAACCGGAATCCGCACTTGGTCAGGCCCTTCTCTCGTTGAAGTGCAAACAGGTCAGGAGTCGATGCCGAACGGCAGCGTGAACCGGGCGTCGCCCTCGATCATGTCCCGCATGTCCGGGATCCCGTTGCGGAACTGCAGGGTGCGCTCCAGGCCCATGCCGAAGGCGAATCCGGTGTGGACGTCGGGGTCGACACCGCTGGCGCGGAGCACGTTCGGGTTCACCATGCCGCAGCCGCCCCACTCGACCCAGCCGGGGCCGCCCTTCTTCTGCGGGAACCACACGTCCATCTCCGCGGACGGCTCGGTGAACGGGAAGAACGACGGGCGCAGCCGGATCCGGGACTCCTCGCCGAACATCGCGCGGGCGAACGCGTCCAGCGTGCCCTTCAGGTGCGCCATGGTCAGGCCCTTGTCCACCGCCAGCCCCTCGACCTGGTGGAACACCGGGGTGTGGGTGGCGTCGAGCTCGTCGGTGCGGAAGGTCCGGCCGGGGCAGACCACGTACACCGGCAGCTCGCGGCCCAGCAGCGCGCGGACCTGCGACGGCGAGGTGTGCGTGCGCAGCACCAGCCCGGAGTTCTCCGGCCCGACGTAGAAGGTGTCCTGCATCGTGCGGGCGGGGTGGTCCTTGCCGAAGTTCAGCGCGTCGAAGTTGAACCACTCCGCCTCCAGCTCGGGGCCTTCGGCGACCTCCCAGCCCATGGCCACGAAGGTGTCCTCGACGTGCTCGATGAGCTGCGTGATCGGGTGCCGCGCGCCGGCCGGGACCCGGTCCCAGGGCAGCGTGACGTCGACCGACTCCTCGCGCAGCACGCGCTCGTCGCGCTCGGCCTGGAGCTTGGCGCGGCGCTCGTCGAAGGCGCTCTGGATCGCCTCGCGGGCGACGTTGACCCGCTTGCCCGCCTCCGAGCGGGCCTTCGGCGGGAGCGCGCCGATCTCGCGCCGGGCGGTCAGCAGCGGCGACCGCTCCCCGAGGTGCGCGGGTTTGGCGGCGGTCAGCTCGTCGAGGTCGGCGGCCTCGTCGAAGGCGCGGCGCGCGTCGGCGACGGCGCTGTCCAGCGTCTCCGGGGAGAGCGCGGCGACCTGCTTCGGGTCGTACGGGTCGTTTGCTCCGGACATCGTTGGTGCGTGGCTCCCGTGATCCGACAGGCCCCGCCGCGCCGTCGGCGCGCCGAACGCGGACCTGCTCGTTGACAAGCGGACTCGTACCGCAGCTGGCCTTGCCAGTCTATGCGACCGTCCCAACCGGATAACGCGGAGATCCGCGTGTCGGCGGGTCGCACAGTTGCGGCTGCTCAGCACCCGTGGGGCCGCTGAGCTGCTGGAAGAGGCTTGGCACACCCGTTGTGCGAGGCGGTTCAGCCCCGAGCACCGCGGTGCTGGGCGCGGGCCGAGGCGTAGAGGCAGACCGCCGCCGCGGTGGCCAGGTTCAGGCTTTCCGCCCTGCCGTACAGCGGCACCCGCAGCGTCGCGTCCAGCTGCGCGGTCACGTCCTCGGAGAGGCCGTGCGCCTCGCTGCCGAACACCCAGGCGGTGGGCGCGGCGAGGTCCGCCTCGGCGGCGTCGAGGTCGTCGGCGGCGTAGCCGTCGGCGCCGACCAGCCGCAGGCCGGCCTCGCGACAGGCGGCGAAGACCGCGGGGACGTCGCGGTCCCTGGCCACCGGCAGGTGGAACAGGCTGCCGGTCGACGCCCGCACCGCCTTGCCGTTGTAGGCGTCGACGGTGTCGCCGGCGAAGACCACCGCGCCCGCTCCCGCGGCGTCGGCGACCCGCACGACGGTGCCCGCGTTGCCCGGGTCGGCGATGCCGACCAGCACCGCGACCAGCGGCGGGCGCCCGGCCAGCGCCTCGGCGACGGTGGTCGCGGGCACGTCGCAGACGGCGACGAGGCCCTGCGGGGTGACGGTCTCCGACAGCGAGGCCGCCGCCCGGTCGGTCACCCGGCGCACCGGGACCGAGGCCGCCCGCGCGCTCGCGACCAGCTCGTCGTGGCGCGGGTCAGCGGTGGCGAACACCTCGCGCACGCGCGCGCCGGGCGAGGCCAGCGCCTCGCGCACGGCCTGCGCGCCTTCGGCGAGGAAGGCACCCGCGCGCTCCCGGCCCGCCCGGCGGGTCAGCTTGCGAGCGACGACGACCCGGGAGGAACGCTCCGTCAGCGGAGCGTCCGTCCCGGGTCGCGGTGCCTGTCCGGTGCCGTCGGCGATCAGGCCGCACCTTCCGGCAGGTGCTGCTTGGCGACCTCGACCAGCGCGGCGAACGCCTGCGGGTCGTTGACCGCGAGCTCGGCCAGGATCTTGCGGTCGACCTCGACCTCGGCGGCCTTCAGGCCCTGCACGAAGCGGGCGTAGGTGAGGCCGTTCTGCCGGGTCGCGGCGTTGATGCGGGTGATCCACAGCTTCCGGAAGTCACCCTTGCGGGCCCGCCGGTCGCGGTAGGAGTAGGTCATCGAGTGGAGCATCTGCTCCTTGGCCTTGCGGTACAGCCGCGAGCGCTGACCACGGTAGCCCTTCGCCGAGTCGAGAATCGTCCGGCGCTTCTTCTGGGCGTTCACTGCCCGCTTGACGCGTGCCACGGGGTCCGTCCTGTTGATCTCATCGGGGGCGGGGCGACCGCCCGGGCGTGGGACTGGGTTTCACCGGCGGGGCGAACCCGCCGCGAGCTGGAAGCTCAGCGACCCAGCAGCTTGTTGATGCGCTTGACGTCGGCCTTGGCCACCGCTTCGGTGCCCTCGAGGCGACGGGTGACGCGGCTGGACTTCTTCTCCAGGATGTGCCGACGACCGGCCTGCTCCCGCCGCAGCTTGCCGCTGCCGGTCACCTTGAACCGCTTGGCCGTGCCGCTGTGGGTCTTGTTCTTCGGCATCTTCTCGTCCTCAGTTTCTTCGGGGGTTCGCATGGAGACCGGGCAGGATCTCGCGAACCCTGCCCGGTTTCGATGCGCGTTCCGTCGCGGTGCGGGGCGGGGCGGGCCCGCCCCGGATCACGACGCGTTCGCCTTGGGCTTGGTCTTGTTCGTCTTGTGCGGCGCGAGGACCATGATCATGTTCCGGCCGTCCTGCTTCGGGTTGGCCTCGATGAAGCCCAGGTCGGAAACGTCGTCGGCCAGCCGTTGCAGCAGGCGGAATCCCAGCTCCGGACGCGACTGCTCACGACCGCGGAACATGATCGTCACCTTGACCTTGTGACCCTGGCCGAGGAAGCGGGACACGTGGCCCTTCTTCGTCTCGTAGTCGTGCGGGTCGATCTTCGGCCGGAGCTTCTGCTCCTTGATGACGGTCTGCTGCTGGTTGCGGCGCGATTCGCGGGCCTTCTGCGCACTCTCGTACTTGAACTTGCCGTAGTCCATGAGCTTGCAGACCGGCGGGCGCGCCTGCGGGGCGACCTCGACAAGGTCCAGGTCCGCTTCCTGCGCGAGACGGAGCGCGTCCTCGATGCGGACGATCCCGACCTGTTCGCCGTTGGGTCCGACCAAGCGGACCTCCGGCACGCGGATGCGGTCGTTGATGCGCGTCTCGGAGCTGATGGGGCCTCCTCGGTTCGATGGCTTTCGCTGCTGCACCGCGGCGCGTGAAGCTCGCCCCTCGAACCGGTACGCCAATACCGTTCGTTCCGCCGTGGACGCACGCCATCGGCGGGACCTTGACCTGGAGACCTTCGAAGCGGTCACTCAGGTGGGAGCGGGGCTCCACTTTGCCGCCCCCGAGTGCTCGGGAGCTGGTCGCTCGTGCCAGGGTACCAGGCGTGACTGAACGGCAGCCAACCCCGCCCCCCGCGCACGGCGGTGCGACTCACGGTGGTGAGACTTCGGACGACGCGGACTTCCAGCACAACGTCCGCGATCTCGGTGATGTTCCCAGCGTCGAGGTCATCAGCCGGTCGGCCGTCATGCTGATGTCGGCCGCGGCCGAGCGGCTGGGCCTGAGCGCGGAGGACCCCGAGACCTCGCCCGCGCGCGACCTGGACGAGGCGCGGCGACTGATCACCGCGCTGGCCGGCCTGGTCACGGCGTCGGTGGAGTACCTCGGACCGCACGCGGGCCCGCTGCGCGACGGGTTGCAGTCGCTGCAGCGCGCCTTCCGGGAGTACTCCGCGGTGCCGGACGCGCCGGGCAAGGGGCCGGGCGAGAAGTACACCGGACCGGTGTACTGAATTCGCCCCGATTCCCCGGAGGACATTGAAAGCGGGCAGTTGTCAAATTTCCGGAATTCCCGGTCGCCATGTGCGGCCGGGAATTTTTCTGCGTACTGTCGGCGTTCGCACCGAGCCCTTTCCATTCGCTCCGGGGGATCCGCATGTCCTTGCCCGAGTCGTTGCAGGCGACTTTCGTGCCCGAGTCCGGTGCCGTCGCGTTCTGGGGCCGGGCCGATCCCGCCGGCCTCGGCCTCCCGCCCGGCGCGGCCACGACCCTGGCCACCGCGCTGCCTTCCGGAGACGGTGTTGCCGACGCCGATGTCCCCGCAACAGCGGTCCCGCTCGGCGAAGCGCTGGGCGTGCTGGCCGCTTTCCCCTCCCCTGACCGGTGGCCGGGATGGCAGCGTCCCGGCGATTCCGTGCTTGCCTGGAGCGTCGCCGCGAAACTCGCGTTGGAGCAGGTGTGCGCGGGAATGCTCGTGCCCGTTCACGACGGCAGCCGGCTCCGCTGGCGGCTGGCGCGCTCGCGCGACGGGCGCTGGAACGCACTGGCCGAGTCGTTTCCGCCCGCGGGTCATGCGCTACGCCGCGACGGCGGGATTTGGAGCGCTCCGGATCTGCTCGCGGCTTTCGCGGATTCGGTGGCGGATCTGTGCGCGCGGGGCGGCGACGGGCCGGAATCCGAACTCGATCCCGATGCCCTGGCGGAATGGGCGAGCCCGCTGCTCGACAGCGGGACGCCGATGGGCGGCAGGCTCTGCTTGCGGCTCGGAGTCCCGGACCGCGACGGGCAGGCATGGCCGCTGACCTTCCACCTCCAGGTCGCCGACGCACCGGAGGTGTCGGTACCGGCCGAGCGGGCGTGGGCGGCGGGGTCGGCCACCCTGCAACTGCCCGGCGGTGCGCTCGCGGACCCGCAGGACTCGCTGGTCCGGGGCCTCGCGCACGCCGCCGAGGTGTTCCCGCCGGTCGACGCGGCGCTGTCACAGCGGTCCCCGACCGGGATGGACCTCGACACCGACCAGGCCGCCGCGCTGCTCGCCGACGGCGTGCCCGCGCTGAGGCGGGCGGGCATCGCGGTCGAGGTTCCCGACGTCGGTGTCCGGCGGGTGCGGGCACGGCTGCGCGCGGACGGCGACACCTTCCGCTGGGAGGCCGCGCTGGGCGACTCGGCGCTGGAACCCGGGGAGCTGGACGAGATCATCGCCCTGGGCAGGCCGCTCGCGCGCTGGCGCGGCGAGTGGATCCGGGCGGACGCCCGCGAGCTGCGCCGGGTCCGGGACCTGCTCGGGCGGACCGGGGAGCTCACCGGTCCCGAAGCGCTCGCGGTGGTCCTCGAAGGCCATCGCAGCACGGGCGAGCTCGGCGAGGTCGAGGTGTCGGCCGAGGGGCGGCTGCGCGAGCTGGTCGACCGGCTCGCCCCGGGCTCGGCGCAGCCGCGGCTGGACGGGATCGACGCCACCCTGCGGCACTACCAGGAGCGCGGGGTCGCGTGGTTGCAGCTGATGGCCGACCTCGGGCTCGGCGCGGTGCTCGCCGACGACATGGGGTTGGGCAAGACGTTGCAGACCATCGCGCTGCTGGCCGGGCGCGGTGGCGACCGGCCGCACCTGGTGGTCTGCCCGACCTCGGTGGTCGGCAACTGGCAGCGGGAGCTGGCCCGGTTCGCCCCGGAC
This sequence comes from Saccharopolyspora taberi, assembly GCF_039534165.1. NCBI lineage: Bacteria > Bacillati > Actinomycetota > Actinomycetes > Pseudonocardiales > Pseudonocardiaceae > Saccharopolyspora > Saccharopolyspora taberi. The sequence goes on along the minus strand of NZ_BAAAUX010000018.1, from coordinate 48,801 downwards.
CTGCCGGTGCACGGCTACCACGGCCCGGGCCGCAGGCCGGTCTTCGAGCCGGGGTCGGTGGTGGTCACCAGCTACGCGCTGCTCCGGCTCGACGCCGACCGGCTGGCCGGTACCGAGTGGGACGTGGTGGTCCTGGACGAGGCCCAGCAGATCAAGAACCAGGCCGGGCTGACCGCGCGTTCGGCCGCGCGGCTGCGCGCGCGGGCGCGGGTCGCGCTGACCGGCACGCCGGTGGAGAACCGGCTGTCGGAGCTGTGGTCGATCATGAACTTCGCCAATCCCGCGCTGCTCGGCCCGTTCGCGCGGTTCAAGGAGCGCTTCGCGATCCCGATCGAGCGCTGGCGCGATCCCGAGGCGACCGCTCGGCTGCGCGCGGTGGTCGCGCCGTTCCTGCTGCGGCGCCTCAAGGACGAGGTCGCGACCGATCTGCCGGAGAAGGTGGAGTCGGTCGTGTCGTGCGCGCTGACCGGTGAGCAGGCCCGGCTCTACCGCCGGACCGTCGAGCGCGCGCTGGACTCCGGCCTGGGCGACGGGATCGCCAGGCGGGGCCGCGTCCTCAAGCTGCTGACCGAGCTCAAGCAGATCTGCAACCACCCGGCGCAGTTCCTGCGCGAGCCCGGGCCGCTGCCGGAGCGGTCCGGGAAGCTGGCGCGTGCCACGGAGATGCTGGCCGAGGTGGTGGCCGCCGGGGACCGGGCCCTGGTGTTCACGCAGTACCGGGTGATGGGCGAGCTGCTGGCCCGGCACCTCGCCGAGGAGCTGGGGCTCGGGCGGGTGCCGTTCCTGCACGGCGGGGTCGACGCGGCCGGGCGCAGGCGCCTGGTCGACGAGTTCCAGACCTCCGACCGGGCCGCGCCGCTGCTGGTCGTGAGCCTGAAGGCGGGCGGGACCGGGCTGAACCTGACCCGCGCGACCCACGTCCTGCACTACGACCGGTGGTGGAACCCGGCCGTGGAGGACCAGGCGACCGACCGCGCGCACCGCATCGGGCAGACCCGGGCGGTGCTGGTCCACAAGCTGGTCACCCACGGCACGCTGGAGGAGCGGATCACCGATCTGCTGGAGCGCAAGCGGGAGCTGGCCGACGCGGTGGTCGGCAGCGGTGAGTCGTGGCTGACCGAGCTGGACGACGACGCGCTGCGCGCGCTCGTCGAGCTGGCCGACGAGGAGGCGTGATGGAGTTCGGCGAGACCTGGTGGGGCAGGCGGTGGCGGCGGGCGCTGGAGTCGCTGGGCGCGACCTACCCGAATCCCCGGCTGCCGCGAGGACGTTCGCTGGCCCGCACCGGCGCGGTGGAGGACCTGGTGGTCGCGCCGGGCGAGGTGTCGGCGCGGGTGCGCCAGCGCGACCGGGTGCACGAGGTGCGGCTGCGGGTGCCCGCGTTCACCGATGCCGAGTGGCGGACCGCGACTTCGGCGCTGGCCGGGAAGATCCGGCACGCGGTCGCGTTGCTGGACGGAACGCTGCCGGAGGACGTCGACGACACCTTGCGCGAGGTGGAGCTGTCCTTGTTCCCGCGGAAGGGCGAGCTCAGCTCGGAGTGCGGATGCACGACGAAGGCCGACCCGTGCGCTCACGCGGCCGCGGTGCACTACGTGCTCGCGACGGCTTTGGACGACGATCCGTTTCTGCTGACGAAGTTCCGGGGGCGGGAGCGGGAGCCGTTGTTGTCCGGTCTGCGGGCGGCTCGCTTGGGAGAGCCGGGCGACTGGTTCAGCGCGCGGGGTGATCTTGCCGCGATCACCGTCCACCCCGTGGAGCCCGATGGGGAGGTCGAGGCGCTGCGGTTGCTGGGGCCCGCACCCGGTTTTCGGCCCGGGGAGTGGGAATCGGTCGCTCGGCGGGCGGCCGCCCGGGCTTGGGCGCTGGCCGATGCTCCGCAGGGCGGCTGAGAATGCCGCGGCACTCCCGGATGTCCGGCGGGCGCACGGCAAATGCCTGGAACCCGGGTGGCGCGGCAGCGGGGCTCAACCGGGTGGCGCGGTTGCGGGGCTCAAACCGCCAGCAGCACGACCCCGGCCACGACGAGCACCCCGCCGAGGGCGTAGGCGAGGACTTCGCCGCGCGGTGCGATCTTCTCGACTGCGATCACGGCGGCGAGCCCGGCCATCCACGCCAGGCTCATCGCCCCGGCGGCGACCAGGACGGCCATCAGCGCCCAGCAGCAGCCCAGGCAGTACCCGCCGTGGATCGCACCGACCCGCAGCGCCCCGGCGGGGCCGCGCGCGGCCGTCTCGCCGTACCGGACCAGCAGCGCCAGCGGCGAGCGGCAGCGCACGAGGCACCACCGCTTCAACGGCGTGAACTGGTACGCGCCCGCGACCAACAGAACGACCCCGCCGACGCGCGGATCCATCGGCAGGGTCCGCAGCAGCAGGTAGGCCGGGACGCCCGTGAGGCCCCAGACCAGCAGGTACCCGGCGGTCAGGGAGGCGAGCACGGTGGGCCCGGCGCGCGTCATCCGGCTCAGGCCGACGGTGAAGGGGGTGATGACCGGCAGCATCATCGCGGCCATCATCACCAGCCAGATCGGCAGGAACAGCGCGAGCCCGGGCGCCATCTCCGGCATCAGCCGGCCGCCGGCGGCCAGCCACGCCGCCGCGGCGAGGGCAAGCAGAACCCCCGCGAGCCCGAGTTCGGCCCTCGTCCAGGTGCGGGGCGCGGGGATTCCGCGGGTCATGCGCCGTCCGGCCCGTACCAGTCGAAGGGGATGAGCTTGCTGGAGAAGCCGGACCGCTGCCAGCTGAAGCCCAGCGCGTCGGCGAAGTCGGTCGTGGCCCGGCCCCAGACCGCCGCGCCCTGACCCGGGCCGACCTCGGCGCCGGGCAGGTTGTGCACCCGCACCGGCTCCCCCGGCGTGCTCGTCGGTCCGGTGAGCGCCTCGACGGTCGCCTCCGCCTTCCCGGGGATGCGCACGCTCCAGGTCGCGAGGTCGTCGGCGACCGACGACTCGACGGGCGAGATCTCGACCGCCACGACCCGGCCGCCGACGAGTTCGGCGAACCGCGCGGGCCAGCCACCGGCCTGCCCGCCGAAGATCGCCCGCAGCGCGCCCTGCTGCGACTCGCCCGCCCGCTCGTCGATGAACACCGCCAGCCGGGCGTCGCTGTGCTCGGCCCACACGTTGCCGACGAAGGAGCCGAGCATGGCCACCCGGAGCCCGCCCAACCGGACCTGCCCGTAGTTGCCACTGCGGATCTCCCACAGCAGCACGCCGTCGCAGTCCCCGAAGGTCGGCGGCTGCGCGAACGAGCACGGGCACGGAATCGTGCACTTGCAGGCGTCGAACCACACGCCTTCGAGGTGCCAGTTCGGAATCGTCACCACTTCACCGTGCACTCGCCCGGCGCGGGCCGGACACGGCCGAAATACCGTTCTCCGGCCGCGGAGTCAGGCCGGGAACAGCCCGGCCGCGATGCCCAGCAGCAGACCCGAACCGAGCAGCCAAACCGCGGGCGCGACGCTTCGGAACTTCGTTCTGCCACTCGACTTCTTCCAGTCGTTATTGCCGCAAAACTTCGCGAAATCCTCGGAAGTCATCGCCTCCGCGTGACGCCTCAAGCCACGGAGCCGGCCTCGAAGAAAACGGCGACGGTGACGGCCCCGGGGTCGATGACGCCGCGGGCGTGCTCGCCGACGTAGCTGGCGCGGCCGCGGCGCGCGAGCAGCTGCGCGGTGGACTCCGCGCCGCGCTGCGCTGCGGCGGCTGCGTCGCGCAGGGCCGCGGGCAGCTCGGCGCCGCGGTCGGCCGCGGCGCTGAGCGCCTCG
>NZ_BAAAUX010000018.1:0-45024 GCF_039534165.1 Saccharopolyspora taberi | reverse complement strand
CGTCGCTCAGCGCCGCGGCGGCGGGGACCATCGCGTCGACCATCGTCTTGTGCCCGACCTCGGCTTTGCCGAGGCGCTGGACGACGGCGGCGGCGTTGGTCGCCGCTTCGCTCAGGGCCTCGGTCCCCGCTCCCGAGGTCACCGCCTTGGCGAACTCGCGGAACCACATGCCGAACAGCGGGCCGCTGGTGCCGCCGGTGTTGAGGAAACCGTTGGACACCGCGGTGAACACCGCTTCCGGGGTGTCGGTCGGGCCGGTTTCCAGGTTGGCTGTCGCGCGGCGCAGGGCCGAGCGGAGGTTGGTGCCGTAGTCGCCGTCGCCCGCGCGGCGGTCGAGTTCGGTGAGTTCGGCGAAGCGCTGCTCGACGGTCGTGGTGAACCGGTCGATCCAGGCCCTGGTGCCTGCTGCGGTGAAGGTCTGCACTGCTCTGCTCCGTTCGTGGGTCACCAGGTGAGGGCGGGGGTGCGGACCGGGGCGTCCCACAGGTCCAGCAGTTCGTCGTCGGCGCGCACCAGCGTGATCGACAGGCCGCGCATGTCCAGCGCCGTGACGTACGGGCCGACCAGCGAGCGGGCCAGGTCGATGCCGAGGCCCTCCAGCAGCTCGGCCAGTTCGCGGTGCGCCACCGACAGTTCCAGGGCGTGCGTCGAGCCCAGGCCGTTGACCAGGGCGATCACCTTCTCGCCCCGGACCAGCCCGAGTTCGGCGACCAGCGGCGTGGTCAGCTCGGTGACCAGTTCGCGCGCCGGGCCGAACGGGCGGCGGCCGACGCCGTGCTCGCCGTGGATGCCGACGCCGAACTCGACCTCGTCGGCGGCGAGGTCGAACGACGGCCGGGTCTGGCCGGGGTGGGTGCACGACTGGAGCGCGAGCGCGAGGGTGCGGGCGGAGCCGACGACGCGGCGGCCCAGGTCGGCGAGCTCGCTCAGCTTGGCGCCCTGCTCGGCGGCGGCGCCGCAGATCTTCTCCACCGCGACCACCGCCGCGGTGCCGCGCCGCCCCGGACCGTCGTCGCTTTCGGTGGCGAGGTCGTCGTCGACCAGGACGATCTCGACCTCGATCCCGTCCTCGCGGGCGAGTTCGGCGGCGATGGTGAAGTTCAGGACGTCGCCGGTGTAGTTCTTGACGATCAGCAGCACGCCGCGGCCCTGGTCGGCGGCCCCGATCGCGGCCCGGATCTGGAACGCCGTGGGGCTGGCGAACACCGCGCCCGGCACCGCCGCGTCGAGCATGCCCGCGCCGACGAACCCGGTGTGCAGCGGCTCGTGCCCGGACCCGCCGCCGGAGACCAGCGCGACCTTCGGCGTCGGCTCGGCGCGCACCACGTAGGCGGGATCGGGATTGCATCGGACGAGCGCGGGATGTGCGAGCTGGAGCCCGCGCAGCGCTTCGGCGACGAAGTCGTCGGGGTCGTTGATGAACTGCCGCACCGACATCCAGCGCACTCCTCACGGGTTCGGGCGCGCCGTCGCGCCCGCCGTATCGTCGAACTCCATTCGACATGGTCGAATGTTTTGCGCACCATACGACGTGGTTTCCCTGCTGTAAAGTGCCCGCCAGCAGCAGGCCCACCAGCAGCGAAGAGGACGTGATGATCCAGTCCGTGGACCGGGCGATCCGCGTCCTGAGCGTGCTCCAGGGCGCCCGGCGGCTGAGCCTGTCGGAGATCGCCGCGCGGCTGGAGCTGCCGCCCTCGACGGTGCACGGGATCATCAAGACCCTGCTCGCGCACGGGATGGTCGTCCAGGACCGCGGCACCGCCCGCTACCGGCTCGGCCCGGCCGTGCTCAAGCTCGGCAACGTCTACCTCGACACCCTCGAACTGCGCTCGCACACGCTGTCCTGGTCGTCCGAGCTGGCCCGCCGCACCGGCCACGCCGTGCGCACCGGCGTCGCGCTGGCCGACGAGGTGATGATCATCCACCACGAGCCGCGGCCGGACGGCTCCCGCCAGATGCCCGAGGTCGGCATCGTCATCCCGATCCACGCCGGCGCGCTGGGCAAGGCGATGCTGGCCTACTCCCCCGAGCTGCTCGACGCGGTCGGCGACCTGCGCAGCATGACCGGCGACACCATCACCGACCGCGACGCCCTGCGCGCCCAGCTCGCCGAGGTCCGCGCCGCGGCCCTGGCCACCGAGCAGGAGGAGGCGGTGCTCGGCGAATGCGGCCTGGCCGCACCGATCTTCGACTCCTCCGGGACGGTCGCGGGCGCGATCGGCGTGGTCGTGCCGATGCTGGAGTGGCCCGCGCCGGACACCGCCGCGACCGCCGTGCGGGAGGCGGCCCGCAACATCTCCCGCGAACTCGGCGCCGCGCGCTGGCCTTCCTGACATCGATAACACATCAGAACTTCAGGCTGTTTTGCCATACTCGGGTTCGTGCCCGATCCGATCACCGCCTCGCTGGTCGCCCTGCTGGAGGCGTCCTTCGAAGGTCTCGTCGGCAACCTGCTCACGCTCATCGGCAAGCACGGCCACAACCGGCACAACCGCCGGGCCCTGACCGATCCGGAATCCGCCGTGCGCGGCGCCGAGCACAAGCTCGCCGAGCTGCGCCGGACCGAGCTGGCGGGCATGGACGAGGGCGAGTGGAACGCCGCCGCGCACGCGGTGCGGGACTCCTTCCAGGCCGTCACGCCGATCGACCTCGACCGCGTCGGGGTCCTCGTCGCGCTCGACGCCGGACGGCTCCGCGACCACGTGGCGGGCTCGTCGCGCGACATCGTGCGAGCGGCGGCGCTGTCCCGGGCCGGTCTCGTCGCCTACGACCGGCTGCTGGCGCTGAGCTGCGAGCACATCGTGGAGCGCGCCCGCCATGTCCGCGAGCTCGCGCCGCTGTTCCGCCGCGACGTCCTTCTGCAGCTGGAGGAACTGGCCGCCAACGACCGGCGCGTGATCGAACTGCTCACCCGCCTGGTGCGCGGATCGGCGGCGGAGCTGACCGCGGGCGACGAGTTCGGCCGCCGCTACCGGGAGCAGGTCCGGCGGGTGCTCGGCGGTTTCGAGCTGTTCGGCGTGACCAGGGGCAGGCTGCCCAAGCGGCAGTCGTTCACCCGCTCCTACGTGCCGCTCGCGGTGGCGCGGGCCGGTCTCGACCGGGAGAACGGGGTGGAGCTCAGCGGCGCCGGGGTCGGCGCCGCACGGGCGCTGGCAGGCAGCGCGCGGGTGCTGCTGCGCGGCGGCGCGGGCGCGGGCAAGACGACGTTCCTGCGCTGGATGATCTCCCGCACCGGGGAGTCCGAACAGGACGGTTCGCTGCCGTTCTTCGTGCCGCTGCGGCAGTTCGCCGACCGGGACTTCCCGGCGCCGAGCGAGATGGTCGCGGTGGTGGCCGGGGTGCTCAGCGACGAGATGCCGTCCGGCTGGGCGGCGGCGCAGTTCCGGCAGGGCCGGGCGCTGCTGCTGGTCGACGGCATCGACGAGCTGGTGCACGAGCGCCGCGCCGCCGCCCGCGAGTGGCTGGCCGAGCTGGTCACCGCGTATCCGGACGTGCGCTGCTTCGTGACGACCCGGCCCGCCGCGGTCGGCGAGGACTGGCTGGCCGAGTTCGGCTTCGACACCTACGACCTGCTCCAGATGAGCAACGACGGCGTCCGCCGCTACCTCGCGAGCTGGCACGAGGCCGCGCGCGAGGACAACGCCGACGACCCGGAAACCCAGGCATGGCTCGACGAATGCGAGCAGAAGCTCGCCAGGGCCGTCGAGGAGCGCGAGGACCTGCGGCGGCTGGCGTCGAGCCCGCTGCTGTGCGGGCTGCTGTGCCTGCTGCACCGCGACCGCGACGCCGACCTGCCGCGCGACCGCCACCGCCTGTTCGACGAGGCGCTGGACCTGCTGCTGCGGCGCTGGGACGAGCAGCGCGGGGTGCGGCGCGAGTCGGATCGCTGGCTGGGTTCGGAAGAGCAGACCGTGCTGTTGCAGCGGCTGGCCTATTCCTTCGTCCGCAACCGGGAAATCCTGATCCCGCGCGAGCAGGCCGCGCAGCGGCTCGGGCACGCGCTGCACGGGATGCGCGCGCAGGTCGACTCCGACACGCTGCTGCAACACCTGCTTGAGCGCACCGGAGTCCTGCGCGAGCCCAGCCCCGGGCACGTGCAGTTCGTGCACCGCACGTTCCGCGACTACCTGGCCGCGCACGAGGTCGTCAGCGCGGGCGATCTGGGGCTGCTGCTCGCCAACGCCCACCACGACGAGTGGCTGGACGTGGTGGTCATGGCGGTGACGCTGGCCCGCCCGCGCGAGCGCGCCCGGATCCTGCAGGGCCTGCTGGACGGCAACGACGACGCCCGGCGCGATCCGCGGGTGGCCGACCGGCTGCGGCTGCTGGCGGTGGCGTGCCTGGAGCAGGCCAGCGTCATCGAACCGGACGAGGTCCGGGACAAGGTCCGCGCCGCGGCGGCCGACCTGATCCCGCCGGACAGCCCGCAGTCGGCGGAACTGCTCGCCGAGGCGGGCACCTTCGTGCTCGACCTGCTGCCCGGCCCGGCCGAACTGTCCGAACAGGACGCGGCGAACGTCATCCGCACCGCGGCGCTGATCGGCGGGCCCGCGGCGGTCCGCAAGATCGGCGAGTTCACCTCGGTCGACCAGACCCTGGTCATCGACGAGCTGCTGCGGGCGTGGCGCTACGCGCAGAACCCCGAGGACTACGCCAGGACCGTGCTGGCCGATGTCGACTTCGGCGACCGGCAGGTGGACATGGGCAGCTGGCGGCGCATCCAGCACGTCCGGCACCTGACCAAGCTGCGGTCGATCCGATGCCGAGGCAGCGTGGACGCGCTGGAGGCGCTGGTCGCCGCGCCCCGGCTGCGGCACCTGGAGTTCATGCAGAACGAGATCCTGCGCGACCTCGGACCGCTGCGGAAGTGCGAGACCCTGCGCAGCCTGGTGCTGACCCAGTGCACCGGGCTGCGGGATCTGTCGCCGTTGCGCGACACCCGGATCGAGGAGCTGTCGCTGCACTTCGGCGCGGCGGACCTGGCCAGCCTCCAGGGCGCGCCGATCCGCAAGCTCTCGATCCGCCACCGCGGGCTCGACGGCGGTCTGCACCCGCTGCCCGAGGACCTGCCGCTGGAGGAGCTGGTGCTGGACAGCCGGTTCGACCGCCGCGTCCTGGACGGGATCCAGCGGTGGAGCGGGCTGCGCCGGGTGCGGCTGCACGGCGAGCCGACGGAGGCGGAAACCCGCCTGCTGCGGGAACTTCCACAGCTCGCGCAGTTGCACGTCTACGCGCCGGGCTCGGCCGAGCGGATGGCCGCCGTCCGCGAGGAACTCCCCGGCGTCGAGGTCGTCTGACGGGGCTCGCGCGGAACCCGGGTCCCGCGCGAGCCGCGGGGTCAGTCGCCGATGACGGCCAGGGCGTCGATCTCGACCAGCAGCCCGGCGGGCAGGCCGACGTAGACGGTGGTCCGCGCGGGGAAGGGCTCGCCGACGACGCGCGCGTAGGTCTCGTTCATCTCGGCGAACTGCGAGACGTCGGTCAGGTAGACGCGCAGCATCAGCACGTCCTCCAGCGATCCGCCGCCCGCCTCCAGCACCGCGATGACGTTGCGCAGGCACTGCTCGGTCTGCTCCGCGACGCCGCCCTCGACGAGCTTGCCGGTCTCCGGGTTCACCGCGGTCTGCCCCGAGACCTGCAGGATGTTGCCCTTGCGGATCCCCTGCGACAGCGGGATGCTCGCCGGCGGCGTGGGGGCGTTGTTCGTGCTGACCACGGTCCTGGCCATCAGACTTCCTTCCTGTTCGTTGCGGTTTCCCGCCTGCACCCCAGTTCGGCGGAGATCCGCCCGGCGGTGCGCAGCAGGTCGTCGACGAGCCCCAGCAGGCCGTCGAAGTCGAGCAGCATGTCGGGCACCGACAGCGACACCGCGGCGACTACCTCGTCCCGGTCGTCCCGGACGGGCGCGCCGATGCAGTGGATGAAGTCCTCGTGCTCGTTGCGGTCCACCGCGTAGCCCTGTTCGCGGACCCGGTCGAGCTCGGCCAGGTAGCGCTGCACCGAGGTGATCGTGTTCGCCGTCATCGCCGGATAGCCGATCCGCCCGGCGATCTCGCGGCGCTGCGCGGCGGGCCGCCCGGCCACCAGGACCTTGCCGACCGCGGTGCAGTGCAGCGGCGCGCGCTTGCCGATCCGGGAGTACATCCGGACCGCGTGGCGGCTGTCCACCTTGTCGATGTAGACGACCTGGTCGCCGTCGAGGGTGGCCAGGTGGACCGTGTGCCCGCTGATGCCGCCGAGCTCGACCAGGTGCGGCCGGGCCACGGCGCGCACGTCCAGGTCCTCCAGCGCGAGGTGCGCGAGCTCGAACAGCGTGCTGCCCAGCCGGTAGTGGTGCACGCCGTCCCGGCGGACGAAGCCGGCGGACTCCATCGTGCGGACGAGCCGGAGCACGGTGGACTTGTGCACGCCCAGCCGCTCGGCGAGCCGGTCCAGGGTCTGCGGACCGTCGGCCAGCGCGGTCAGCACGGTCAGACCGCGTTCGAGGCTCTGGCTCATCCACCTCTCCTTCGTTGACGTGCTGCCGAGCGGATGCTACACACCCCAGGAGCATTTTGCGCAACCAGCGTTGCACTACATGCAATGGGAGGCCGCGGTGGCGGTAGCGGGGATCGACGGAGCCGCAGTGCGGGCGCTGCGCGACGAGCGGATCGACTGGCGCTTCAAGGGGATGCCGTCCACGGCGTTCGGCCGCACCGTCGGGGAGTTCCTGGCGCAGCGGCCGAGGATCTTCGAGTCCGGTTTCGTGGGGCCGCTGCTGGTGCTCGACCACCACGCGCTGGAGCACAACCTGCGGACCATGGCCGGGTGGTGCGCCGAGCACGGCCTGCACATCGCACCGCACGGCAAGACCACGATGGCTCCGCAGCTGTTCCAGCGGCACTTCGTGCACGGCGCCTGGGGCATGACCGCCGCCAACATCAGCCAGCTGCGGGTCTATCGCGCGTTCGGCGTCCGCCGGGTGCTGCTGGCCAACGAGCTCGTCGACCCGAACGGGCTGGCGTGGCTCGCCGGTGAGCTGGGCGAGGACTTCTCGGTGGCGTGCTGGGTCGACTCGGTCCGGGGCGTGGAGCTGATGACCGCCGCTCTTGCCGGTGCCGCACGCCCGCTGGACGTGCTGGTCGAGCTCGGCGACGCCAACGGCCGCACCGGAGCCCGCACCGTCGAGCAGGCCGTGGAGGTCGCCCGCGCGGTGGCCGCCAGCCCGGCCCTGCGGCTGGTCGGTGTCGCGGGCTACGAAGCCGCCTCCGCGCACGACCTGACCGAACACGATCTGTCCATCGTGGACTCCTACCTGGGCCGGGTGCGCGAACTGGTCGCGGCGCTGGACCGGCAGGGGTACTTCGCGGACCTGGACCAGGTGATCGTGACCTCGGGCGGCAGCTCCTACTTCGACCAGGTCGCCGAAGCGCTGACCAAGCCGTGGGAGATCAGCCGCCCGGTGGTCCCGGTGCTGCGCAGCGGCGGCTACCTGACCCACGACGACGGCCTCTACCGCAAGATGTCGCCGTTCGGCCGCGCGCACCGGCTCACCGGGCGGGAACCGGCGTTCCGGTCCGCGCTGCGGATCTGGGGGCAGGTCGTCTCCCGGCCCGAACCCGATCTCGCGCTGCTGACGATGGGCCGCCGCGATGTCTCGTTCGACCAGCACCTGCCCGAGCCGCAGGTCATCCGCGCCGAGGACGGCTCGGTCCGGCCGGTCGACTGGGAGGTCACCGAACTCGCCGACCAGCACGCGTTCCTGCGCGTCGGCACCGGTGCGCGGCCCGCGGTCGGCGACTGGGTCGGGTTCGGCCTGTCCCACCCCTGCACGGTCTTCGACAAGTGGACGCTGATCCCGGTGGTCGACGGGGACGAGGTCGTCGACCTGGTCCGCACCTTCTTCTGATACCGGAGGAGTCCACGATGGACATCGCAGTGCGCGGCGCGTGGCTGGTCGACGGGGACGGCGGTCCGCGCCGCCGCGCCGACGTCGGCATCGAGGGCGACCGGATCGCCGCGATCGGCGAGCCGGGGACGCTCGGCGGGAAGCGGGTGCTCGACGCCGACGGACTCGTCCTCTCCCCCGGTTTCATCGACATGCACGCCCATTCCGACCTCCGGCTGCTGGCCGATCCGCCGCACCTGGCCAAGGTCTCCCAGGGCGTGACGCTGGAGGTGATCGGCCAGGACGGCCTGTCCTACGCGCCGGTCGACGACGACACCCTGGCCGCCCTGCGCGCGCAGCTGACCGGGTGGAACGGCGATCCGCCGGGATTCGACTGGAACTGGCGCAGCGTGGCCGAATACCTCGACCGCCTCGACCGGGGCATCGCCACCAACGCCGCCTACCTGGTGCCGCAGGGCACGCTGCGGATGCTCTGCGTCGGGCACGACGACCGGCCCGCCACCGACGCAGAGCTGGACCGGATGCGCGAAGTCCTCGCCCGCTCGCTGGACGAAGGCGCGTTCGGCATGTCCTCGGGCCTGACCTACACGCCCGGGATGTACGCGAGCACGGACGAACTGCGGGAGCTGTGCGAGGTCGTCGCCGCGAAGGGCGGGTTCTACAGCCCCCACCACCGCAGCTACGGCGCGGGCGCCCTGGACGCCTACGCCGAGATGATCGAGGTGTGCCGGAGCGCGGGCTGCGCCCTGCACCTCGCCCACGCCACCATGAACTTCGAGGTGAACCGGGGACGCGCGGCCGAACTGCTGTCCATTTTGGACCAGGCGTTGGACGAGGGCTGCGACATCACCCTGGACACCTACCCGTACCTGCCCGGATCGACCTCCCTGCACGCCCTGCTGCCCAGCTGGGCCGCCGAAGGCGGCGTCGGGGCGACGCTGGAGCGGCTGCGGGATCCCGTGCAGCGGCAGCGGATCCGCGAGGTCATGGAGATCGACGGCGCCGACGGCTGCCACGGCGTTCCGGTCGACTGGGACGCCATCGAGATCAACGGCGTGCGCCGCCCGGAGCAGAACGGGCACCTCGTGGGCAGGACGGTCGCCGAATCCGCCCGCAGCGCGGGGAAACCGCCCGCCGAGCTCTACTTCGACGTGCTGCTCTCGGAAGAACTGGGCACCTCCTGCCTGATGCACGTCGGCCACGAGGAGAACGTGCGGGCGATCATGCGGCACCGGGTGCACACGGCCGGAAGCGACGGCCTGCTCGTCGGCGAGCGCCCGCACCCGCGCGCGTGGGGCACCTTCCCCCGCTACCTGGCGCATTACGTCCGGGAACTCGGCGTTCTCGGCCTGGAGGAATGCGTCGCGCACATGACCGGCCGGGCCGCCGACCGCCTCGGGCTGACCGACCGCGGGCGCGTCCGCGAGGGCTACGCCGCCGATCTCGTGCTCTTCGACCCGGACACCGTGACCGACACCGCGACGTTTGACGAACCCCGCAGGCAGGCCACCGGAATTCCGCACGTGTTCGTCAACGGCGTGGCCGTCATCTCCGACGGCCGCCGCACGGACGACCTCCCCGGCCGCGCGTTGCGCAAGCGCTCAACACCATTAGGCCAGACACCATGACGCTGGAGCCGCAGTGGACGCTTTCCTGAACTGGCTGCACCACGACACCGCCGGCCTGCTCACGCTGTGCGCGGCGGGGATCGCGGTGCTGTTGCTGATGATCATCCGGCTGCGGATCGAACCGTTCATCGCGCTGATCATCACCGGGCTGCTGATCGCGCTGGCCGCGGGGCTCCCGGTGTCCGAGATCGTCGGGTCCGCGCAGTCCAGCAGCGACTCGCTGCTGGAGGGCGGGTTCGCCTCGATCCTCGGGCACATCACCGCGATCGTCGGTCTCGGCACGATCCTGGGTGCGCTGCTGGAGTCCTCGGGCGGCGCGCAGCTGCTCACCCGCAAGCTGCTCGCGGCGTTCGGGGAGAACCGCGCACCGCTGGCGATGGGGCTGTCCGGCCTGGTGTTCGGCGTCCCGGTCTTCTTCGACATCGGCATCTTCGTGCTCGCGCCGCTGGTCTACGTCGCCGCGCGCCAGGGCGGGCGGTCGATCCTGCTCTACTGCCTGCCGCTGGTGGCCGGGCTGTCGATGACGCACGCCTTCCTGCCACCGCACCCCGGGCCGGTGGTCGCGGCCGGGCTGCTCGGTGTCGACCTGGGCTGGCTGATCCTGATGGGCGCGGCGTGCGGGATTCCCGCGTTCGTCGTCAGCGGTCTGCTCTTCCCCGCCTGGATCGGCAAGCGCATCCACCTGCCGGTCCCGGACGAGATCCCGGCCACGAGCGACGAACCGGACGAGGACGCACCGCGGCTGGCCACGGTCGCCCTGGTCATCGCGGTTCCGCTGGTGCTGATCCTCGGTGCCACCTTCGGCAGCATCCTGCTCCCGAAGGAGAGCGGGCTGTTGCAGGTGCTCACGTTCATCGGCAACCCGACCGTCGCGCTGACCGTCGCCGTGCTGCTGGCCTACTGGCTGCTCGGGCTGCGGCGCGGCAAGAGAGGCCGCGAGCTGTCCGCGCTGACCGCGAACGCGCTGCGTCCACTGGGGATGATCCTGCTCGTGGTCGGCGCGGGCGGGTTCTTCGGCAAGGTGCTGTCGGCCACCGGCGTCGGCGACGCGCTCGCGACCTCGTTGCAGGCCGGCGGGCTGCCGATCCTGGTGTCGGCGTACGTGATCAGCAGCGGGCTGCGGATCGCGCAGGGTTCGGCGACCGTCGCGATCGTGACCACCGGCGGGATCATCGCGCCGCTGGTCGCCGGAGCCGGTTACTCCCAGCCGGAGCTGGCGCTGATCGCGGTCGCGATCGCCTCCGGGTCGATCATCGCCTCGCACGTCAACGACGGCGGTTTCTGGATCATCTCGCGCTACTTCGGCATCCCGGTCAAGGAGATGCTCAAGACCTGGACGGTGCTGGAGACGATCCTGTCGCTGACCGGGTTCGGCATGGCCGCCCTGCTCACCGCACTGGTGTAGTCCGACCGCAGCAGCGGGTGCTGATCCGATCCGCCGAACACGGCGGTGTCCGGCAAGACTGCTCCATTTTGGTCTAGTCCAATCGGGAAAACCGGGGCACACTGGCCGAAACCCAACGAAGGGAGCCGACCTTGCCGGAGAACTCGTTGCAGCGCCGCACGTTCCTCACCGGACTCGCCGCTGCCGGAACCGCCGCCTTCCTCGCGCCGCAGGCGGCCTGCGCGTCGCAGGCGCCCGCGCACCCGGCACCCGCGCACCCGACTCCCGCCCATGCAGCGCACGCGGCGATGCTGATGGCGCTCATCGGCAGCTACACCTCGTCCACCCCGGCGGGCCACGGCCTGGAGGTCGCCCACCGCGCCGACTCCGGCGCACTGGAACCGTCCGGCGTCGTCGAGGGCGTGCCGGACGCGTCCTGGCTCGCCTGGTCCCCGGACCACCAGTACCTCTACGTCACCAACGAGGTCCCGCAGGGCACCGTGACCGCGGTCGACCTCACCTCGCACACGCCGAAGGTGATCAACACCCAGCCCACCGGCGGCGCCGGGACCACGCACGCCTCGGTGCACCCGGACGGGAAGTTCCTGTTCACCGCCAACTACTCCGACGGCACGGTCTCGGTGCACCGCCGCAACGACGACGGCAGCATCGGCGAGGCCACCGACCTGGTCAAGCACCCCGGCGACCAGCCGCACGCCCACCAGGTGCTGGTCGACATCAGCAAGCGCTGGGTGATCGCGGTCGACCTCGGCGCGGACTCGGTGTTCGTCTACGCGCTCGACCCCGCGACTGGGAAGCTGACGCAGAACCAGCAGCTCGCGCTGCCGCCCGGAACCGGTCCCCGGCACCTGGACTTCGACGGCGCCACCCGCGCCTACCTGCTCGCGGAGCTGAACTCCACGATCACGGTGCTCGACTTCGACCCCGAGGGCGGCAAGTTCACCGCGGGCGAGGTCATCAGCAGCCGCGCGCCGGAGGCGACCGGCGAGAACTTCCCGTCGGAGATCGCGGTGACCCGCGACGGCAAGTTCGTCTACGCCGCGAACCGCGGTGACAACAACATCGCCGCCTTCGCGATCGAGGGCTCGGCGCTGAAGTTCCTCGGCGCCACGCCGACCGGCGGCGACTGGCCCCGGCACTTCGCGCTCGACCCGGAGCAGACCTCGCTGTACGTGTCCAACCAGCGCTCCGGCACGATCACCCGCCTCACCCGCGACGCGCAGAGCGGGCTGCTGAGCCCGGCACCGGAGGTGCTGGAGATCCCCTCCGTCGCCGTCGTCACCTTCCACGGCTGAGAAGCGGTACCAGAAGCGGCGAAGCCGCTTAGCCCACCCCAGCAACCGGCACCGCCGCGCAAAACGAGCTCGAAAAAAGAAACAACGGAGAACCGCACATGAAGGCATGGAAACCAGTCGTGCTCGCCGCCGCCTGCGCGCTGCTCGCGGCGTGCGGCCCGCCGCAGGTCGACAGCTCGGCCCCGGCCGCCGACGAACGCACCGGCACGCTGCGGGTGTGGCTGTTCGACGAGGCCGATCGCAACCCCAAGCAGGCCACTGTGGACGATGCGGTGCGCGAGTTCGAGGCGACCCACCAGGGCGTCGAGGTCGACGTGCAGTACATCTCCGTCGACACCCGGTCGCAGCGGTTCACCGGCGCGTTCAACGACCCGGCCAGCGCCCCCGACGTCGCCGAGTACGGCAACAGCGACCTCGCCAGCTACGTGGCCGCGGGCGGGTTCGCCGACCTCGGCCAGGACCTGGCGAGCTGGCCGGAGGCCGCCGACCTGTCGCCTTCGGTGCTGGAGACCGCCACGATCGACGGCAAGGTCTACGGCGTGCCCTGGTACACCGGCATCCGCGCGCTGTACTACCGGACCGACGTGTTCGCCGAGCTCGGCCTCCAGCCGCCGCGCTCGACCGCCGAGCTGATCGACACCGCGGCGAGGATCCGGACCGCCCGGCCCGACCTCTACGGCATCTCCGTCGGCGGCAAGTACCACTACGCGATGATGCCGTTCCTGTGGACCGCGGGCGGCGAGCTGGCCAGGCAGGAGGGCGGCGGCTGGAAGTCCACTGTCGACAGTCCGCAGGCGCAGAAGGGCATCGCCGACTACGCCTCGCTGATCTCCCCCGGCATCTGCCCGCCGGAGCAGTGCGCGGACATGACCGGCACCCAGAGCGTGCAGACCTTCGCCTCCGGCAAGGCGGCCATGACCATCGGCGGCGACTTCAACCGCTCCGCGGTCGACGACCCCGGCGCGGCTGCCGCCGGGAAGTACTCGGTGGTCCCGCTCCCCGGCGCCGCGCCGGGCTCGATCGCCCCGGCCTTCGCCGGCGGCAACCTGCTCGGGGTGCTCAAGTCCTCGCAGCGGGCGACGCTGGCCAAGGAGTTCGTCCACCTGCTGGCGGGCAAGCAGTACCAGCGCCGGATGTTCGACGCGATGGGCAACCTGCCGACGTTCACCGACGTGCAGCAGCAGATCGCGGCCGAGGAGCCCGCGATCAAGCCGTTCGTCGACAGCCTGCGGGCCGGCACCAGGTTCGTCCCGGCCAGCCCGGCCTGGGCCGAGATCGACGCGCAGGGCGTGCTGCCGACGATGGTCCAGCAGATCGTCACCGGCACCCCCGTCGCGGAGGCGACCCGCGCGGCGGCCGACAAGATGAACACGACCTTCGAAGGCCGATAGATGGGTGCGCTGCTCTACCTGGCCCCCGCCGCGATCGTCCTGCTGGCGATCATGGCCTACCCGCTGTTCCAGCTCGTGCAGATCTCGCTGTACGACTACGGGCAGGAGCAGGCCAGCGGCGGGGCTCCGCTGGAGTTCCTCGGGCTGGGCAACTACGCGAAGCTGCTCGGCGACGACAAGTTCTGGACCATCCTCGGCCAGACCTGCGCGTTCGCCGCCGTGTGCGTGATCGGCAGCCTGGTCGTCGGCATCGCGCTCGCGGTGCTGGCGACCAGGATCCGCGCGGTGCCGCGGATGCTGCTGTTCCTGGCGGCCCTGGGCGCGTGGGCGACCCCGGCGGTCGCGGGCTCGACGGTGTGGCTGTTCCTGTTCGACCAGGACTTCGGCCTGGTCAACGAGGTCCTGGTCGGCCTCGGGCTCACCGGCATGGAGGGGTTCTCCTGGACCTACGACCGCTACCTCGCCTTCGGCCTGGTCGCCGGTGAGGTCATCTGGTGCTCGTTCCCGTTCGTGCTGATCACCATGTACGCGGGAATCAAGGCGATTCCGACCGAGGTGATGGAGGCCGCGGCGCTCGACGGCGCCTCGACCTGGCGCACCGCGCGCAGCGTGATCCTGCCGATGCTCCGGCCGCTGCTGGTCATCGCGACCATCCAGTCGGTCATCTGGGACTTCAAGATCTTCACCCAGATCTACGTGATGACCAACGGCGGCGGCGTCGCGGGCGGCAACCTGGTGCTCAACGTCTACGCCTACCAGGAGGCGTTCGCCGGTTCCAACTACGGCCTCGGCTCCGCGATCGGCGTGATCATGACCGTGCTCCTGCTGCTCATCACGGTGGTGTACCTGCGGGCGCAGCGCAAGGAGGAGGAGTTCGCATGACGAGGCCGGGAAGGGCGGTCGCCGAGGTGGTGGCCGTTGTCGTCGCGGTGGTGGTCGCGTTCCCGCTGTACTGGATGGCGCTGGCCGCGTTCAAACCGCAGGCCGAGATCCAGTCCACCGACCCGCGGCCGTGGACCACGGCCCCGACGCTGGACAACTTCCGCCGGGTGTTCACATTGGACGGTCTCGGCGGGTACTTCGTCAACAGCGTGATCGTCGCGGTGATCGTGGTGCTGGTGTCGATGCTGCTGTCGTTCCTGGCCGCGGTGGCGCTGACCCGGTTCCGGTTCCGCGGGCGCACGGTGCTGCTGGTGATGCTGCTGGTGGCGCAGATGGTTCCGGTGGAGGCGCTGACGATCCCGCTGTTCTTCCTGATGCGCCAGGTCGGCACCGCCGTGCCGGAGTTCGGGCTCAACCACCTCGGGTCGCTGGTGCTGGTGCACCTGGCGTTCAGCCTGCCGCTGGCGATCTGGATGCTGCGCGGGTTCGTCGCGGCCGTCCCGGTGGAGCTGGAGGAGGCGGCGACGCTGGACGGCGCGAGCCGGGCGCGGTTCGTGTGGCAGGTGCTGTTCCCGCTGGTGGCGCCGGGCCTGGTCTCGGCGAGCGTGCTGGCGTTCATCCACGCGTGGAACGACTTCCTGTTCGCCAAGACGTTCATCATCTCCGCGACCGAGAACCAGACGCTTCCGATGGCGATCCTGGTGTTCTTCACCCCCGAGGGCAACGACTGGGGAGCGATCATGGCAGGTTCGGTGATCATGACCATTCCGGTGCTGGTCTTCTTCGTCATCGTGCAGCGCAGGCTCGTGTCCGGGCTGGCGGGGGCGGTGAAGGGATGAGCTTCGACGCGCTCCTGCCCAAGCCGCTGCACGTGGAGCCCGGCGACGGCGTGCACGTGCTGGGCCCCGGCACCACCGTCGGCGGAGAGCCGGGCGTGGTGGCCTGGTTCCGCAGGAACATCGGCGCCGCAACGGGATTCGCCTTCGGCCCTGGCGTTCCCGCGGCGATCGAGTTCCGCGTCGGCGGGGTACCGGAGGGCTACCGGATCGACATCGGCCGGGAGCGCGTCTCGGTCCTCGCCCACGACGCGGCGGCAGCGCACCACGCCGCGCAGACCCTGCGCCAGCTGCTCGGCCCGGACGCCCACCGCACCGCCCCGATCCACAGTGCGGCGTGGACGCTGCCGTGCGGCGTGGTCACCGACCGCCCGCGCTTCGGCTGGCGCGGCTGCCACCTCGACGTCGCCCGGCACTTCCTGCCCAAGCGCGAGGTCTTCCGGTTCGTCGAGCTGATGGCCGCGCACAAGCTCAACGTGCTGCACCTGCACCTGACCGACGACCAGGGGTGGCGGATCGAGGTCCCCCGTTATCCGAAGCTGACCGAGATCGGCGCCTGGCGGTGGCGCTCGATGGTCGGCCGCGGCGAGGTCGACGCCTTCGACGACCGCCCGCACGGCGGGTATTACACCACCGACGACCTCCGCGAGATCGTCGCGCACGCCGCGGCGCACCACATCACGGTCGTCCCGGAGGTCGACGTGCCCGGGCACAGCCAGGCGGCCATCGCCGCCTACCCGGAGCTCGGTCCCGGCCCGCGGCTGGAGGTGTGGGACCGCTGGGGCGTCAACGAGACGGTGCTCAACGCCCAACCGGCCACAGTGGACTTCTACCGCGACGTCCTGGACCACGTGATGGACGTCTTCCCGTCCCCGGTCATCTGCGTCGGCGGTGACGAAGTCCCGACCGCGCAGTGGGAACGCGACTCCGCGGACCGAGCGGCCGAACTCGGCCTCGCGCATCCGGCGCACCTGCACGGCTGGTTCCTGCGCCAGGTCATCGAGCACGTGCACGCCAACGGGCGGCAGGCCCTGGGCTGGGACGAGATCCTGGACGCCGGCGGCCCGCTCCCGGCGGGCACGATCGTCGCGTCCTGGCGCGGCGAGGAGGGCGCGCTGCGGGCGATCGAGGCCGGGCACCAGGCCGTGCTGTGCCCGGAACAGCACCTGTACTTCGACCACCGCCAGTCCGACCACCCCGACGAGCCGATCCCGGTCGGCTTCCTGCGGACCCTGGACGACGTCCACGGCTACGAACCGCCCGCCGCCGACGAGGTCCTCGGCGTGCAGGCGCAGGTGTGGACCGAACACCTGGACACGCCGCGCCGGGTGGACTACGCGGTGTTCCCCCGACTCGCGGCCTTCGCCGAAGTCGCCTGGACCGAGGACCGGCACACCGGTTTCCGGGACCGCTTGGAGCACCACCTGGCACGGCTGGCGGCCCTCGGCGTGGAGTACCGGCCGCTGGACGGGCCGCTGCCTTGGCAGACCCGGCCCAGGGTCGCGGGCAGGCCGCGGTAGGGGGTGTCGCAGGATGTGGGATTCTCCGGACAGCTGACCGAACCGCGCCCATCGATGCCGGGTCGGTGGCACCCTGATCACCATGCAGGGACGCGAAGCCGCCGGTGAACCGGACCTTCCTGCGGAAGAGGCTGCGCCACGCCCGAAAGAGGTGGCGAAGCCACGTTCCTTCGAATGGCTGGGGCAGCTGGGGAATCTCATCACGGGGTTGGCCACAGCGGCCGCCCTGATCTTCACCGCGATCTCGGTAGCGGCGACGCGGGACCAGATCACGATCACGCGAGAACAGGCTGCGACAGCGCAGGAAGGGCAGCTCACCGACCGGTTCACCAAAGCCGTTGAGCAGCTCGGAGCGGAGAAACTCGAAGTACGCGTCGGTGGCGTCTACGCTCTGGAGCGAATAGCGCGGGACTCGCCCCGCGATCATCCCGCCGTCATGGACGTCCTGACCGCGTTCATCCGCGAGCATCCCCCTGCGAGCCCGTTCGTGACCAACGAATACGGCTCTTATCCTTTGATCGCCGCGGATCTACGAGCGGCGTCCGTGGTCATCGGCCGCCGCGAGGCCACGCACGACTCGGAATCAGGCCTCCTTCTCTTAGGAGCACCACTGGCCGGTACTGACTTCAACTCGGCCCAACTCGCGTACGTCTCCCTCATCGACGCGGATCTCACTTCCGCCACCATCGTCGGCACCGACCTCACCAACGCGGATCTCACGGGCGCCGATCTGACCAACGCGGATCTCAGCAACACGGACCTCAGCAATGCCAATCTCACCAGCGCCGACCTCACGGGTGCCAACCTCACCGACGCCAAGCTCAACCTCGCCTCACTGGCCGGCGCCAACCTCGAAGGCGCCAGACTGGAACGGGCCGACCTCACCAGCGCCGACATGACCAATGCCAATCTCACCAACGCCGACTTCTGGTCCGCGTACCTCAGAGGCGCCGATTTCACCGGCACGAACCGCACCGGCACGAATCTCGACGGCGCCAACATCACGGGTGCGATTGGCCTCCCCCGCTGACAATGCGCGGAATATTCCGAAAACCCGCCCCCGGATCAGCCCGAGCCGACTGATCGCATGAACCTGTGCCCCGGCCTGCCTCCCCCTCCGGTCCGTCCGGGTGAAAGCGGCGAAAGCGGAAATGCGCGTTACGGCGAACCGATAGCATCGGTTGCTCAAGGTGCCCAACGAAGCACTCCCCGTGTTCATCCTCCGGAGGAGCTGAGATGCCTAGACCCTGGGAAGCCGACCCGAAGGCGTCGTTCCAACGCCGCCTTGGCAAGTCCGCCCTCGAGACCGGTGACACGAACGTAGATCCGTCGTGCCCGGACATCTGGGAACTCGACAACGGCGACGTAGCCGTGATCGGCCGCGATCTGACCGACAACTACGCGCCCCGGCTGCCCGAAGGCGTGAGCGTGGGCAGGGACGAGCGGCTGGTCATCATTCCCGGCCGGATGCTGCGAGCAGCGAAGGTTGATATTCCCGATGAGTGAGCTCACCACCGCGATCACTGGCGATCGGCTGGCCGTGGACGAGTACCTCGAAGACTTCGGCCTGCGCTTCTGGCGCACCGGCGCGGAAGGCTGCTGGAAGCTCGAACGCCGCCAGACTTTCATCGAACCCAACGATGAAAGCTGGCAGGCGTTCCACCGGGGTGACTGGGAACGGGCGCTGGAACTGATCGAGCAACGACGTCCTGGCCTGCGCAGTTACCACGAGCGCATCGCGCGCAACGGTTTCGAGGTCCGGCGGGTCCGGGTGGTGGAGAAGCCCGTCAGCCCCTACCTGATCTGGGAGCTGAACTCCCTGCTGGTGCGCTCCCAGTCCGGCGGGAAGATCAACGTCGTCGGCCCCGAGACCGTCGAGCCGTTCGAGAACGACGGTCCGCTGCCCGAGATCTTCGTCATTGGCAGCGAGTGCGTGTACGAGGTGCTTTACGGCGACGACGGTGGCGTCACCGGAGCGATCCGCTCCCTGGACACCGCCATAGTCGGCCAGTGGGCCGATTTCGCGCGAAACCTCTTCGAGCAGGGCGAGCCGCTGGAGGCGTACTTCCGCCGCGAGATCGCCGGGCTGCGACCGCCGAACGCGGCCTGAGGCGAGCACCATGAGCGAGGATTCGCGCAACGATCTTTCCGGTTCGGCCAGGGATTTCGTCCAGGCTCGCGAGGTCAGCGGTGGCGTGCACTTCCACGGCCGGGAACCGGTCGCCGGACCGCCGCCGCGACAGCTCCCTGGCGACGTCCGGGGTTTCGTCAACCGGGCGCAGGAACTGGAGCGGCTCGACCTGATCCTGGCCGACCGCGGCCGGGGCCGGAACGCGATCGCCACCTGCGTGGTGGTGGGCACGGCCGGTGTCGGCAAGACCTCGCTGGCGGTGCACTGGGCGCACCAGGTCGCCGACCGCTTCCCCGACGGGCAGCTCTACGTGAACCTGCACGGCTACGACCCGGGCGCCCCGATCACCGCGGACCAGGCCCTGGAACGTTTCCTGCTCGCGATGGGCGTCCCGGCCGATGCCGTTCCGGCCGACCTGGAGTCGCGGGCCGCGCTCTACCGCTCGCGGCTGGCGGGCCGCCGCGTGCTGGTCGTGCTGGACAACGCCGCGACCGCCGGCCAGGTCCGGCCGCTGCTGCCCGGTGTCGCGGGGTGCCTGGTGCTGGTCACCAGCCGCAGCAGGCTGTCCGGTCTGGTCGCGCGGGACGGGGCCTACCGCGTCACGCTCGGGGTGCTCCACGACAGCGAGGCGGTGGAGCTGCTGCGCGGAGCGACCGAGGGCTACCGCCTTCCCGACGAGGTCTCCGAACTCACCGAGCTGGCCCGGCTGTGCGCCCGCCTGCCGCTGGCGCTGCGGATCGCCGCCGAGCGCGCGATCAGCCGTCCGCACATGCCGCTGCACGACCTGATCGCGGAACTGCGGGACGAGTCGGCGCTGTGGGAGGCGCTGACCGCGGGCGACGACGACGAGTCCGACGCGGTGCGCACGGTGTTCGCCTGGTCCTACCGGGCGCTGCCCGCCGAAGCCGGTCGGCTTTTCCGGTTGCTGGGCCTGCATCCGGGCGCCGCGTTCAGCTCGACCGCCGCCGCGGCGCTGGCCGACCTGCCCGCGGCGCGGACCCGTCGGCTGCTGGACGACCTCGTCGGTGCGCACCTGCTCGAACAGCCCCAGCCGAACCGCTACGAGTTCCACGACCTGCTCCGCGCGTACGCCACCAACCAGGCCAGGGCCGAGGAAACCGCCGAGACGACCGACGCGGCGGTGCGGCGGGTGCTGCTCTGGTACCTGCGCACGGCAGAGGAAGCCGTGCAGGTGCTCAACGGTTCGGAAAGCCCGATGTTCGCCGGCTACCAGCAGGCGAACGACTGGTACGAGCAGGAACGGCCGAACCTGGTGGCCGCGACCCGGGTCGCGGAGGAGACCGGGATGCGCGATCTCGCCGCGCGGATTCCGGCGGTGCTGCGAGGGATCTACGCCAACCGCAACCACTTCGACGACTGGTTCGCCACCGCCACGCTCGCGCTCGGTGCGGTGCGCGGACTGGGCGATCGGGCAGGCGAGGCCGACGTCCTGGAGAGCCTGGGCAAAGCGCACACCCAGTCGTCGAACCCGGCCGAGGCGATCAGGTTCCAGCAGGCCGCGCTGGCCATCCGGGCCGAACTCGGGGACACCGCGGGCGAAATCGGCCCGACCAACGCCATCGGCCTGACGCACCTGCGCACCCGCGCGCTTCCGGAGGCCCGCGAGTGGTTCGAGCGCGCCGCGGAGATCGCCGCCGAACTCGACGACGAGTACTGGACGGCGACCGCGTGGAACAACGCCGCCAACGTCGATCTCGAACTGGAGCGGTTCGCCGAGGCCGCCGAGCGGCTCCGGCAGGCGCTCGCGGTCTTCCGGCGGCTGGGCGCGCGGGATCGCGTCGGCGACGCGCTGCGCGGGCTCAGCCACGCCCATCGCGGGCTGGGCGAGCTCGATGCGGCGAGCACCGCGATCGAGGAGGCGGTGGTGATCGCCGAGGAGATCCAGAACCGGGCGCGCGAGGCGTTCTGGCTCCTCGAACGCGGCCGGGTCCAGCTCGCGCTGGGCGAGCCGCACAACGCGCTCGATTCCTTGCAGCGAGCGGCGATGCTGCAACGCCGGCTGGGCGACCGAGCGCGGGAGGCCATGACGTTCGACGCGACCGGCGAGGCGTACCAGCAGGCGGGGCAACCGGCCGAGGCGATCGGCTTCCACCGCCTGGCGGTCACGGCGTTCCGCGAGCTCGGCGACCGCTGGCAGCTCGCCCTCGCGCTGGACCACCTCGGCGCCGCGCTGCACGCCACCGGCGCCGCGGACGACGCCGACAGCTGCCGGGAAGAGGCCGCCGGGTTGTTCGCCGCGTTCCCCGACCCGCGCGCCACCAGGCTCCGCGCCCGGCGCTGACCTCAGTCCGGCCGGGAGAACCGCCGGGCGGCAGCGGCCAGCAGGGCCACCGAGAACGCCGCGACGAGCGCGATCTCCAGCGGCGCGGGCACCGCCCAGCCGAACCACGCGACCGGGCTCGCCAACGCCGTCCCCGGGGCTTCGGCGGTGAACCACTCGACCGTACCGCGCATCGCGTCCACTGCGTAGGTCAGCGGGTTGGCGAGCGCGAGGACCTCCATCCACCGGGGCATCGCGCTGATCGGGAACATCATCCCGGACAGGAACAGCATCGGGGTCACCATCACCGACAGCATCGTGTTGTACGTCTTCAACCGGCGGATCGACACCGCGACCACGGCGGCGAACACCGTCATGGACAGCGCCGCCAGCGAGAGCTCGGCCAGCAGGACGGCGAACAGGTCGACGCGGTACGGGATGCCGACGAGTCCGGCGCTGACCAGCACGACAGCGCCCTGGCAGGTCGCGACCGTCGCCCCGCCCAGGCACTTGCCCACCAGCAGCGTGCTGCGCCGGACCGGCGCGACCAGCATCTCGCGGAGGAAACCGGTCTGCCGGTCCCACACGATCGACGCCCCGACCGCGAGCGCGGGTGCCTGGGCGGCCATGACGAGCACTCCCGGGAACAGGAACGCCAGGTAGGAGTCGGCCGAGGCCTGGCCGCCCGAGGCGAACAGCCGGGACAGGCCGACCCCGAGGATGTAGAGGAACAGCATCGGCTGGAGCAAGGCGACCACCGCGGTGGCCGGAGTGCGCAGGAAGTGGACCAGTTCCCGGCGCCAGACCATGGTTCCCGCGCGCACTTCGGAAGTCCACCCGCGACTGTCCACATCGAACATGGTGCTGGTCATGGCTGTTCTCCGGTGGGGGTGAGCACCGCGTCGTCCGGGTCGGCGTCGCCGATCCCGTGGCCGGTGTAGTGCAGGTAGACGTCGTCGAGGCTGGGGCGGGTGACAGTCACCTCGTAGACCGCGGTGTCGAGTCCCGCGCAAAGCCGCGGCACCGCCCGCGCCCCGTCCTCCACCCGCACCTGGATCCCGGTGGGACCGACCGTGGACGGCAGCCCGAACCGCTCCCGCAACCGGGCCGCCGCGACCTGGTCGTCAGCCGTCCGCAGGGTGACCCGGTCTGCTCCGAGCACCGCTTTCAGCTCCTCCGGCGGGCCCTCGACTACGATGCGGCCGCGGTCCAGGATCGCGATGCGGTCGCAGCGGTCGGCCTCGTCGAGGTAGTGCGTGGTGAGGAACATCGTGGTCTCCTCGTTCTCCCGCACCCCGTGCAGGTAGGTCCACACCTCCGCGCGGGTCGCCGGGTCGAGGCCGATCGTCGGCTCGTCCAGGAAGAGCACCCGGGGGCGGTGCAGCAGACCCCGGGCGATCTCCAGCCTGCGCCGCATGCCGCCGGAGAAGGTGCGGACCAGCGAACCGGCGCGCTCCCGCAACCCGACGAGGTCCAGCATCTCGGCGATGCGAACGGGCAGGGACGCCAGCGGCATCGCGTAGAGATCGGCGTGGAACCGCAGGTTCTCCCGCGCCGTCAGGTCCGCGTCCAGGGTGCTCTCCTGGAAGACCAGGCCGAGCCTGCGGCGCACCTCGTGCGGGTCGAGCACCGCGTCGTACCCGGCGACCGCGATGCGGCCCGCCGTGGGGCGGGCCAGCGTGCACAGCATCGCGATCATGGTGGTCTTCCCGGCCCCGTTGGGGCCGAGGAAGCCGAACAGCTCGCCCTGCGCGACGGTCAGGTCCACGCCCCGGACCGCTTCCACCGCGCCGAACTCCTTGCGCACCCCGGTCGCCCGGATCGCCGGGACCTCGGCCCCCTCCTCCCCCCGCGTCACGCGCATCAGCGCACGCGCTCGATGCGTTCGGCCCAGTTCTCCGGGACCGCGAAGCCGAAGCTCCAGCGGTGCCGCTTCGTCGGGTTGACGATGCAGTGCCAGAACAGCTTGTCCGCCTCCTGCTCCACCTTGAAGAACCGCACGATCCTCGGCCGCTCCCGGAGCGTGACGATCTCCTCGGTGTCGGGGTTCATGTACCGGAAGAACGACGTGTGCGCCGGGTCGTCGAACGGCTCGTCGAGGTCGACCACGTACATCCGCCAGCCGGGCTGGGTCTCGTTGGTGTGCCAGAGCCGGTAGCTCGACGGCGGGTACCACATCGAACCGGAGAACCGCACGTCGCTGCCGAACAGCTCCTCCAGCGCCCCGATCACCCGGCTCTTGGCCTCGAAGTAGCGCGGGTAGCCGGGGTGGTCGATGTGCTCGTCGAGGTTGACCAGGTGGAAGTCGCGGCGCGGTGCGTCGGGCCGGACCGGGTTGCGCCAGTGCGTCCGCATCATCTGCTCGTACCAGTCGCGGAACTCCGGTGCGGCCGGCGACATCGAGGTCGAACGCAGGTCCTCTTCCCGGAAGTCCTCGTCGAAGCGCGCGAGATCGACCGACGGCGGCTGCACCTTGAGCTGGTCCAGCTCCTCGGCGACGACCTCGAAGCCCGGGAGTTCGGACAGCTCGAACTCGTGGTGGTAGAAGCCGCTGGACTCGCTCGGCGCGGGCGGTTCGGGTTTCGGCGCGCGGGTCGGCGTGTACGACGCCGAGCCCTTCAGCAGGTCCTCCGGGCCGAAGGCGAAGCCGTGCCGCCCGGCGAGCGCGATGACCTCCCGGATCCCGGTCGTGGCCTTGAGCTGCTGCGCGAGATCCGCACGGGTCTCGGTGGCGTGCAGGAACTCCTTGCAGGATTCGACGGACATGTTCGTTCTCCACTCCTCATCGGGACGGGGATCATGAGGACCGCGGTGTCATCGGGACGGCGGGGAATCCAGCAGCAGGACGGACGGCACCCGGTCCGGATGGGCCAGGCGCAGCAGGTGCATCCCGAACCCGGAGATGCCCAGCATCAGGCCGGGGAAGAAGCTCGCGCTGGCCTCCCCGTTGCCCAGTTCGGCGTCGTCCAAGCTGCGCCACAGGTCCTGGACCTGCACGTTGGCTTCGAGCTGGAAGGCCGGTTCGCTGTTCAGCAGCGCGAACCTGAGCAGCAGTTCGGCGTTGCCCGACATGCCGTGGCACAGCGTGTGGTTGCGCAGCTGCGGGAAGTTGCGCACCGTCGCCGACAGTGCCTGCCTGGCCTCGCGCATCAGGAGTTCGTCGGTCCTGCCCAGCGCCGCCCAGCTCGCTATCCGGCTCAGGCCGATGCCCGCCGCGCCGTTGCACCAGGCGTTGGCGAAGTGGCGCTGCCTGCGGACGAATCCGCCGGGGCTGCGGCGCAGGTCGTACCAGTCCTGCTCATCGGTGTCGAAGTGCAGCGCTTCGTAGGCGAACGCCTTGCGCCCGGCTTCGACGTAGTCGGGGCGGCCGGTCCGCGCACCGAGGGAGATCAGCGCCCAGCCGATTCCCGCCGCACCGTGGGAAAAACCGGTCAGGTTGCTATCGACTTCCTCCGGAGTGGACGATGGCCAGCTGAGCGTGCCGTCGCGTTCTTCCCCGTGCCGCAACAGATGTTCGGCGCACCGGTGGGCGAGGTCCAGACCGCGATCGCCGGGCAGGCCCAGCATGACCGGGATGATGCCCGCGACGCCGTGGAAGACGTCGAAGTGGCGGTCCCGCTCGATCTCGGGCGCCAGGGCATCGGTCAGCCGCACGGCCTCGGCGAGCAGGTCGTGCTCTCGCCACAGGTGGTGCAGGTGCGTCAGCAGGTAGATCAGGCCCCCGCGCCCGGCGTAGGCGCCGATCCGGTCCGCGCCACGCCCGGTCAACGCGTGGTCGAGGGCGCGCTGCGCGGCCCGCCGGAACTCCCGCCGGGGCTCGATGTGGTCGAGATAGGCCAGGAACAGGCCGATTCCGGCCGATCCCAGGAACAGGTCCGTTTCGACGTCGGCCTCCTCCAGCCCGTTCGCCCCGAGCTGGAAGGAGGTCCACGGGCTGGCGGCGGTCGGCTCGCGCAGCAGTTCGCACAGCCGGGAGCCGATCTTGTCCGCATAGCTCACCGAGGTTGACACGAACGCCGGGCTGCTGATCTCCCCCGCCGAAAGGCTCGCGGCCACGTACTGGCTCTGCTGCGCCCTGTTCTGCTCGGAGAGCCGTTTGATGCGCTCCGCCGCGTGGTCGATCGGCGAGCTCGCCAGGAACGCACGGGTCTGGTCGCGGTGGTCGCTGATGAGCAGGGTTCCGTGCGCGTCCGCGGTGAAGATGGGGACGTCGAGCCGCCACATCGCCTCGACCTCCTGCTCCGCGAGCACACCTTCGTTGTCCCACGTGCGCGGGAACGTCCGCACGGTGTTGGTCAGCAGGTCGACCTCCATCGGGTCCATCAGGCACCTCGGGTGCTGCGCGGAGGCCAGCAGCTGGGTGTAGATCTGGGTTCCCCAGTTGATGAACCGCGCAGATGCGCCCTCGAAGATCGCCGACAGGTACTCGACCGCGTCGTCCTGCTGCCGCTGGAACCACTCGTAGACCCGGCCGAAGCCCGCCATGATCGCCTCGGCGTGCTCCTGGGGCTGCACGAGCCGTCCATTGTGGAAGACCCGGTTCCCGCCGCCGGGCTCCACCCGGATTCCGGACTCGTGCACCACGGATGCTTCGAAGCTCGCGCCGGCGCGCACCCGCGGTACCGGAACCGGCATCTCGTACTTCTCGCCGCCGGAATAGCCGCTGATCCGCATCTGCTCGTCCGCTCCGTCAGCGCGCGGCCATTCGAGCAACCCGGTCCGGAACACCGAGTCGATCAGCGTGCCCTCGGAGCGGGTGCGCCCCTGCGGGGCGACTCCGAGCACGGTCTCCAAATCGCAGATGAACGCGTGGCCGTCGGCGACCAGGATGTTTTCGAAGTGCAGGTCGCCGCCGCCGAGCACGTAGAAGATCGCCAGGTACCCGCCGAGTTCGCGGTAGATCGCCTCGGCTTGCTCGATCGTGCCGACTTCGTTGCGCCCGCTGGGAATCGCGGCTTCGTAACCGTAGCCGTCCCGGGGCAGCACGGACCTCGTGGCGAACCCGACCACCTGCTCGCGGGCCAGGCGGCCGAGCAGGTGCTGCAACGCATCGGCCGAGCGGATGCAGCGCGGCTTGTAGTAGAAGGTTCCCGTGCTGCCGTCGGCGAGCGCGGCCTCCACCCGCACGACGCTGCGGGCACCGGCGTGGAAGTCGGACAGACCTGGCTCAACCGAGCGGAACTCCTCGATCGTCTGGCCGAAGAACCGCTGCCCCACTTCGGCGGCGTCGGCGGCGAGGCGGCGGAGGAACAGCTGCCCGAAGTCGACGAGCAACGCCGTGACGTGCGCGAGCCAGCGGCCCAGCACCGGGAACTTCAGGTAGAACCGGTGGTAGGACATGCCGTCGGCGAACGTGGAATCCAGGTATTCCAGGTATTCCTCGCGGGACGCGGTTGCCTGGTCGATCCCCTCCCGCGCGCAGTGCACCTTCGCGTCCGCCTCGGTCGCCCACGCCAGCGCCAGCCCGAACCTGCGGTGCAGGTGCCGTTGCAGATCGTCGACCACCCGCGGGCTGACGATCGGCTCGCGGACCTCTTCGAGCCTGCGGCCCAGCTCCACCAGGAACGGTTCGCACACCTTGGCGAGCCGTCCGCAGTAGACGTCGAACTCCCGCCAGCTCGCGCCATCGGCGGACGCGGGTTCGAAGCGGTCCAGCGCCGCGCGGTAGGTCGGAAGCCATGCGCTGTGCATGTCCGCGACGAACGCGGCCGTCTCCTCGTCACCTCCCACGTGCCCGAGTTCGTGGTGCCGCGCAAGGGAAAGGACGTCGACAAGCTCCTGCCTCGTGTACCGCGCGGGAGCCGACCGGTGCGCGGCCTCCTGGAGGAACTTGTCGGCGAGGCGGTCCGCGAGGCGGCCGATCCGCCAGGTGTCCACCGGGTCGAGCGATCCGTCCGGCGGCGCCGCGCCCTGCAGGACCGGCATCGTCCGGAGCCGTTCGGCGAGGTTGCTCGCGTGCACGGCGATGTCCAGCGGGTAGAGGTGGGTCACGGTGGGAAGCTCCTGTGGTCGCGGCGGGCTGGGCGGATGGCGGGAGCGGGTAGCGGGACGCGGTGAGCTGGGCCAGCTCACCGCGCCGCACCGGGCCCGGCGGCCCGGAATCACTTACTTCGTGGTGCCGTCGCAGACGACCGTGAACGGGCCGAAGCTGCAGGTCGACTCGCACGCGTAGATCTCGACAGCGGAGATCCCCTCGGTCCAGAAGTCCAGGGACTCCTGGTCGGGCTGCTCAACCGGAGCCGGCAGCGCGTCGGCGGCCACGCCGAAGGCCGCGGGGTCGGCCAGCAGGGCACTCCGGAACTCACCATCGACGACCGCGCGCTGGAGCAGGGTTGGCGACATGACTTACCTCCTGGATTGATTGATCGATTACCTCACTCGGCGCCGATCTTGACGCCGAGCTGCTTTTCGATGTTCCGCAATTCCTGGATGGCGGCATTCATGTTCTCGCTGGTGTTCTGCCAGGCGACCAGTTCCTTCTCCTCCGCGCTGGCACCCTCCCGGAGCCACAGCGACTCCAGCCAGGTCTTGGTCGCGAACGGGTGCTGGTCGGTGATCGGGGTCAGCCTGGCGAGCAGGGGTTCCTCGTGGACCTTGAGCGCGAGTTCGAGCAGTTCCCGCAGTTTGCCGTCCGGCGGCAGCAGCGCGCAGACGACCGCGAGGTGCTGGATCCGGCGGATTTCCTCGACGCCCGGGTAGATCGTCGGTTCTTTCGCGCTTTTCATTGCGATATCCCATCCTCTCTCGAACCCGTGGAACCCACGCTACGAAGGGGCTGTTTCACTCCGCTTTCACTTCGCCCGCGCGACCGCGCCGCCGGGCTGTCCGCGCGGTCCGGGCACCTCGTCGCGCAGCATCGCCAGGTGCAGGTGGCGGACCTCGGCGCACGGGTCGACGCCCAGGTCCTCCCGCAGCCGGTTGCCCATCTCGGCGTAGGCGGCCAGCGCCTCCCCGCGCCGCCCGGACCGGTACAGCGCGAGCATCAGGTGCTGCCAGAGCCGCTCGTGGAACGGGTACTTCAACGTCAGCACCCGCAGCGACCCGACCAGTTCCTCGTGCCGCCCGAGCGCGAGGCCGGAGTCGCAGTAGCGCTCGGTCGCCCGCACCCAGTCCTCGGTGATCCTGGGGACCACGTCGCGGTGCAGCGACTCCGACTGCACGTCCGGGAGCACCGGCCCGCGCCACAGCGCCAGCGCCTCGGCCAGGTGCACCGACTCGGTCGCGCGATCTCCCCGCCCGGCGGCGGAGTTCGCGTTGCCGAGCAGCGTCCGGAACCGGGTCAGGTCGAGCTGGTCCGGCGGGATCTCGATCAGGTACCCCGCGCCGGAGGTGTGGATCAGCCGGGCGAGCCCGGCGCCCTGCCTGGCCAGCGTGTGCCGCAGCCGGGTCAGGTAGGTGTGCAGGGCCCGGCGGGGCCGGTGCGGCAGCTCGTCACCCCAGATGTGCTCCACCAGCTCGTCGACCGGAACGACCTCGTTGGCGTGCAGCAGGAGCGCCCCCAGCAGGGTCCGCTGCTTGCCACCCGGTATCGGAAGCGATCTGTTGTCGACCAGAACGGACAGGGGTCCCAGGACCCGGAAGGACAGCGACCGACTCGTACAGACGCCTTTCAAACTCACACCCCTTGGCACGCGGCGGAATTCACCAGGACCGGAACGGACCCATCCGTACTACCGAAGGGGAGATCAGCTCGCAGCGCCAAACACTCAGCTGGTCGACAGTCACACGAACGTGCGCGCTCGGGGGCGAGAGGCGATCACAGGTCCAGCTCGGCCCCGTCCAGCAGCACCTCGACACCGGCCGCGACCAGCTCGGTCCGCTCCGGGGTCGTGATGTCCAGCAGCGGGTTGGTGTTGTTCAGATGCGTGTAGACGCGGCGGACGCCCCGGTGCGCGGCGAGCCGTTCGAGGCTCCCGCCTCCCCCGCTGATCGGCAGGTGGCCCATGCGCTTCTGCGTCCGCGTGCCGGTGGCCGACCGCATCTCGCCGGCGCTCCAGAAGGTGCCGTCCAGCAGCGCGCAGTCCGCACCGGCGACGACCTCGTCCAGGTGCGGAGGCCACTGCGCCAGGCAGGGCGCGTAGAGCAGGACTCCCCCTGTGACCAGGTCCTCGACCCGGTAGCCGACGACCCAGGTCCCCTCCGCGGGAGTCGCGTACTTCGGCGTCTTCGCGCTCAGCGGGATCGCGGTCACCGCCAGGTGGTCATCCACGGTGAACTCTTTGCCCGGTGTCACCCGGCACCAGTCCGCGCCGTGGTAGCGGTCCAGGGTTGCGCGCAGCGGGAGGTCCTCGCGCAGCGCGCCGAGCACCGGTTCCGTTGCCCACACCCGGATTCCGGCGCCTTCGCGGAGCATGAACAGGCCCAGGGAGTGGTCCAGCTCGGCGTCGGTCAGCAGCACTCCCCGGATCGGCGTCCAGCGACCCGGACCCGGTGCGAGCGCGGGACATCCGGTGATCTGCGCCCGGATGTCCGGTGACGCGTTGAGCAGGTACCAGTGCTCGCCGTCGCCGCTGACCGCGACGCAGTCCTGCGTTCTCGGCGCCACTCCGGGGAATCCGGCGCGGGCCAGCCCGCACAGGTGGCATCCGCAGTTCCACTGCGGGAATCCGCCGCCCGCCGCGGTTCCCAGCAGCACCACCTTCATCGCCGCTCCCGGCGGGGAACCGCCACCGGGATCTCACCGGTGGATTCGAGGAGTTCGTCGACGACGTGCCGGTGCGGCGACAGCCCGCACACCGGGTCGGTCGCCGCGGCGTCGCCGGTGAGCGCGTAGGACTGGCAGCGGCAGCCGCCGAAGTCGACGTCCCGCAGGGCGCAGCTGCGGCACGGCTCGCGCATCCAATCCGTGCCGCGGAAGGCGTTGAACGCCGCCGAGGAGTACCAGATCTCGGCCAGCGGCCGGGCAAGCACGTTCTCGGCCGGGAGGTCCGCGATCACCCCGGCGACCGGGCACGGCAGGACGCGCCCGTCCGGGGCGACCGTGAGCTGCCTGCTCGCCCAGCCCTGCATGCACGGCTTCGGCCGGTCCTCGTAGTAGTCGGAGGTCACGTAGACGATGTCCATCGGGCCGCCGCGCGCCTCCTCGACCACCTCGGCGGCCCGGTCGAGCTGGGCCCGGGTGGGCAGGAGCGCTCGCCGGTTCAGCGCGGCCCAGCCGTAGTACTGCGTGTTGGCCAGTTCCAGCCGGTCCGCGCCGAGCTGCTCGGCGAGCGCGATGATCTCGCCGACGCGGTCTAGATTTCCCTTGTGCAGCACCACGTTCACCGTCAGTGCCAGGCCCAGTTCCCGCACCACGGAGGCCGCCCGGAGCTTGAGCTGGTGCCCGCGCGTGCCCGCGACGGCGTTCGCCTCGTCGGCACGGGAGTCCTGAATGGACAGCTGCACGTGGTCGAGTCCGCGCGCGGCGAGGTCTTCGGCGACTTCGGCGGTCAGCGCCAGGCCGCTGGTGACGAGGTTCAGGTAGCAGCCGATCCGGTGCGCGTGCGAGACCAGCTCCGGCAGGTCGCGACGGGACAGGGGTTCGCCACCGGACAGGTGCACCTGGAGCACGCCCAGTTCGCGCGCCTGGTCCAGCACGTCGATCCACTGGCCGGTGCCGAGTTCTTCGGTCCGCCGCGTCAGTTCCACCGGGTTGGAGCAGTAGCTGCAGTGCAGCGGGCAGCGGTGGGTCAGCTCCGCCAGCAGGCCCAGCGGGCGGTTCACGGCACCATCTCCAGCAGCCCCCGCTGACGCATCCGCTCCACCACGGCGTCTACGTCCTGCTGCCGCACCCCTCGGTAGATCTCGCCCAGCGCCGCCGCGATCCCGGCCGCGGTCGTGCGGCCGTCGCAGCGTTCGAGCACCGCGAGCGCGGTTTCGTTCGGCATGACAACGCCTTCCGGGTGCAGCACCACCGTCCGCTGCCGGACGTGGTCGTA
Source organism: Saccharopolyspora taberi (assembly GCF_039534165.1). Classification (NCBI taxonomy): domain Bacteria; kingdom Bacillati; phylum Actinomycetota; class Actinomycetes; order Pseudonocardiales; family Pseudonocardiaceae; genus Saccharopolyspora; species Saccharopolyspora taberi. Next base: position 13,850 of record NZ_BAAAUX010000018.1, on the reverse strand, counting down.
GGACAGCCGGACTCCGCGCCTCAGCCGGGGTTTCACCGCTTCCCCACCTCGTAGTCCACCGCGTCCAGCACCGCGTGCAGCACGTCGCACTTGAACGCGAGTGCGGCGAGGGCCGCGTCCTGCTGGTCCCGGGTGGTGCAGTGCTCCAGCACCAGGGCCAGCGTCGACCGGCCCTCGCCCCGGGTCGCCTCGATGCGGTTGTGGAAGTAGCCGAACCCGCTCTCGGCGATCCACGGGTAGTGCTCGCGCATCGCCTCGACGCGGCGGCGCATCAGGCCCGGCGCGAACATCTCGGTGAGCCCGGAAGCCACGCCCTCGATCCACGGACGGCTGCGGGCGAAGTTGACGTAGGCGTCGACGGCGAACCGGACTCCAGGCAGCAGGTGGCGTTCGTCGACCACCTCCTCGCGCGGCATCCCCAGCGCCTCGGCCAGCTGGAGCCAGCGCTGCGCGCCGCCGTCCGCGGCGGTCCGGCCGTCGTGGTAGGCGATGCGCTCCAGCCAGGTGCGCCGCACCCGCGGCAGCGGGCAGTTCGCGATGATCGCGGCGTCCTTCTGCGGCAGGCAGCGCTGGTAGTACCAGCGGTTCGCCGCCCACAGCCGCAGTTCCCGCGCGTCGAGCTTGCCCCGGTGCAGCCGCTGGTGGAACGGGTGGTCGTGCCAGTAGCGGGTTTCGAGCGCGCGCAGCGCGCGTTCGAACTCCCCGGCGTCGCGCGGGGTCATTCAGCGCGCGACGTAGGCGGTGACCTCGGGGGCGACGTCGTACTCGTCCAGTTCCGGCGCGACCCATTCCGGAGCGGCGTTGTCGGCCATGACTTCCTCCTCTGGTCGTGGGGAATTCCACGGTAGGAGGCTTTCCGGTCCCCCGTCGAGATGCGGTCGGGGGCAATTCCGATGCCTCCCAGCGGCGGTACGGGGGCTTCCGTCTCGCGTGCTTCGATCTGTCGCGTTCCGCGCGGAAGTCGGTCCGGCCGGGCGCGGAATTCCCGCACCGACACCGGAGGCCAGCATGAAGGTTCGCCGCAGCGCAGTTCTCACGTTCGCCACCGCGCTCGCACTCGGGTGCGGCAGCGGTCCGGCCGTCGCCGCGCCGGCGGAGGTCACCCCGATCGCCACCGGGCTGGAGATCCCGTGGGGACTGGCGTTCCTGCCGGACGGCTCCGGCCTTTTCACCCAGCGCGAGACCGGTCAGATCATGTCCATAAAGGACGGACAGGTCACCGAGGTGCAGCGGGTGACCGATTCCCGGCCGACCGACGGCGAGGGCGGGCTGATGGGCATCGCGGTGTCGCCGGACTACGCCGACGACCAGACGGTGTTCGTCTTCTACACCACCGCCGAGGACAACCGGATCGCCAAGCTCAAGCTCGGCGAGCAGCCGCAGCCGATCGTCACCGGCATCGCCAAGAACCGCTTCCACAACGGCGGGCGGCTGGCCTTCGGCCCGGACGGCATGCTCTACGCCACCACCGGCGACGCCCAGAACCCCGACAGCTCGCAGGACGCGAAGTCGCTCAACGGCAAGATCCTGCGGATGACCCCGGACGGCCGGCCTGCCCCGGACAACCCGTTCGGCGACTCGCTGGTCTACTCGCTGGGCCACCGCAACCCGCAGGGCCTGTCGTGGGACGAGAAGGGCGGGCTGCACGCGGCCGAGCCGGGTCAGAACACCTGGGACGAGGTCAACCGGGTCGAGCCGGGCAAGAACTACGGGTGGCCGAAGTGCGAGGGCCCGTGCGACGACGAAGCCTACGTCGACCCGCTGGTGACCTGGCCGACCTCGGAGGCTTCGCCGAGCGGGCTGGAGGTCCACAACGGCGCGATCTACGTCGCGGCCATGCGCGGCCAGCGGCTGTGGCAGGTGCCGCTCAACGCCGACGGGACGGTCGGCGAACCGAAGGCGCTGTTCCAGGGCGATTACGGTCGGCTGCGCGCGGTGGAGAACGCGCCCGACGGGAGCCTGTGGGTGACCACGACCAACCGGGACCAGAACGGCGACCCGGCGCCCGAGGACGACCGGATCCTGCGCGTGGCCGGGCTGTGACGGGGGCCGGGATTACCCTGCTGGGGTGACTCCGAAGCAGCTCAGGGACGCCTGCCTGGCCCTCACCGGCGCGGGCGAGGAGTTCCCGTTCGACGAGAGCAACAGCGTGTTCAAGGTCGCCGGGAAGATGTTCGCGATCAGCAGGCTCGACGGCACGCCGCTGCGGGTGAGCCTCAAGTGCGACCCGGACTTCGCGGTGCAGCTGCGGATGACCTACCCGGCGATCACAGCGGGGTACCACCTGAACAAGCGGCACTGGAACACCGTCGTCCTCGACGGGTCGGTGCCGGACGACCTGGTGCTCGACCTGATCGAGGACTCGTATGACCTCGTCGTGGCGAAGCTTCCCAGGCGGGAGCGGGAGAAGTTGCAGTGGCGGGGCGTTCGGGAGCGGGGGTAGGGGGGTTCTGTTGCGTGGGTGGTTTCCGGGGCTCTCGCCGACCCCGGACCCCCGGCAGGTCTCCGGGATGAGTCCTCGTTGTTCGCTGCGGTTCGGTTGGGGTGGTTCTCATCCCGTCGACCTCCACAAGGGCTATCAGACCGCGTCAAGGGGGCCGTTTGTGTTGGCGCGCTGCGGTTTTGCTGGTCTGTGCCCCCTTGACACGGTCTGATCGGGCTGCGCCAGGTCGACGGGATGAGAACCAAACCCCTCCCTTGTAGGTGGAGGCTTTGTCTCCGCCTCGTGGGGGAACGTCCTTTACTCCCCGCCTTCGACGTGGGACTTGAGGCGGTGCAGGGTGTTCTTGATCGCCCTGAGGTTGTTGGTGGCCATCGGGGACCGGCCGATGATCGCGGGCAGCGGCATCCGTGAGTAGTCGAAGGTCTCGGTCACCCTGGTGCCGCCTTCGACCGGTTCCAGGCGGTAGCGCCAGCGGTGCGGGGAGAAGTGCTTCCAGGCGATCAGCCGGTTCGGCTCGAACTCGACCACCGTGTTGCGGATCCGGTAGCCCAGGCCGATCTTCATCCGCATTCCGAACTTCGAGCCGAGCACCAGGCGGTCCGGTCCGCTGATGCCCTCGCGGACCGTGCCGGAACCGTCGATCAGCGGGTGCTTGCGCGGATCGCTGAGGATCTCGAAGATCGCTTCCGGTGTCGCCGCGACGATCACGGAGCTGGAGACGAAGTGCTCGCTGTTCGCCATGGCGGCGACATTACCGGCGGGTTGCTCCCAAGAGCGAGAGATTGCCGCCCGGCTTACGAACCGAGATCACGCATGCGCGGCGAGCCCGGAGGCCCGCCGCGCTTCGGCGCTGGAAACGCCCGTCACAGCATCGGCGCGAGGAACCGTCCCGTGTAGCTCTCCTCGATCCCGGCGACCTGTTCCGGGGTGCCCGACGCGATCAGCGTGCCGCCGCCGGAACCGCCTTCCGGTCCCATGTCCAGCACCCAGTCCGAGGTCTTGATGACGTCGAGGTTGTGCTCGATGACGATCACCGTGTTCCCCTTGTCCACCAAGCCGTTCACCACGCCGAGCAGCTTGCGGATGTCCTCGAAGTGCAGGCCCGTCGTGGGCTCGTCGAGGATGTAGACCGTCTTGCCCGTCGAGCGCTTCTGCAGCTCGCTGGCCAGCTTCACCCGCTGCGCCTCACCACCGGACAGCGTCGGCGCGGGCTGGCCCAGCCGGACGTAGCCGAGGCCGACGTCGACCAGCGTCCGCAGGTGCCGGTGGATCGCGTTGATCGGCTTGAAGAACTCCGCGGCCTCCTCGATCGGCAGGTCCAGGACCTCCGCGATCGTCTTGCCCTTGTAGTGCACCTCCAGCGTCTCCCGGTTGTACCGGGCGCCCTTGCACACCTCGCAGGGCACGTAGACGTCGGGCAGGAAGTTCATCTCGATCTTCAGCGTGCCGTCTCCCGCGCACGCCTCGCAGCGCCCGCCCTTGACGTTGAAGGAGAACCGCCCCGGCTGGTAGCCGCGGACCTTGGCCTCGGTGGTCGCCGCGAACAGCTTGCGGATGTGGTCGAAGACCCCGGTGTAGGTGGCCGGGTTCGACCGCGGGGTGCGGCCGATCGGCGACTGGTCGACCTGCACCAGCTTGTCCACGTGCTCCAGGCCCTTGATCCGGGTGTGCCTGCCCGGGACCTGGCGGGCGCCGTTGAGCTTGTTCGCCAGCACCGACGCCAGGATGTCGTTGACCAGCGTGGACTTGCCCGACCCGGACACCCCGGTCACCGAGACCAGGCAGCCCAGCGGGAACGACACGTCGATCTTGCGCAGGTTGTGCTCCCGCGCGCCGACCACGGTCAGCTGCCGCTTCGCGTCCCGCGGGCGCCTGATCTCCGGGACCGGGATCTCCTTGCGCCGCGCCAGGTAGTCCCCGGTGAGCGACTTCTTGTTCTCCAGCAGCTTCTTGTACGGACCGCTGTGCACGACCTGGCCGCCGTGCTCACCGGCGCCCGGCCCGATGTCGACGATCCAGTCCGCGCTGCGCACGGTGTCCTCGTCGTGCTCGACCACGATCAGCGTGTTGCCCAGGTCGCGCAGCCTGCTCAGCGTCTCCAGCAGCCGGTGGTTGTCGCGCTGGTGCAGGCCGATCGACGGCTCGTCGAGCACGTAGAGCACCCCGACCAGACCGGAACCGATCTGGGTGGCCAGCCGGATGCGCTGCGCCTCGCCACCGGACAGCGTGCCCGCCGCGCGATCCAGCGACAGGTAGTCGAGGCCGACGTCGAGCAGGAACCCCAGCCGCGCCTGGACCTCCTTGAGCACCCGGCCCGCGATCATCTCCTCGCGGTGCCCCAGGACCAGCCCGTGCAGGAACGCCGCGCACTCGCGGACGCTGAGCGCGCTGACCTCGGCGATCGACAGCTCGCCGAGCTCCTGGTTCTCCATGGTCACCGCGAGGATCTCGGGCTTGAGGCGGGTGCCCTCGCACGCCGGGCACGGCACGTCCCGCATGTAGCCCTCGTACTTCTCGCGGGCGTAGTCGGACTCGGTCTGCTCCAGCCTGCGCTCCAGGAACGGGATGACGCCCTCGTAGTTGGCGTAGTAGGAGCGGGTGCGGCCGTAGCGGTTCCGGTAGCGGACGTGGACCTGGTCGGTGGTCCCGTGCAGGACCGCCTTCTTGACCTTGGTCGGCAGCTTGGCCCACGGCGTGTCCATCCGGAAGCCGATGGCCTCCGACAGCGAGGTCAGCAGCCGGGTGAAGTACTCGGCGGTGTGCCCTCCCGCCCACGGTGCGATCGCGCCCTCGCCCAGCGACAGCTCCTCGTCGGGCACGACCAGCTCCGGGTCGACCTCCTTGCGGATGCCCAGGCCCGCGCAGTCCGGGCACGCGCCGTAGGGCGAGTTGAACGAGAACGACCGGGGCTCCAGCTCGTCCACGCCCAGCGGGTGACCGTTGGGGCAGGCCAGGTTCTCGGAGAACCTGCGCTCGCGGGCCGGGTCGCCCTCCTCGGCGTCGACGAACTCCAGCACCACCAGGCCGTCGGCCAGCCGCAGCGCGGTCTCGACCGAGTCGGTCAGCCGCTGCTTGGCGCCGGCCTTGACCGTGAGCCGGTCGATGACCACGTCGATGTCGTGCTTCTCCTGCTTCTTCAGCTTCGGCGGGTCGTCCAGCGGGTGGACGACGCCGTCGACGCGGGCACGCGCGTAGCCCTGCGCCTGGAGCTTCTCGAACAGGTCGACGTACTCGCCCTTGCGGCTGCGCACGACCGGCGCGAGCACCTGGAACTTGGTGCGCTCGGGCATCGCGAGCACCTGGTCGACGATCTGCTGCGGCGTCTGCTTGCTAATCGCCTCCCCGCAGGCCGGGCAGTGCGGTTTGCCCGCGCGCGCGTAGAGCAGCCGGAGGTAGTCGTAGACCTCGGTGATGGTGCCCACCGTCGACCGCGGGTTGCGGCTGGTGGACTTCTGGTCGATCGACACCGCGGGCGAGAGGCCCTCGATGAAGTCGACGTCGGGCTTGTCCATCTGGCCGAGGAACTGCCGGGCGTAGGCGGACAGCGACTCGACGTAACGTCGCTGCCCCTCGGCGAAGATCGTGTCGAAAGCCAGGCTCGACTTGCCGGAACCGGACAGCCCGGTGAACACGATCAGGCTGTCTCGGGGCAGGTCGAGGTCGATCCCGCGCAGGTTGTGCTCACGGGCGCCGCGGACGACGAGGCGGTCAGCCACTGTGATCCCTTCGAAAGTTCTCGCCGGTTCGGTGCTCGCCCGGCGGCCGGATGGCCGGGCTGCGATGCCGGTCCTGGGTGGCAGGCGTCGCCGTCGGCGCGCGCGGGAACCGTGCCGGGAGTTCAAACCCGCTGTCCCGTCCCCCACTGGCGCATCCCCTGCCGGGTGCATCCGGAAGGTTGCATCCCCGCTGCCGGGCAAGCCCGGTGTCTGCCGGACAAGCCCGGTTTGGGGAATTCCAGTGGCGAGGAATCCCGCTGGCGCGCGAACGGCGGTCGACGCCGCGTCCATGCTATTCGGGGGGACTGACAGTCCCGGACCCACCGGCTGGCACCCCGCTGCCGACCGACCGACTGCTTCACCCGATCGAGTGAGGCCCGGTCGCTCCCAGGAGGCAATTCGACGATACGCAAAATTACCCCGGAATGGGCACTGTCGAGCCGGCCGCCCGCGCACTTACGCTCTAGGTCTCACCGGCGTGCACCGGCAATCCCCCTGTCAAGCGAGGACGACCTATGGCTGACATCGCTCTCGGGGCCGGCGACCGAAGCAGCACCGACAACTCCGCCGTCGCGCAGTTGGCCCACCGGACAAGTGTCGCACTGGCCGCCGTCGAACAGGCCACCGTGCGTCTGCTGGACACCGTTTCCCAACTCGACGAGCTGGGGGTCCACGGCCCCAGCCTGCTGCCCGGCTGGACCCGGGCGCACGTCATCTCCCACCTGGCCCGCAACGCCGACGGGTGCCTGAACCTGCTGCGCTGGGCGCGCACCGGGGTCGAGCACCCGATGTACGCCAGCGCCGCCGACCGCGACGCCGACATCGAGGAGGGCGCGATCCGGGGTCACCGGCTGCTGCTGGAGGACCTGGACTGCTCCTGCGAGCGGCTGCACGAGGCCGCTCGCGCGCTGCCGGTGCGGGCGTGGGAGAACGAGGTCTACAGCGGGCCGGGCAAACCGGTCCCGGCGCACGAGGTGCTGCGCCAGCGCCTGCTGGAGGTCTGGGTGCACCTGGCCGACCTCGACCTCGGGTTCGGCTTCGACGACATCCCCCAGCCCGATGTCGAGGAGATCCTGGAAGACGTCGTGCAGCAGTTCGGCGGCCGTCCGGACGTGCCCGCGCTGACCGTGGTCGTCGACTTCGACGGGCGGGAGCGAAGCTGGGAACTCCGCGGCACCACCTCCAGGCCGAGCCGGGTGCACGGCTATCCCGGCGAGATGCTCGGCTGGCTGCTCGGCCGCACCAGCGGCGCCGGGCTGGGCGGCGACCCGCTGCCCGCGCTGCCCGTCTGGCTGTGACGGCGGCGGCGAGTGCGGCCCGGGGCCCGGTCCCGACCGGCCGCTAGGCTCGGCGTGTGGAGCCTTACACCGGACATGTCGAGCCCGGCGGCGAGCCGTCGCGGCGGGAACTGGACGCGCTGACCATCACCAAGGTGTCGGTCGGCCCGATGGACAACAACGCCTACCTGCTGGTGTGCCGCCGCACCGGGGACGCCCTGCTGATCGACGCCGCCAACGACTCGGACCGGCTCGCCGACCTGCTCGGCCACGACGACCAGCGGCCCCGGCTGCGCACCATCGTCACCACCCACCAGCACGCCGACCACTGGCAGGCGCTGGGGTCGGTCGCCGGGCAGACCGGCTGCTTCACGGTGGCCCACCCGGCCGACGCCGAGGCGCTGCCGGTGCCGCCGGACCGGCTGGTCGAGCACGGCGAGAGCATCCAGGTCGGCGAGTCGGCGCTGGAGGTCATCCACCTGCGCGGGCACACGCCGGGCTCGATCGCCCTGCTCTACCGCGACCCGGTGGGCCACCCGCACCTGTTCACCGGTGACTCGCTGTTCCCTGGCGGCGTCGGCAAGACGACCTCGCCCGCGAACTTCCGCTCCCTGATCGACGACGTCGAGCAGCGGGTCTTCGCGGTGCTGCCCGACGACACCTGGTTCTACCCCGGCCACGGCGACGACTCGACGCTGGGCGCGGAGCGCCCCAAGCTCACCGAGTGGCGCGAGCGCGGCTGGTGACCACCGACCCGATCGCGGCCGAGGTCGAGCGGCTGCACCGGCTGCTCGCCGAATGGCTGGGCACGGAGTGCGCACCCGCGGTGCTGGCGGCGCTGCGGGCCGCGCACGCCGAGGAGTTCTCGATCATCACCGTCGACGGCGCCGTGCTGCCGCGGGCCGCGCTGTTCGACGCGCTGTCCGGGGCCCGCAACGCCGCGCCGGGCCTGGAGATCGACGTCGACGAGATCGAAGTCGTTGCCGCGGCGGGAGATTCGGTCGTGGTGCGGTTCCGCGAGACGCACCGCCACGGCGACGGCACCACGCGGCGCCGGACGACCGCCGTGCTGCGGCGCGGTTCCGGCGGGTACCTCTGGCAGCACGTGCACGAGACGGCGGTGGCCTGACCGGTCTTTTCCGGGAGCAGGCGGTCAGGGAAGTTCGAAGTGCTGGTAGTCGATCGGGTCCTGCCAGTGCCCACCCCACGTCCAGCCGCGGTCGGTGAACACGCGCACCGCCGGGTCGCCGTCGTGCAGCAGGCCGGGGTCGCGGCGGGCGCGGTCCAGGTAGGCCGCCGCGTTGCCCGGTTCGAAGCCGTCCCGCTCGACGTAGGGGTTCAGCTTCGGGTTGACGTCGATCGCGCGGCCGTGCGCGTGCTGGGACCAGGCGCCGGAGTCGGGGATGTCGCGGCAGCTGAAGGCCGAGGTGTTGTTGTCTCGCATCGACAGCTCGTCCCGCGCGCCCGGATATCCGCTCGGCGGGTGCATCTTCTCGATCGGGAACTTCAGGTCGTAGAGCTGCTGGAAGACCTCGATCACCTGGGGCACCCGGTCCTGGTTGACGACCAGGTCGCCGTTGCGGGTGCCGCCGTCGAAGTCGACGTGCGACAGGTGCACGCGGCGCAGCTGCTCGGGCGGCACCGGGCAGCCGGGGTGCCAGCTCGGGCCGAGCTCTTCCGCGCTGACCGGGTGCACGGTCGCGCTGAACCGCGCCGGCGGCGCCGCGCACTCCGCCGACACCCCGCCGACCGCGATCACCGCCGCCAGCAGGGCGGGCACCCGCAGCCTTCTCACCAGCACCAACCCTACGCCGGTCGCCCGGTCGCAACGCCTCGGAAGTCCTACGCTGGGGTCCCGCGTACGCCGAGGAGGAGTGCGATGGACGCCGTCACGATCGATGTGGGCGGAACGGAAATCGCCGTTTCGCACCCCGGCAAGGTCTACTTCGCCGAGCGCGGGGAGACCAAGCTCGACCTCGTCCGCTACTACCAGTCGGTCGCCGGGCCGCTGCTGGCGACGCTGGCGGACCGGCCGCTGCTGCTGGAGCGCTACCCGGACGGCGCGGGCGGGAAGTCGTGGTTCCAGAAGCGGGTGCCCAAGTCCGCGCCGCCGTGGCTGACCACGACCGTCGTGGCCACGCCCAACGGCACCACCAGCGACGCGCTCGTGGCCGCCGACCTCGCGCACGTGCTGTGGGCGGTCAACCTGGGTTGCCTGGGATTCCACGTGTGGCCGATCCGCGCGCACTCGCCCGAGATCACCGACGAGCTGCGCGTCGATCTCGACCCGTCCCCGGGCGTGCGGTTCCCGCAGGTGCGGGAGGCCGCAGCGCGCTGCCGGGACCTGCTCGCCGAGCTCGGCATCGAGCCGCACCTGAAGACCTCCGGTTCGCGCGGCCTGCACCTCTACGTGATGTTGCAGCCGCGCTGGAACAGCTACGAGGTGCGGGCCGCCGCGGTGGCGCTCGCGCGCGAGCTGGAGCGCCGGCATCCGGACCTGATCACCGCGAAGTGGTGGAAGGAGGAGCGCGGCGCGCGGGTCTTCGTCGACTTCAACCAGAACGCACCGCACAAGACGGTGTTCGGGGCGTGGTGCGTGCGGCCGAGGGCCGGCGCGCAGGTGTCGGCGCCGATCGGATGGGACGAGCTGGAGACCGTCGAGCCCGACGCGCTGACGATCGCCACCGTGCCCGCGCGGGTCGCCGAGCGCGGCGACCCCTGGGCCGGCGCGCAGGAGCGGGCGCAGTCCTTGGAGCCGTTGCTCGAGATGTCCCGCCGGGACCTCGCCGCCGGGCTCGGGGATGCGCCTTGGCCGCCGGTTTATCCGAAGCAGCCCGGGGAGCCTCCTCGGGTCGCTCCCAGCCGGGCTCGGAAGGAGAGCTGAGGGTGGGGGTTTGGGGGCGCTCGCTGGTTTCAGGTCCCCGGCAGGTCTCCGGGACCGAAGCGGCTCTGCCGGTTCGGGTTCTTTTCAGCTCGTGGTTTCTGGGGCTCTCGCCGACCCCAGACCCCCGGCAGGTCTCCGGGATGAGTCCTCGTTGTTCGCTGCGGTTCGGTTGGGGTGGTTCTCATCCCGTCGACCTCCACGGAGGGCTATCAGACCGCGTCAAGGGGGCCGTTTTGCTTGGGCGCTGCGGTTTGTGCGTTGGTGCCCCCTTGACACGGCCTGATCGGGCTGGCGCCAGGTCGACGGGATGAGAACCAAACCCCTCCCTTGTAGGTGGGGGCTTTCTTGCTCGGCGTTTTGGGTCGCGTGGTGTCGAGAATGGTTCGGTGGTTCCGACGTATCGGCTGAACGCCACCACGATCAGCGTGAAGGAGACCACCGTGAAGTACCTGCTGGCCATCTACAGCAATCCGCGGAACTGGGCGCATCCCACGTTCCGTCACCAGGCCGGGGTCGGCGACGACGACGTGGCCGCGATGCAGGTTCAGTTCGACGAACTGCTGGCCGAGATCACCGGGTCCGGGGAGCTGGTCGAGGGCGTGCCGCTCGCCGATCCGGCGCTGGCGCGGACCATTCGGGTCCGCGAGGGCGTGGCGGCCAGCACCGACGGTCCGTACGCCGAGGCCAAGGAGCAGATCGCGGGTTACTTCCTGATCGACTGCGAAAGCCCCGAGCGCGCCGCCGAGATCGCGGCGCGGTTCCCGGACGCGCGGTTCGGGGCGGTCGAGGTGCGGCCGGTGATGGACCTGTCCGGCGGGCTGGAGATGTGAGCGGCGAGCCCCGCGTCGAGGACCTGCTGCGCGAGTTGGCGCCGCAGGTCCTCGGCGCGGTCGTGCGCCACCGCAGGGATTTCGAGCTCGCCGAGGAGGCGGTGCAGGAGGCGTTGCTCGCCGCCGCCGTCCAGTGGCCGGAGCGCGGCGTTCCGGACAAGCCGCGCGGCTGGCTGATCCGGGTCGCCGACCGGCGGATGACCGATCTCCTGCGCAGCGAGCTGGCGCGGCAGGAGCGGGAGCTGACGGCCGCGCGGCTGGCCGTGCCCGGTGCGGCCGTCGACTCCGACGACACGCTCGTGCTGCTGATGCTGTGCTGCCACCCCGCGCTGTCCCCGGCATCGCGGATCGCGCTGACGCTGCGGGCGGTCGGCGGGCTGACCACCGCGCAGATCGCGCAGGCGTTCCTGGTGCCGGAATCCACGATGGCGCAACGGATAAGCCGCGCGAAAAAGACCATCAGGGCGGAGGGCGCGCGCTTCCGGCTGCCACCGCGCGATGAGTTCCGGGAACGGCTCGACGCCGTCCTGCACGTGCTGTACCTGATCTTCAACGAGGGCTACACCGCCAGCGGCGGCCCGCAGCTGCAGCGGACCGAGCTCGCCGACGAGGCGATCCGGCTGACCAGGCAGGTGCACGCGCTGCTGCCCGAAGACGGCGAGATCGCCGGGCTGCTCGCACTCATGCTGCTCACGGACGCCCGCCGCCCGGCGCGCACCGGACCGGACGGCGCGCTCATCCCGCTCGCCGAACAGGACCGAACCCGTTGGAACCAGGGGGAAATCGCCGAGGGGGTGGAGCTGATCACCCGCACGCTCGCGGCCGCACCCGTCGGCCCGTACCAGTTGCAGGCCGCCATCGCGGCCGTCCACGACGAGGCGCCCACCGCCGAGGACACCGACTGGCCGCAGATCCTCGCGCTCTACGGCCTGCTGTCTCGGCACGCGCCGAACCCGGTGGTCACGCTCAACCACGCGGTGGCGGTGGCGATGGTGCACGGTCCTCAGGCCGGGCTGGAGATGGTCGACGAGTTGGCGGCCGAGGGATCGATCCGCGAGCACCACCGGACCCACGCCGTGCGCGCCCACCTCGCGGAAATGGCCGGAGACCGGAGGAAAGCCCGCGTCGAGTACCGCCGCGCGGCGAGCTTGACCACCAGCGATCCCGAGCAGCGCTACCTCCTGGAACGCGCCGCGCGGTTGGACTGAGCGTCCACTGTGGAGCCGCCGAATGCGTGATTGTGGAACGGCGTCGCACTCCCGAAACTCGGTAGATGGTGTTGGGTTTGCCCGTGGGGCAGTTCTTGCTCTTGTTCACGCTGCTGGTGCTCTTGGCGATCGGCGCCAGAGTGGTGGTGCCCGAGAACGATGAGCTCGGAGCCGTGGTGCCCGACATGGCGCTTCTGGCGGTCATGCTGATCGGTTTGGGCATGGGCACCGCGTATGCGTTGCAGGGCTCGGCCGAGGCGCTGTTCCTGCTCCTGCCCAGCGGGGTGCTGGGGTACAAGAGCCACTCGAAGCGCGATGAGATCGCGCGGAGCAGAACTTTCTGGGCGGTCTGGGGTGTAGCGCTGGTCGTAGTGGTAGCCGTCGGGGCAGGACTGTGGGACCTCGGAAGCTCTTCCGACACGGGAGGGGGCGCGGCCATGATCAGCTTCGTCACGCTGATGGCCCTGCTGTTCACCACACCGGGCCGATCCGGCAGCGGCGGTGACAGCGGCAGCGGCGGTGACAGCGGCGACGGTGGTGGTGGTGGTGGTGGTGGTGACGGTGGCGGCGGTGAGTGATCACCCCGGGCGGGGCCGCTGGTCACGACCCCGCCCGGCGGGTCAGCGGCCCCGGAGCGCCCTGGCGACCAGCTTGCCGACCACCAGGTACACGACGGCGGCCAGCCCGTAGTTGAGCACCAGGCCGATCGTCGCGTCATCGGGGGTGAACACGTCGCCGAAACCGAGCACGAAGACCTTGGCCGTGCCGTACACGAACGAGACGAACCCGCTGTCCTGGTTCGCGCCGAAGAGCACGAACACGATGTGCAGCACGAAGACCAGGGCGACACCGCCGGTGACCAGGCGGATCACCATGCCGAGGGTCGCCGCGCGGTCGGCTCGGCGGGCGCGCCGTTCTTCGTAGGAGGGTTCCGGGTCCCGGTCGTAGCGGGGTTCCGGCGGGCGGCGGTCGTCGTACCGGTCGTATCGGTCCCTGTCGTACCGGTCGTAGTCGTAGCGGTCGTGATCGCGGTCGTAGCGGTCCCGGTCGTAGTCGTAGCGGTCGGGGTCCCGTTCGTAGTCGTACGGGTCCGGGTCGTAGTCGACCGGTTCCTGGGGCGGCATCGGCGGGCGCTCGTACTTCGCCGTCGCCTGGGGTTGTTGCGGCGGAGCCGGAGGCGGAGCTGCCGGGGGTTGTTGCTGCGGGGGTTGCTGCTGCGGCGGCTGTTGTGGCGGCGGAGTTTGCTGCTGCGGCGGCGGAGCCGGCTGCTGGTGCGGCGGAGCTGGTGGTTGTTGCGGAGCTGGTGGCGGCGGAGCCGCCGGAGGCGGAGCTTGGGGCGGCGGAGCCTGGGGAGGCGGAGCCGCCGGAGGAGGCCCCTGCCGAGGCGGAGCCGGAGGCGGGCCGCCGGGTTGCGGAGGCGGGCCGGGCTGCGGAGCAGGCCCGGGAGGAACCGGCCGCCCCGCCGGAGGCCGGCCCGGGGGCGGAGCCTGCT
>NZ_BAAAUX010000017.1:22191-38407 GCF_039534165.1 Saccharopolyspora taberi | reverse complement strand
TCGCCAAGCGCTTCGCCGACGCCCGCGCGGGCAAGAACGGCCTCCTGCTCCCCTGACCCACGGTTTCGACGCGGACCGGCGCGTCGATCGCTCGGGCGGTCACCGTGGGGCAGCGGTGACCGCCCGAGCACCCCTCAAGGGCGACGGGCGAAGTGCACGGTCTTCGCGGTCAGCAGGAACAGGTCCTCCCGCCGGTCGACGCCTTCCGGCGAACCCGGTTCGAGCAGCCGGTCCAGCGTCTCGCGGTCCTCGGCGTCGAGGAGATCGCCGAAGGCGTCCCGGTGCCGCTCCAGCCAGCGCCGCGCCAGCCGCCGCGGCCCGTCCTCCAGCGGCGCGGGCAGGTCGACCAGGAAGGTCTTGCTGCGCGCGTCGGTGAGCCCGGCCGCGCGCAGCAGCGCGGGCCAGTGCTCGACCACGGCCTTGGAGCCGGGGAGTTCCGCCCGCATCTCGGTGAACCGGGCGTCCATCGCCGCGTCCAGCCGGAACTGCAGGCCGGGGCGGCCGAAGCCCAGGTCGCGCGGCAGCCAGCGGGCGGGCAGCCCGCCCTCGACGATCGCCAGCACCCCGCCGGGGTCGAGCAGCCCGGCCAGCCGGTTCAGCGCGTCCTGCTGGTCGCCCACGTGGTGCACGACCTGCCCGGACCACACCAGGTCCGCGGGCCCGAGGTCGGCGAGCCCCTCGGGGAACTCGGCGACCTGCGTCCGCAGCCGGACGCCGAGGCGCTCGGCGCGCTGCTCGGCGCGGGCCAGCAGCTCGGGCGTGCCGTCGACCGCGGTGACCTCGGCGCCCGGGAACACCTGCGCCAGTCGGCAGGCGGCCACCCCCGGCCCGCTGCCGATGTCGAGGACCCGCTTGGGCTCCAGGTGCTCCAGCTCGGCGAACGCCTGCCGGACGTAGGGGCTGTGCGCGTCGCCTTCGAGCTCCAGCAGGTCGGCCATCGCGGCCCAGTCCATGTCAGTCATCGGTGTCGGCTCCCGTTCTGTTTGTCGGTGCTTCCGACCATGCGCTCACGGATCCGGGACCGACAAATCCCGTTGCCGGACCGGCAACTTTCGGGATGCAGGAGGGAACCCAGCCATCGTCCTCAAGCGGCGCAGCCGCTTAGCCCAAGCACGCAACCGCCACCCGCACCGCCAAGCAAACCAACCCGAACAACGACTCACACCCACCGATAACGCCGCTCGGGCCTGCCTGCCCCGCCGTACCGCAACCGCACCTCGGCTCGCCCGGAAGCCACGAAGTGCTCCAGGTACTTCCGCGCGCTGACGCGCGACAGCGCGGTCGCGTCGGCGCACTCCGTGGCCGACAGGTCCCCGCCATCGGCGGTGACCTCGCGCAGGATGCGCTCGACGACCTCCGCTGTCTCGCTGGCAAGCCCCTTCGGCGGCGCGACCGGGTTCCGCGCGCGGGCGCCGAACAGCTCGTCGACGTCCTGCTGCGCGGCCGGGGCGTCGCCGGGCAGCGAACCGAGTTTGCGGTGCAGCGAGCGGAAGTGCTCCAGCTGGTCGCGCAGCGCCTCGTAGCTGAACGGCTTGATCAGGTAGTGCAGCGCGCCGCCGCGGATCGCGCCCCGGACGGTGTCGAGGTCGCGGGCGGCGGTGATCACGATGACGTCGGGGTCGGCGTCGCTGTCGCGCAGGTTGCGCAGCACCGCCAGGCCGTCCACATCGGGCAGGTAGATGTCGAGCAGCACCAGGTCCGGGCGCAGCTCGTCGGCCGCGCGCACCGCGTCCGCTCCGCTGTGCGCGACGCCGACGACCTCGAACCCGTCCACCCGCGCGACGTATCCGCTGTGGACCTTGGCCACCATGAAGTCGTCGTCGACGACCAGCACCCGGATCACCGCGCCGCGCCCAACCGCGCGGTGAACACCGCGCCCCGCTCGTTGCTCACCCGCACCGAACCGCCCCGGCGGCGGCAGATCTGCCTGGTCAGCGCCAGTCCGAGCCCGCGGTCCCCGCCGCGCGCGGCCTTGGTGGTGAAGCCGTGCCGGAAGACCTCCTCGACGATCTCCGGCGCCACGCCGGGACCGGAGTCGCGCACCACCACCGTCACCTCGTCGTCGTGGCGCAGGTCCACCTCGATCCAGCGCTCGGCCCCGCCGCCCTCCAGCGCGTCGAGCGCGTTGTCGACGAGATTTCCCAGCACCGTCACCAGGTCCGAGGACAGCTGCTCGTCGACCTCGCCGAGGCGGGCTCCCTCGTGCAGCCGCAGCCCCACGCCGCGCTCGGCCGCGAGGCTGGCCTTGGCGATCAGCAGCGCCGCGGTGGACGCGTCGCCGACCCGCGCGGTGACCTCGTCGTGCCACTGCTGGCGGGTGTGGTTGACGCGCTCGACGTAGCGCTGCAACTCCTCGTGCTCGCCGAGCTCGATCAGCCCGGAGATCGTGTGCAGCCGGTTGGAGAACTCGTGCGCCTGCGCCCGCAGCGTGTCGGTGACCGCGCGGTTGGCGTCGAGCTCGCGGCGCAGGTCGACCAGCTCGGTGCGGTCACGCATGGTCACCACCGCGCCGACCGACGAGATCGGCACCCGGTTGAGCACCACTACCCGGCCCCGGCGCAGCACGATCTGGTCGACGCCGTCGGCGCGGCCGGTGAGCACGTCGCGGGCGCGGTCGTTGAGGCCGAGCTCGTCGATCGGGCGCCCCACCGCGTCGTCCGGCAGCGACAGCAGCGCGCGGGCCTGGTCGTTGACCAGGGTGATCCGGTTCTGCTGGTCCACGCCGAGCACTCCCTCCCGGATGCCGTGCAGCAGCGCCTCGCGGTGTTCGACCAGCCGCGTTATCTCCTGCGGTTCGAGGCCGAGAGTCTGGCGCTTGACCCGCCGGGCGAGCAACACCGAACCCGCGATGCCCAGCACGGTCGCGAACGCCAGCAGCGCGAGCGGGTTCTGCGGTGCCTCCCGGACGCCCTGCAGGACGTCCGGCGTCTCCCGGCCCGCCGCGACGATCCCGATGATCCGGGCGTCGTCGCCGATCACCGGCACGTGCGCGACGAGCGAGCCGACGCCGTTGTCGTCGACCTCGCCGACCCACGCCTTGCCCGCCAGCACGGTGCTCTCGCCCAGCGGCAGCGGATGCCCGCGCTGGCCGGGATCGGGCGAGGTCAGCACGGTTCCGCGGCCGTCGGCGATGATCACGTGGTCGGCGCCGGACAGGCTGCGCGCGCTCTCGGCGAAGATCGGCAGCAGGTCCCGAGAGTAGGGCTCGGCCAGGTTGACCCGGACGCCGTTGGTGGCCGCCAGGTCCTCGGCCACCGACAGCATCCGGCGGCCCTCGGTGGCGCGGAACGCGGAGTCGGACTGGGCCACCGAGAACACCGCGATCGAGGCGAGCAGCACGAAGATGATCACCAGCTGCCAGCCCAGCAGCTGCCGCGACAAAGACGCCCGCACCGCGCTCACCTCCTCAGATGTCCGGCCGACGTTAACCCGGGCAGCCGTGGTCCCGGCGCGAAGGGGTGACCTCGGTTACGCAAAGAACAAAAACATCGATGCTTGCAAAAGCGAGACAGCTCACAGCTCCCGTGTGCAGCATGTGCCAACTCGAAATTCCCCCCACAACGGAGAGGCGGGATATCCGTGCGGCTACGCAGTGCGCTGGCTGTCGTCGCGGCAGTGCTGCTGGTGCTCCTGGTACCACCGCTGGCCGGCACCGGGACCGACGGCGGCTCGGACGCCCAGATCCGCGGGCTGCGGGTGCTGGTGCCGAACTCGCCGGGCGGCGGTTACGACATCACCGCCCGGACCGCGGTCAAGGCGATGGAGGACGCCGGGCTCAACTCGAACGTCGAGGTCTTCAACCTGCCCGGCGCGGGCGGCACCGTCGGCCTGGGCCGGGTGGTCAACGAGCGCGGCAACGGCAAGCTCGCGATGTCGATGGGCCTGGGCGTGGTCGGCAGCGTCTACACCAACCACTCGCCGGTGTCGTTGCAGGAGACCACCCCGGTCGCGAAGCTGATCGAGGAGTCCAACGTGGTCGTGGTGGGCAAGGACTCGCCGTACCGGGACCTCGGCCAGCTCGTCGCCGACTGGAAGGCCCGCCCCGGCGAGACGCCGGTCGGCGGCGGTTCCTCGCCGGGCGGACCGGACCACCTGGCCCCGATGCTGATGGCCCGCGCGATCGGGCTCAGCCCGAAGCAGGTCAACTACGTGCCCTTCGACGGCGGTGGCGAACTGCTGGCCTCGGTGCTCGGCGGCAAGGTCGCGTTCGGCGTGTCCGGCATCGGCGAGTACCGCGACCAGATCGAGGCCGGCGAGCTGCGGGTGCTGGCGGTCACCGGCTCGCAGCGGCTGCCGGGCGTGGACGCGCCGACGCTGCGCGAGTCCGGGGTGGACGTGGAGTTCACCAACTGGCGCGGCGTGGTGGCGCCGCCCGGCCTGTCCGAACCGGACCGCAGGAAGCTGGTCACCCTGTTCACCCGGCTCAACGGCAGCCCGGAGTGGCAGGAGGCGTTGCGGCGCAACGGATGGACGCCGGCGTTCGCGCCGGGAGAGCAGTTCGGCTCGTTCCTCAGGCAGGAGAACGACCGGGTCGCGTCGGTGTTGAAGGAGCTGGGGCTGGCATGACGACCGGTACGCGATCGAAGCGGCAGTGGCTCAGGGACCACTCCGAACTCGGGATCTGCGTGGTGCTGGCCGGGCTGGGCGTGCTGGTGCTCGTCGACGCCTGGACCATCGCCACCGACTTCACCCAGCGCGGGCCGGTCGGTCCCAAGACCGTGCCCTACCTGGTCGGCGGGCTGTTGCTGCTGGTGGCGGTGCTGCTGGCGCGGGACGTCCTGCGCGGCGGGCGCGGCGAGTCGGAGGCGGGCGAGGACGTCGACCTGTCCGCCCCCGGCGACTGGCGGACGGTCCTGCTGCTGTCGGCGGCGTTCCTGGCCAACGCGGTGCTGATCAACGTCGTCGGCTTCCCGCTGTCCGGGATGATCCTGTTCTGGGGCTGCGCCTACGCGCTGGGCAGCCGCAACACCGTCCGGGACCCGCTGGTCGCCGCGGTGCTCTCGGTGATCACCTACCTCGTGTTCAACCACCTGCTCGGTGTCCCCCTGCCCGGTGGCCCGCTGATGGGGGTGCTGTGAAATGGATTCGCTGAACCTGCTCCTGGAAGGCTTCGCCACGGCGCTGACGCCGATGAACCTGGTGTGGGCGGCCATCGGGGTGCTGCTGGGCACCGCGATCGGCGTGCTGCCGGGCATCGGCCCGGCGATGGCGGTGGCGCTGCTGCTGCCGGTGACCTACGCGCTGGAACCGACCGGTGCGTTCATCATGTTCGCCGGCATCTACTTCGGCGGGATGTTCGGCGGGTCGACCACGTCGATCCTGCTCAACACCCCCGGCGAGAGCGCGGCGGTGGTCGCGGCGATGGAGGGCAACCCGATGGCCCGCAAGGGCCGCGGCGCGCAGGCGCTGGCCGCGGCGGCGATCGGGCACTTCATCGGCGCCGTCGTCGGCATCGCGCTGCTGACGCTGCTCGCCCCGACCGTCGCCTCGCTGGCGGTCAACATCGGTGCCCCGGACTACCTGGCGATCATGGTGCTGGCGTTCATCGCGGTGACCTCGGTGCTGGGCAGGTCGCGGATCCGCGGCATCGCGTCGCTGCTGATCGGCCTGACGATCGGCCTGATCGGACTGGACGAGATGACCGGCCAGCAGCGGCTGACCTTCGGCCTGCTGCACCTGGCCGACGGCGTGGACGTGGTGATCGTGGCGGTCGGCCTGTTCGCCATCGGCGAGTCGCTGTGGGTCGCCGCGCACCTGCGCCGCACCTCGGGCGAGGCGATCCCGGTCGGCAGGCCGTGGCTGGGCGCCGAGGACGTCAGGCGGTCCTGGAAGCCGTGGCTGCGCGGTCCGCTGATCGGCTTCCCGTTCGGCGCGATTCCCGCCGGTGGCGCGGAGATCCCGACGTTCCTGTCCTATGTGGTGGAAAAGCGGCTGTCGAAGCGGCGCGAGGAGTTCGGCAAGGGCGCGATCGAGGGCGTGGCCGGTCCGGAGGCCACGGCCAGCGCGTCGGCGGCGGGCACGATGGTGTCGATGCTGACCCTGGGCCTGCCGACCACGGCGGTCGCCGCGGTCATGCTCGCGGCGTTCCAGCAGTACGGCATCCAGCCGGGACCGTTGCTGTTCCAGCGCGAGTCCGGTCTGGTGTGGGCGCTGATCGCGAGCATGTTCATCGGCTCGGTGCTGCTGCTGGTGCTGAACCTGCCGCTGGCTCCGCTGTGGGCGAAGCTGCTGCGGATCCCGCGGCCGTACCTGTACGCGGGCATCCTGTTCTTCGCCAGCGTCGGCGCCTACGCGGTCGGCGGCGAGACGCTGGACCTGCTGCTGCTGTTCGTCATCGGCCTGATCGGCTTCGCCATGCGCCGCTACGGCCTGCCGGTGCTGCCCGCGATCATCGCGGTCATCCTCGGCCCGACCGCCGAGCAGCAGATGCGACGGGCGCTGCAGATCAGCGACGGCGACCTGACGGGCCTGGTGAACACGCCGTTCTCGATCGCCGTGTACTGCGTCGTCGCGGTGATTCTGGTGTGGCCGCTGCTGGTGCGGCTCACGCCGTGGGGCAGGCGCGCACCGGCTACTGAGGAGCGGGAGCGAGTGGACGCCTGATCCTCGCCCGGAAGGCGGTGGTCCGGTTCATCGACCGGGTCACCGCTTTTCGCCGTTCGGTGGACTGTTCTCCGGAAAGCGCGGATCCGCCCGTCCGCGCACTGGACCTGCGGCCCGGGGTTGAGGCAACCTGATCCGGGCTGGTGCGTCCTGCGGGGGGACGCGGTGCAGAGGGGGATTCGCGGTGGCGGCAGGGAGAACCCGGCGGGTGCGGCGGCCGGAGCTGCTGCTGAGCCTGGTGCCGTGCCTGACCGGAGCAGTGGTCCTGCTGGTGATGCTGGTGTCGGTCAGCGGCCCGGCGCCGGTGCAGCTGAGCGCGGGCGGACCGCGTCCCGACCATCCGCTGCGGAACCTGGCGCTGCGCGACGCGCCGCCGATGCCGGGGCCGTGGACGGAGAGCTACGCCGAGAACTTCGACGAGACGGCCTCGGCCTGGGGGCTGGAGGAGAACGCGCTGCGCCGCTGGACCCGGCCCGACGGCGTGGAGTTCGCCGAGACGCTGCGGCGGTTCACCTCCGCCGACACCGCCGCGCAGTACCTAGTGGACCGCAATCGGGCGCTGGTCGAGCAGGGCGAGGTCGTCGACTACCCGCCGCGGCAGTGGCCGTCCGGTGCCGACGAGGCCCGCTACTTCTGCGAGCGGGGAGCGCGTGGCTGCGAGCAGTGGTGGATCCGCACCCGGTACGGCCAGTACGTCCTGGAACTGCGCTCGACCGAGCCCACCCGGCGCGACGAGATACCCGAGTGGCTGGCCTCCTCGGTGCGCGCGGCGAGTCACGCCCTGACCGCCGTGGTGCCCGGCTGACCCCCCGGCCGTGCGCGGTCGTGCACACGACGGCCGCTCGGGGAACTAGACTGCCAGGAGTGGCGGAGTACCGGATCGACGACTTGGCGCAGGCAGCGGGCACGACGGTTCGCAACGTACGGGTTTACCAGGATCGCGAGCTGTTGCCGCCGCCCCGGCGCGAGGGGCGCGCCGCGATCTACTCGGACGCCCACCTGGTCCGCCTCCGGATGATCATCAACATGCTGGAGCGCGGTTACGCGTTCGCCCAGATCCGGGAGATGCTGACCGCCTGGGAGTCCGGCCGCAGCCTCGCCGACGTGCTCGGGTTGGAGGAGGTCATGGGCGCCTCCTGGGCCGAGGAGGCACCCCGCGCGGTCAGCGCGTCCGAGCTGCGCTCGATGTTCGGCAAGCAGTTCACCCCGTCCAACCTCACCAGGGCCCAGCAGCTCGGGCTGATCGAGCGCAGGGGCACCCGGTTCGTCGCGCCCAGCCCGCAGCTGCTGGACGCGGGCCGGGAGCTGGTGGCGCTCGGCGTCCCGCTCTCGGACGTGCTGGAACTGGCCGAACAGCTCCAGCACGACGTCGACCACGTCGCGGGCCTGCTCGTCGAGATCGTGCGCAAGCACGTGCTCGGCCCGGCGGAGTGGACGCCCAGCCGCGACGAGGTGCCCTACTACGCCGACGTCCTGCAGCGGCTGCGGACGCTGGTGATGTCGGCGCTCAGCGCCGCCGCCGCGCGGTCCGCGCAGCGGGTCATCCCCGAGATCCTCGGCGACAAGCTGATCGAGCTGCTGGAGAACAAGCCCGGCGAGGCGTCCTGAGCGGTCCGGTCAGCGCGGCTCGTCGGTGCCCCAGTCCCAGCTGGTGATCGTGCTGCGCATCAGCCGGGCGGCGTTGGAGAGCTGGCTGTCGGCGCCCCAGAACAGGGTGAGCGTGCGGCGGCAGTCCGGGTCGTCGACGGCGATCCAGGCGACCGGGGCGCGGGTGACCGCGCGGCGGGCGATGGCCGGGATCAGGCCGATGCCCAGCCCCGCGCTGATCAGGTCGGCGATCGCGCCGGGCTCGTCGCCCTCGCAGACGATCTTGGGCGTGAGGTTCCTGGCCGCGAACAGCCGGTCGAGGAGCCTGCGCATCCAGTGGCCCTTGCGGGCGGTGACGAACGGCTGGTCGGCGAGCTCGTCGATGCGCATCGAGGTGCGGTCCGCCAGCGGGTGGTCGCGCGGGGTGGCCACCCACACCGCCTCGTCGAACAGCTGCACCGCTTCCAGGCCCTCGCTGGCGATCGGCTGCGAGGCGACGCAGAGGTCGACGTCGTGGGCCCGCAGGTGGCGGCCCATCTCCTCGGCGGGCTTCCAGAGCAGCTCGACCTCGACGGCGGGATGATCCCGCTTGAACGCGGTGAGCGGCCCGGTAAGCGTTAGGAACGTTTCCGACGCCAGCCGCACGGTGCCGAAACCCTCCTTGGTCGCCTCGGCCACGGCGCGCCGGCCGGCGTCGAGCTCGCCGAGCGAGCGTTCGACGTAGCCGCGGAAGAGCTTTCCCGCGTCGTTGAGCCGAAGCCGCCCGGCCCGGTCGAACAGCGGCGTGCCGAGTTCGCCCTCCAGCCTGGCGATGGTGCGGCTCAGCGACGGCTGGGCGACGCGCAGCTCGTCCGCCGCGCGGCTGAGGTGTTCCAGGCGTGCCACCACGAGGAACTGCGTGAGCGCGTTGAGATCCATGACCCTCTCGCATGCCTGCATAGGCATAACGTCATAGCGATGCTGCTGACTGTTGGGATAACGCATTGATCATAGCGGGGTCAGGCACGGATAGAGCGGGCGGACTGTCTGTCCTTTGTGGGCAGTTGGCGGAAGTCGGGAGCGAACTCCGGCAGTCCTTTTCGACGGCGGCGTTCAGCGCCGCACAGCCAGCAGTTTCGACAACCCGGCGACCGCGCGGTGGCTGAACGACGACGCGATCGAGGCGTCGATCCGCTGCGCCTGCGCGGCGAGCGCCAGCGCGCGCTCGGTGTCGTGCGCGCGGAGGTGCGCCTCGGCCAGCCAGGTCGTGTAGAGCGCGTACTCCCGCGCATGCCGGGGATCGCACTTGCGGATGGCGGCGTCGATCCGGTCGCGCGCGGTGTCCGGCCTGCCGAGGGCGGTGTCGCAGCGGCCGACGATGATGTCCATCTGCTCGGCGGTCAGCCAGTAGACCCAGTCCGGTTCGGGGTCGTCGGCGCCGCGCCCGGCGTGGTGCTCCTGCGCGCGGTCCATGGCCGCACGGGACTCGGCCCGGTTGCCCGCCTTCGCGTGCGCCCACGCGAGCCGGGCGTGCAGCAGCGCCCGCACGGCCGGGGCGAGCTCCCGTCCGCGCACGCGCGCGAGCGCGGACCGCGCCAGCAGCACCGCGTCGGCGCCGTGCCCGGACTCGGCGAGGTGGTAGGCGAGGCTGGACACCAGATGAGCGGCCAGGACCTGGTCGCCCGCCGCATGCGCGGCACCGATCCCGCGCAGGTAGTAGTTCTCGGCGGCGACCTCCTGGCCCGCGTCGGCGGTGGACCAGCCCGCCAGCTCGCACAGCTGCGCGATCGCGGCCAGCAGGCGCCGCCCGGTGGCGTCGCCGTAGTGGGCGCCGCGCAGCATCCCGGTCGTCGCGGCCAGCTCGGACCGGATGATCTGGTGGAGTTCGCCGCCCGGCAGCACGTCGTCGGCATCGCGCAGGTGGCGGACGCGGGCGTCGATGCGCTCGACGGTGCCGGTGCCGAGCCTGCGGTGGCCGCGTTCGGGCGACTCCACCGACATCGGCGAGTCGGTCACCAGCCAGTGGTGCGCGACCCGCACCGCGCCCTGCCGGGTCAGCGCCGGGTTCGCGCCGACCGCCAGCGCCGACACCAGCTCGTCGCGCTCCGCGCGGCTCCAGCGGTCGCGGATCAGGCGGTCGGCGGCGGTCGGATCGGTGGTTTCCTCAGCGGTGCTGCCCAGCAGCGCGTCCAGTTCGCCGAGCGGCACGGCCAGTTCCCTGGCGAGTGCCCGGCGCACGCTTGGCGAAGGCATCGCGACCCCGCGCTCCCAGCGGGCCACGCTCGACACGTCGAGTCCGAGCCGGTGCGCGAGCGCCTCCTGCGTGTGCCCGACCGCGCGGCGCGCCGCGGCCAGTTCTGCCCGTCGCTGCGGCATCTGCGTTCCCCCTTCCGCGTCCAAAACTAGCCGACCGGGCGTTTGCCCGGCAGCGCCGAACGCCGGGTCAACGCCCTGGTACCGGGCAGCGGCGCGGAGTTGACTCGGAGTCGATCAACGACCCCCGAGGAGTAAGGACGGTTGCCCGGAATGGGACTGCTGCGCGATCCCGCCCTCGCCGACGACGGTGCGCTCAAGATCGAGTTCGCCGCCGGCCGGATGCCCGTGCTCGCGGATCTGACCCGGCGGTGGGCCGAATCCCGGCCGCTGCGCGGCCAGCGGATCGCGGCCTGCCTGCACGTGACCACCGAAACCGCGAACCTGTGCCGCGCCCTGATCGCGGGCGGTGCGGAAGTGGCGCTCTGCGCGTCCAACCCGCTGTCCACGAAGGACGACGTCGCCGCGTCGATCCAGCGCGACATCGGTGCGGAGGTCTTCGCGGTGCACGGCTGCGACCGCGAGACGTTCTACCGGCAGGTCGCCGGAACCCTCGACAGCTTGCCGACCCTGGTCATCGACGACGGCGCCGACCTGACCGCCACCATCCACAACGAACGCCCGGAACTGCTCGGCGAGATCACCGGCGGAACCGAGGTGACCTCCACCGGCGTGCTGCGGTTGCGCAACATGGCCGCCGACGGTGCCCTGCGCTACCCGCTGCTCCCGGCCAACGACGCGGTCACCAAGCACCTGTTCGACAACCGCTACGGCACCGGGCAGAACACCATCGACGGCATCCTGCGCGCGACGAACGTGCTCATCGCCGGGTCCACTGTGGTCGTGGCCGGCTACGGCTGGTGCGGCAAGGGCGTGGCGATGCGCGCCCGGGGCATGGGCGCCGAGGTGGTGGTCACCGAGGTCGACGCGGTCCGCGCGCTGGAGGCCAAGCTCGACGGGCTGCGGGTGCTGCCGATGCGCGAGGCGGCCGGGCTGGCCGACATCGTCGTCACCACCACCGGCAACCGCGACGTGATCACGACCGAGCACATGAAGCTGATGCGCGACGGAGCGATCATCGGCAACTCCGGCCACTTCGACCTGGAGATCGCGGTGGCCGAGCTGACCGCACTGGCCACCGGCCGCAGGCAGATCCGCCCGCACTGCGTCGAGTACACGCTGCCCGGCGGCAACCGGATCATCCTGCTCGCGGAGGGAAGGCTGCTCGGCCAGGCCGCGGCCGAAGCCCACCCGGCGGAGGTCATGGACATGACGTTCGCGACCCAGGCGCTGATCGTCCGGCACCTCGCCGAGCACGCGGGCGAGCTCGCACCGGGCGTCCACCCGGTACCGCACGAGATCGAAACCGAGGTGGCGCAGGCGAAACTCGCCGCGTACGGGATCGAGATCGACGAGCTGACCGAGCGGCAGCGGGAGTACCTCGGCGGCTGGCAGACGGGGACGTGATGCCTTCTCTTTTCGGCTCGTTTTGCGTGGGTGGTCCAGTGGCGGAACCTCAGGCGCCGCCTCGCTGCGGGATCTTTTTCCGACGTATGTCCAATACGACGGAAAAAGCTGTCCTCGCGAGGCGACGCCTGAGAACCCGCGGCGGTGCCGGGTGCGTGCTTGGGCTAAGCGGCTGCGCCGCTTGAAGACGATCGCCGGGTTTGAACTCCTAGCGGGAAGGAATTCGCCGTGGTGGCGGCAAAGCACGTGGTGTGGGACTGGAACGGCACGCTCTACGGCGATGCGGAGGCGCTGATCGCCTCGACGATCGAGGCGTTCGGCACCGCCGGGCTGGCGCTGACGCCCGAGCGCTACCGCCGGATGCACACCCAGCCGATCGACGAGTTCTACGACCGGCTGTTCGGCGGCCCGGTGCCGGACGGCACCAGGCGCTCGCTGCACGCGGCGTTCGCCGCCGCCTACGCCCGGCGCCAGCCCGAGCTGCGGCTGTCGCCGGGCACGCGGGACTCGTTGCGGCAGACCGCCGAACTGGGCCTGTCCCAGTCGGTGCTGTCGATGCACCCGCACGACCGGCTCCTCGGGCTGGTCGTGCGGTTCGGCATCGACGGCTACTTCGCCCGGATCGACGGGCAACGCGGCCCGGACGCCGGGTACAAGGCCGAGCACCTGGCCGGCCACCTCCGCGCTCTGGGGCGGTCCGGGCACGAGGTGCTGCTGATCGGGGACAGCGTCGACGACGCGCGCGCCGCGAAAGAGGTCGGCGCGCGGTGCGTGCTGTACGCGAGCGGCCTGCACGCATTCGACGTGCTGGAAGCGGAAGGAGTGCCAGTCGTGGAGTCCCTGCCCGCCGCGCTCGTCGCGGGGTTGAGGGGTGGTGCGTGATGCGGCGGTTGATGTCGGTGCTGGGGTTCTGGCGTGTTTCGTGTCTGCTCGTCGCGGGCCTGAATGGTGGTGTGCGATGCGGTCGCTGACGTCGGTGCTGGTGCCCTGGCGCATTTCGCGTCTGCTCGTCGCGGGGCTGAGGGGTGGTGCGTGATGCGGTCGTTGATGTCGGTGTTGGTGTCTTGGCGCGTTTCGCGTCTGCTCGTCGCGATGCTGAGGGGTGGTGTGCGATGCGGCGGTTGATGTCGGTGTTGGTGTCCTGGCACGTATCGCGCCTGCTCGTCGCCGGTCTGAAAGGTGGTGCGCGATGCGACCGCTGACGTCGGTGCTGCGGTCCCCGCACGTCCCGCGGCTGCTGACGGCGTCGCTGGTCGGCAGGCTGCCGACAGGCATGGCGCCGCTGGCGATCGTGCTGTCGGTCCGCGACCACGGCGGGGACTACCGGCTGGCGGGAGCGCTCACCGCGCTCTACGCCGGGAGCGCCGCGCTGTGCGGTCCGGTGCTGGGCAGGTTCATCGACCGCACCCGCCAGCCGCCGATGCTGCTGGGGTGCGCGGTGGTGTCGGCGGCGGCGTTCCTGCTGCTGGCAGCCCTGGATCCGGTGCGGGCGCCGCTGTTGGCCGGGTGCGCCGCGATCGTGGCCGGTGCCGCGACCCCGCAGCTCGAACCGTGCCTGCGGGTGCTGTGGGAAGACCTGGTGCGCGGCGAACGCGCGGTCCGGGCCGCCTTCTCGCTGGACGCGGCCACCCAGGAGCTGATCTTCGTGTGTGGCCCGCTGGTCGTGCTCGCCGCGGTCGGCGCCGGACCCGCGAGCGGCCTGGTCGCGGCGGCGGTCATCGGGCTCCTCGGAACCGCCTGGTTCGCCACCGCGCGCCCGGCGCGGCGCTGGCGCGGCGTCCCTTCGGCCCGCCACTGGGCCGGTCCGCTGCGCGCTCCCGGAGTGCTCCGGCTGTTCGCGGGGCTGGCCTGCGTCGGTCTCACCATCGGCGCCTTCACGGTCGGCATCACCGGCTACGCCGAAGCCGAGGGCCACTCCTCGGCGGCGGGCTGGCTGATCGCCCTCAACGCGGGCGGCGCCCTGCTCGGCGGACTCGCCTACACCGCGGTGCCGGTGGCCCGCAGGGAGGACCGGCGGCTGCTCGTCCTGCTCGCCCTGCTTGCTGCCGGCTACCTGCCGCTGCTGCTGGTGCCCGAGCCGTTGCTGCTCGCGCCGCTGGCGTTCCTCAGCGGTTGCGCGCTGCCCGCGGTGCTCGCCTCGGAGTTCGCGCTCATCGCGCGGATGGCCCCGGCCGGGACGCTGACCGAGGCCCACGCGTGGATGATCACCTCGTTCGGGGTCGGCAACGCCGTGGGCTCCGCGCTGGCCGGAACCGCGCTCGACCTGGTGTCGCCGGCCGCCGCCTTCGCGCTGTCGGTCGTGTCGGGCGGGGTCGCGGTCGCGCTGGCGGCGCCCGGGTTCCTGGCTCAGGCCAGGTGCTCGGAGAAGAAGGTCAGCACCCGGTCCCACGCGTCCTCGGACGACTCGTGGTGATAGCCGAATCCCGCGAACCGGGCCAGCACGTTGAACGGGCCCAGCGGCAGCCGGTTGGCGAAGCTGTGCCCGGCCTCGGGGTATTCCTTGACGTCGTGGGTGATTCCGCGTTCGGAGAGCTCGGACTCCAGCTTGGCCGCGGCGCCGCGCAGCGTGCGGTCCTTCGCGCCGAAGGACGCGACGACCGGGCAGGCGTCGTCCAGCACGGACGGATCGGTGGGCAGCATGCCGTAGTACGGGGCGGAGGCGTCGAACCCGCGGGACGCCCCGACGATGGCGAAGCCGCCGCCCATGCAGAACCCGGCGACGCCGATCTTGCCGGTGCAGTCCGAGCGGTCCCGCAGGAAGCCGCGCGCTGCGTCGACGTCCTCGAACGCCTGCCCGCGCGCCTGTTGCAGGTCGCGCATGACCGAGCGGATGCAGCGGGCGCGGCCACCGCGGGAGTAGAGGTCGGGGGCGATCGTGAGGTACCCGGCGGTGGCGAAGCGCTCGGCGATCGCGCGGATGTCGTCGCTGAGCCCCAACGCGTCGTGCACGAGCACGACGCCGGGGTAGGGGCCGGGGCCGGACACGGCGGACAGGGGAGTGGCGAGGTAGGCGGGAATCGTGCGGTCCGTGCTGCGGATCTGCGCGGTGCTCATGGGCCGAACATAGTCGCGATCACAGGAACAGCGAATAGAGTCCGCCGCCGAACGCCGCGCCCAGCGCCGCGCCGCCGATCACCTGCGCCACCGTGTGGTCACCGGTGACCACGCGCGACCACCCGACGACCGCGACCACCGCGAACCCGGCCCACCACCACGAACCGAAGGTCAGCGCGGTGATCGCCACCGTCCCGGCCGCGATCGCGGCGTGCAGCGAGATCTTCCACCACCTCGTGACGACCGTCGCCAGCGCCAGGCAGACCAGCATCGTCAGCACCAGCCCGGTCAGCACCGCGGGCGCGCCACCGGCGAGCAGCAGCACGAGGCCGACCAGCACCGAACCGAGCGCCACCGAAAGCGGGAGCAGGCGGTCCTTGCGGTCCCGCACGTGGTGGGTGTCCCAGCGCCCGGCGCGCGCTCCGCGCGCGAGGAACCAGATCGGGAACCCCGCGCAGAACCCCGCCGAGACCACCGCCCACAGCAGGCCGGCCGGCACGGTCGGGCTGCTGGCGAGGGAGATCGCGATCGTGACCACGCTGACGAGCACCGCGGGCGCGAACACCTCCGCCACGACTCTGGCGAGGCGGGGGGCGGTGGGGGGCGGCGTCACTGGGGGTGCCTTTCGGGGGGCTGGGAGCGAAGCGGGTTTGCTGGTTTGGCTGCGGTTTCGTGGGGCTTTCTGGGGTCCTCGCCGGCCCCAGACCCCTGGCAGGTCTCCGGGACCGAAGCGGCTTTGCCGGGTCGGAGTCCGGTAGGGCTCGTGGTTCTGGGGCGCTCGCCGCCCCCAGACCCCCGGCAGGTCTCCGGGATGAGTCTCCGCGGTCCGCTGCGGTTCGGTTGGGGTGGTTCTCATCCCGTCGACCTCCACGAAGGGCTATCAGACCGCGTCAAGGGGGCCGTTTCGTTGTTGCGCTGCGGTTTTCGGGCTTGTGCCCCCTTGACCCGGTCTGATCGGGCTGGCGCCAGGTCGACGGGATGAGAACCAGACCCCTCCCTTGGAGGTGGGGACCTCGTTTTCGGCTGGGCGCGTTGGTGTCTGCGCCGCCAACCGACCCACGCCGCCAACTGGCAACGCCGCAACCGGCCCCTGTGCCACCCCGCCCGTGCCGCAAGCTCGTCCGGCTCGCCACCGTCGACGCGCGCCGCACATCGACCCGCGCCGCAAGCCCACTTGCTCCACACACCGGCAGCGCCGCCGGTAGGCGGCGAC
>NZ_BAAAUX010000017.1:0-22180 GCF_039534165.1 Saccharopolyspora taberi | reverse complement strand
CCCGGGCACAGCCGCCGCCTACCGGCGGCGCTGCCCGCCGTTGTCGAAGCCCGCGCGCCGCAGCGCGTCCGCGAGGGCGCCCTGCGGCGCCTCGCGGCGCTGCTGCCCTCCGCTTCGCTGCGGGCGCTTGCCGCCTCCGGCGCCTCCGCCCCCGCGGCGTCCGCCTCCGCCGTTCCCGCCGCCTTGGCCGCGCTCCGCGCGTCCGCCGCCGCTGGTGTCGTCGTCGAGGCGCAGGGTGAGCGAGATGCGCTTGCGCGGGATGTCGACGTCGAGGACCTTCACCCGGACCACGTCGCCGGATTTGACGATCTCGCGCGGGTCGCTGACGAAGTTCTTCGACATGGCCGAGACGTGCACCAGGCCGTCCTGGTGGACCCCGACGTCGACGAACGCGCCGAAGGCGGCGACGTTGGTGACCACGCCCTCCAGCTGCATCCCCGGTTCCAGGTCGCCGATCTTCTCCACGCCTTCGGCGAAGGTCGCCGTCTTGAACGTGGGCCGTGGGTCGCGGCCCGGCTTCTCCAGCTCGGTGAGGATGTCGGTGACAGTCGGCAGGCCGAAGGTGTCGTCGACGAACTTGTCCGGGCGCAGCGACCTGAGCACCTTGCCGTTGCCGATCAGGTTGCGGATGTCGCCGTCGGTGGTCTCCAGGATGCGCCGCACCACCGGGTACGCCTCGGGGTGCACCGCCGAGGAGTCGAGCGGGTCGTCACCGCCGGGGATGCGCAGGAAGCCCGCGCACTGCTCGAACGCCTTCGGGCCGAGGCGGGCGACGTCCTTGAGCGACTTGCGGGTGCGGAACGGTCCGTTCGCGTCGCGGTGCAGCACGATGTTGTCCGCCAGGCCCTCGCCGATGCCCGACACGCGGGTCAGCAGCGGGGCCGACGCGGTGTTGACGTCCACGCCGACCGCGTTCACGCAGTCCTCGACCACCGCGTCCAGCGACCGCGACAGCTTGGTCTCGGACACGTCGTGCTGGTACTGGCCGACCCCGATGGACTTCGGGTCGATCTTGACCAGCTCGGCCAGCGGGTCCTGCAGCCGCCGGGCGATCGACACCGCGCCGCGCAGCGACACGTCCAGGTCCGGCAGCTCGCGGGAGGCGTACGGGGAGGCCGAGTAGACCGACGCACCCGCCTCCGACACCGAGATCTTGGTGAGCTTGAGGTCCGGGTGCTTGCCGATCAGCTCCCCGGCCAGTTTGTCGGTCTCCCGCGACGCGGTGCCGTTGCCGATCGCGACCAGCTCCACGCCGTGCGTGCGGGCCAGCTTCTCCAGGGTGGCGATGGCCTGGTCCCAGCGCTGCTGCGGCTGGTGCGGGTAGATCGTGTCGGTGGCGACCAGCTTTCCGGTTCCGTCGACCACGGCGACCTTCACCCCGGTGCGGTAGCCCGGGTCCAGGCCCATCGTCGGGCGCATCCCGGCGGGCGCGGCCAGCAGCAGGTCGCGGAGGTTGGCCGCGAACACCCGCACCGCCTCGTCCTCGGCGGCTTGCCGCAGCCGCAGCCGCAGGTCGATGCCGAGGTGGGTCAGCACGCGGGTGCGCCAGGCCCAGCGCACCACGTCCGACAGCCAGCGGTCGGCGGGCCTGCCCTGGTCGGAGATGTCGAAGCGCTGCGCGATGCTGCGCTCGTAGTCGGTCGGGCCCTCCGGCTGCTCGGTGCCGTCGTCCGGCTCCAGCGACAGCTCCAGCGCCTCCTCCTTCTCCCCGCGGAACATCGCGAGGACCCGGTGCGAGGGCAGCTTGGTGAACGCCTCGGAGAACTCGAAGTAGTCGGAGAACTTCGCGCCCTCGTCCTGCTTGCCGTCCCGGACGCGGGAGACCAGCCTGCCCCGGGTCCACATCCGCTCGCGCAGCTCGCCGATGAGGTCGGCGTCCTCGGAGAACCGCTCCACCAGGATCGCCCGCGCGCCCTCCAGCGCGGCCGTGGCGTCGGCGACGCCCTTGTCGGCGTCGACGTAGCCCGCGGCGGTCTCCTTCGGGTCGTGCGAGGGGGCCGAGAGCAGCAGGTCGGCCAGCGGCTGGAGCCCGGCCTCGATGGCGATCTGGGCCTTGGTGCGCCGCTTGGGCTTGAACGGCAGGTAGATGTCCTCCAGCCGGGCCTTGGAGTCGGCGGCCATGATGCTGGCTTCCAGCGCGTCGTCGAGCTTGCCCTGCGAGCGGATCGACTCCAGCACCGTGGTGCGGCGCTCCTCCAGCTCGCGCAGGTAGCGCAGGCGGTCCTCCAGGGTGCGCAGCTGGGCGTCGTCGAGCGCGCCGGTCGCCTCCTTGCGGTAGCGGGCGATGAACGGCACGGTCGCGCCGCCGTCGAGCAGGTCGACGGCGGCCTGCACCTGCCGCTCCCGGACGCCGAGCTCGTCGGCGATCTTCTGATGCACAGTCACTGTCTGATCCGCCTTTGAGGTCGTTCCGGGACGCGCGGGCGAGAGCCGCCCCGGAACCTGTTGCCGGTTGAGGATCTTCGTCGCCGAGATCCGCGTGCATTCTGCCGGAAGCACCTGGACGGCCCGTCCGCCACACGTGTCGGCGTGTCGGGCACACCGGCCCGCCCGCGGCCGTGCCGGGGTGGCCGCGGTCACTCCCCGTGTTCGTCGCTCGCTGTGACCGATTCGTGTGACCTAGGCCAAACGACCAGGCAATTTTCACGGTTGGTGACTGAATGGTGGTGGTCCGTTAGCACGATAGGGTCAATCTAGGTACCTGGCTACGTACAAACCGCGATGCCCTTGCACTCTCCGTGCTGGAGTGTGGGGACTCGTGAAACCCGAATCCCCCGACGAACCACGAACCCCCGAAAACACCCCCGACGAAACGCCGAGCCGCTGGCGCTCGGCAGCGCTGCGCGCCGACCAGACCGCGCGTTCGGCAGTGGACCAGGTGCGACCGGTGGCACACCGCATCGGTGAGTCGGCTGCCGCGCAGCGCGTCCGCGAGTGGCTGGCCCCGCTGCTGCGGCGCGTCCAGCAGTGGATCGCCGAGCGGCGCCTCTGGGAGAGGGTGGCGCCGCAGGTGACCGCGATCCGGGAGAAGCTGGGTCTGTCCGAGCGCACCCCGGCCGAGCCGGGCGCGGTGTCCCCGCGCCTTCGGTCGATGCAGTTCGGCGCCGCGCTGGCCGCGGTCGGCGTGCTCGCCCTGCTGGTCGGCGCGACCGGCGCCCCGTCCGAGAGCGAGCGCGTGGAGGAGGCCGCGCAGACCGCGGCCATGCCTCCCGCGGCCCAGCCGTCCGCCGGTCAGCCGCAGGCCGCCGCGCAGCCGCGCGACGGCGAGGGCGACGAGCCCGCTCCGGCTCCGGCCCCCGCCCCGGCGCCGGTTCCCGAGCCCGAGGTCCCGTGGGGCCCGCCGGTGGAGGGCATCGACGTGTCCAACCACAACGGCTCCATCGACTGGAAGCAGGTCGCGGCCGACGGCAAGCAGTTCACCTTCGTGCTGGCCACCGACGGCACCAGCTTCACCAACCCCCGCTACAGCGAGCAGTACCACGGCGCCAAGGACGCCGGGCTGATCGCCGGTGCCTACCACTTCGCGCGGCCCGACAAGTCCGCCGAGGCGCAGGCCGACCGCCTGCTGGCCACCGCCGACTACCAGCCCGACGGCAAGAGCCTGCCCCCGGTGCTGGACCTGGAGGTCGACCCGAAGAAGGGCGGCTGCTACGGGCTGTCGGTGCCGGAGATGCACCAGTGGACCGACACCTTCAACCGCAAGATCAAGGACGCCACCGGCAAGGACCCGATCATCTACGCCAACCCGTCCTTCTGGAACGAGTGCATGGGTGGCACCGACTCCTACGGCGACCACCCGCTGTGGCTGGCCTCCTACGGCGTCGACAACCCGAAGGTCCCCGCCGGTTTCGACGACTGGGACTTCTGGCAGTACACCGACAAGGGCAAGGTCGGCGGGATCGGCAAGCCCACCGACCTGAACCAGTTCCAGGGCGGTCTCGAGCGGCTGAAGAAGCTCGCCTCGAACTGACCCGCACCAGCCGAACGGACCGTCCGCGACCAGCGGGCGGTCCGTTTCGCACGCCGAAAGACGGGACCAACGGCCCCTGTCGTCCGCGGCTCGCCGGGTCCATCCTCGGCAGACCCCCTCCGTGCCAAGTACCCGAGGAGCGATCTTGGGCGCGTACCAGTCCTTCCACGAGTCCGGCCTGCTGCCGGTGCTCACCGCGCTGGAGTCCGCGCGCGTGCTGCGGAACCGGATCGACCTGCTGGACCTCACCGACACCGACGACGTCACCAGCCTCCGGCAGGAGAGCGCGATGCTGCGGCACTGGCTTGAGGTCGGCTACGACGACGCCGAGTACCGGGCCCTGCTGGACGGTCTCTGGAGCTTCGCCGACCACGTCGACCGGCTGCTGTCGGAAGCCGCGTGAGGCTCCGGCGGCGTCACCGCCCGCATCCGGTCTCACCTCTCGATGGGGTGAGAGGGTGCGAACGGGTGGCTTGGGCTACCCGCAAGTAGGGATTTCCTCTACTGTGCTGGCACGCGTTGTCGAGCCGGGCGTTTTGCCTGGTCCGCTCCTCGGAGGGACTCGATGGAAGCCAGCACGCAGACTCCGTCCGCGGTCGGAACCCGCCCATCCTCGGTGGGCCGGATGCTGTTCGACCGCGTTTCCCAGACCCCGGAGCGGGAAGCGCTGCGCTATCCCGCCGGTGCCGGCTGGGAATCGCTGACCTGGGCCGAAGTGGGCGAGCGGGTCACCGAGCTCGCCGCCGGACTGCTCGCCCTGGGCGTCGAGCCCGAGGAGCGGGTCGCCATCGCCGCGGGCACCCGGCACGAGTGGGCGATCGCCGACCTGGCCGTGATGTGCGCGGGCGCGGCGACCACCACGATCTACCCGAGCACGCTGTCGGCCGAGGTCGCCTACATCCTGTCCGACTCGGGCAGCAGGGTGGTGTTCGCCGAGGACGACGAGCAGATCGCCAAGCTGCGCGAGCACCGCGACGAGCTCGGCGAGATCCGCAAGGTGATCACCTTCGACGGCACCCCGGACGGCGACTGGGTCATCCCGCTCGCCGAGCTCGAACAGCTCGGCGCGCAGCTGCTGGCCGACCGGCCCGACGTGGTGCGCCAGCGCACCGAGGCCACCACCGGCGACTCGCTGGCCACCGTCATCTACACCTCCGGCACCACCGGACCGCCCAAGGGCGTGCGGCTGCGGCACTCGGCGTGGACCTACGAGGGTGCGGCGGTCGCCGAGCAGCGGGTGCTGTCCCTCGACGACGTGCAGTACTTCTGGCTGCCGATGGCGCACGCGTTCGGCAAGGTCCTGATGTGCGCGCAGCTGGCGGTCGGCTTCCCGACCGCGATCGACGGCCGCATCGACCGGCTGGTGGACAACCTCGCGGTGGTCCGGCCGACGTTCATGGGCGCGGCGCCGCGCATCTTCGAGAAGGTCCACGGCCGCATCGTGACGATGGCGGCGAGCGAGGGCGGGCTGAAGAAGAAGCTCTTCGACTGGGCTTTCGCGGTCGGACTCCAGGTCTCCCGCACCCGCCGCGCCGGAGGGCGGGTACCGCCGCGGCTGGCGGTGTCGCACCGGATCGCCGACGCGCTGGTGTTCGCCAAGATCCGCGCCCGCTTCGGCGGCCGGGTCCGGTTCTTCCTGTCCGGTTCCGCGCCGCTGGACCCGGAGATCGCGGAGTGGTTCCACGCGGCGGGCGTGCTGGTCCTGGAGGGCTACGGGCTCACCGAGACCTCGGCGGGCAGCGCGGTGAACCGGCCGGACGCCTACAAGTTCGGCACGGTCGGGCTGCCGTTCCCCGGCACCGAGTTCAGCGTCGCCGAGGACGGCGAGATCCTGGTGCGGGGGCCCGGGGTGATGTCGGGCTACCACCACCGCGACGACGAGACCGTGAACGCGCTCGACGCCGACGGCTGGCTGCACACCGGCGACATCGGCGAGATCGACCAGGACGGGTTCATCCGCATCACCGACCGGAAGAAGGACCTGTTCAAGACCTCCGGCGGCAAGTACGTCGCGCCCTCGGCGGTGGAGGGGCGGTTCAAGGCGCTGTGCCCGTACGCGAGCCAGTTCCTGGTGCACGGGCCGGGCCGCAACTACTGCACCGCGCTGGTGACCCTCGACGAGGACGCGATCGGCGGGTGGGCCAGGGACAACGGGCTGGCCGGGCGCCCGTACGCCGAGATCGTGACGTCGGAGGCGGCGCGCGCGATGGTGCAGGGCTACGTCGACGAGCTCAACGCCGGGCTCAACCGCTGGGAGACGATCAAGAACTTCGTGGTGCTGCCGCGCGATCTGTCGATCGAGGCCGGCGAGCTGACGCCGAGCTTGAAGGTGAAGCGGCGGGTGGTGGAGCAGAACAACCAGGCCACCCTGGACGCGATGTACCAGGGCTAGTTCGCGGGTGGCGGAGCCCCAGGGCGGTCAGCTCCGCCACTCGTGGTCGAGCACGGACCAGATCTCGACGTCGTGGCGGTGGCCGCGGAACAGGAAGTTCTCGCGCAGCACGCCGTCGCGGCGCATGCCCAGACGCTGGGCGACGGCGCTGCTGCGGGTGTTGTCCCGGGCGTTGCGCCACTCCACGCGGCGCATGCCGCGCACCCGGACCGCCCAGTCGATCATGTGGCGGACCGCGGTGGTGATCAGCCCCCGGCCCTGCGCCTCCGGTGACAGCCACACGCCGATCTCGCAGCTCCCGGACTGCGGGTCGAAGACCCGGAACACCGTGCCGCCCGCCAGCTCGCCGTCGAGCCAGATCCCGTAGATCCGGCCGTCGTCGGCGGCCTGCCGGTCGGCGTAGCGCTGGAGGAAGGCGCGAGCCGAGCCTTCGTCGGTGACCAGGTCCGCCCACGGCAGCCACTCCCGCAGGTGCGCGCGGTGGCGGTCGGTGTAGGCGGCGAACTCCGCCGCCTGCCAGGGTTCCAGCGGTCGCAGCTCGGCACCGTCGGCGAGGGGGCAGGCCAGCATCGCACGCTCCGTTCGTGACTTGAATTCGCGTTTGCCGGGTCAGCCTAGGCAGTGGCGGCCGGTTCCGGCATGCCTTTTGTCCCTGGCGGGCCCTGGGTCGCTGATGTCGCCTGGAGGTCTCGGCGGAGGAGGTTTGCCATGTCCACGCTCATGGAACAGGACGTCAGCGGGCTTCGGGAGCGGCTGTCCGGACAGCTGATCACCGCGGCGGACCCGGAGTACGACACCGCGAGAGAGGTGTGGAACGGCTCGGTGGACCGCAGACCGCTGCTGATCGCGCGCTGCGCCGGGCCGGGGGACGTGGCGCTGGCGCTCGGCTTCGCGCGGGAGACCGGGCTGGAGATCGCCGTGCGCGGCGGCGGGCACAACTTCGGCGGTGCCGCCGTGTGCGACGACGGGCTGGTCGTCGACCTCACCGCGATGCGCGGCATCTCGGTGGACGAGCAGCACCGCCGGGTCCGCTGCGGCGGCGGAACCACGATGGCCGACCTCGACGCGGCCACCTGCGCGCAGGGCCTGGCGGTCCCCGCGGGCACCATCAGCCACACCGGCATCGGCGGCCTGGCGCTGGGCGGCGGTTTCGGCTGGCTGACCCACGAGCACGGGCTCAGCTGCGACAACCTGATCTCGGCCGAGGTGGTCACCGTCGGCGGTGACGTGCTGCGCGCGTCGCGGGACGAGCACGCCGACCTGTTCTGGGCGCTGCGCGGCGGTGGCGGGAACTTCGGCGTGGTCACCGAGTTCGAGTTCCGCGCGCACCCGATGCCGCCGCTGGTGCGGATGGGGCTGTTCTTCTGGGGTCTCGACGACGGCGTGGCGGCGCTGCGGGTGGCCAGGGAGGTCACCGAGGACCTGCCCGCCGGGATGGGCGCGATGATCGCCGGGCTCAACGCCCCGCCCGCGGAGTTCGTCCCGCCGCAGCACCGGCTGGTCCCCGGGTACGCGCTGATCGTCGCCGGTTTCGGGCCGGAGCGCGAGCACGAGGCCCTGCTGCGGGCGGTCCGCGCGGAGCTGCCACCGCTGTTCGAGTTCGTCACCCCGATGCCGTTCCCGGACCTGCAGCGGATGCTCGACGACGCCGCGCCGTGGGGCATCCTCGCCTACGAGAAGGCGGTTTACCTGGAGCGGCTGTCGGACGAGGTGATCGAGGTGATCACCGGCCGGATGCCGGAGAAGCGGTCGGCGATGTCGTTCCTGCCGATCTTCCCGGTGGGCGGTGCGTTCCGGGCCGTCGACGAGGACGCGACGGCGTTCGGCGGCAGCCGCCGGACCGGGGTCATCTTCAACGCCGCCGCGCTGGCGCCCGATCCGGACCTCGTGGCTGAGGACAGGACGTGGTCGCGCACGATGTGCGACGCCCTGGCCCCGCACGCGATCAACCAGGGAACCTACGTCAACTTCATGAACGACTACGACGACTCCGACCGGGTGCGCAACGCCTTCGGCCCGGACAAGTACCGCAGGCTGGCCGGGATCAAGGCGGAGTACGACCCGGAAAACCTGTTGCACCGCAACCCGAACATCAAGCCGGCCGGGTTCTGAGCATCGAATCCTCTTGCCCTCGGCCGGAAATCCTCCGCCGATCGGATGGCGTGATCACGTCAGCACCCGCCGCACCCGTCCGGCGCAGCCAGAATGTGCCGGATGTGGGGAAAGCACGACGACCTGATCGTCCACGAGCACGAACCGTTCAACGCCGAACCCGCGCCGCACGCGCTCGCGCGCGCCGCGGTGACCGGGGTCGGCCACTTCTACGTGCGCAACCACGGCATCGTGCCGGAGTCCGATCCGGCGCGGTGGCGCCTCGCGGTGGACGGGCTGGTGGGGCGCGAGCTGCGGTTGTCCCTGGCGGAGCTGCGCGAGTTCGACCACCACGAGGTGGTCGCCAGCCTGCAGTGCGCGGGGAACCGGCGGTCGAGCCTGTCGAAGCTGCAGGACATACCCGGCCACCAGTGGGGCCCCGGAGCGACGTCGGCCGCTCGGTGGAAGGGAGTCCGGCTCGCCGACGTGCTCGCTCGTGCCGGGGTCGCGGCGACCGCCGCCCACGTGGAGTTCGAGGCGCCCGACATCGCCGAGGAAGCCAGCCCGCCGCAGCGGTTCGGCGGCTCGATCCCGTTGTCCAAGGCCAGGTCCGGAGAAGTTCTGCTGGCGTGGGAGATGAACGGCGCCCCGCTGCCTCCGGTGCACGGCGCGCCGGTGCGGGTGGTCGTGCCCGGCTACATCGGGGCGCGCAGCGTGAAGTGGGTCGACCGGATCACCGTGCGGTCGCGGCCGTCGGCCAACTTCTTCCAGGCGGTGGCCTACCGGCTGCTGCCCGCGGAGCCGGTCGCGGGGGAGGACGGCATCGAGCTGGGGCCGATCGCGGTCAACTCCGCGATCCTCACCCCGGCCGCGGGGGAGACCGTGCCCGCGGGCGCCACGGCGGTCAGCGGCTACGCGCTGGCCGGTGACGGCAGGGGAGTCGCGCGGGTGGAGGTCTCGGTCGACGGCGGTTCCCGCTGGCAGCGGGCCGAACTCGACGAGCAGCCCAGCCCGTGGACGTGGCGCCGCTGGCGGGCGGTGGTGCAGCTGCCGCCGGGCGAGGCCGAGATCGTCAGCCGCGCCTGGGACACGGCCGCGGCGGTGCAGCCCGAACGGGAAGCCGACCTGTGGAATCCCAAGGGCTACTTCAACCACGCCTGGTACCGCACGCGGGTCACGTGCGTGGACCGTGCGTAGATCGTGCGCGCCCGCTCGCAGAGTGGTCTCACCAGCCAGAAGGAGGCAGACCATGAGCGAGAACAAGGCACCGGTGACCGTGATCGGCCTCGGCCCGATGGGACAGGCCGTCGTCACCACCCTGCTGGAGCACGGGCACCCGGTGACGGTGTGGAACCGGACCGCGAGCCGCGCCGACGGAGTCGTGGACAGGGGCGCGGTCCGGGCCGGGACGGCGGCCGAGGCGGTGGCCGCGTCCCGGCTGGTGCTGCTGAGCCTGACCGACTACCAGGCGATGTACGACATCCTCGGCGGCATCACCGACAGCCTCGCGGGCAAGGTGATCGTCAACCTCAGCTCGGACAGCCCGGAGCGGACCCGCGAAGCGGCCCGGTGGGCGTCCGACCACGGGGCGGCGTTCATCACCGGCGGGATCATGGTTCCGGAGAGCATGGTCGGCGGGGAAGGCGCCTACGTCTACTACAGCGGCCCGCGCGAGGTCTTCGACGCGCACGAGCCGACGCTGGCGCTGCTCGGCAGGCCCGACTACGTCGGCACCGACGCGGGCCTGGCGCAGCTGTACTACCAGGCGCAGCTGGACGTCTTCCTCACGTCGCTGTCGGCCTTCCTGCACGCGACGGCGCTGCTGGCATCGGCAGGAGTGCCGGCGACGGAGTACGCGCCGTGGGCGAAGGAAACCTTCGGCCTCGTCGCGTACTTCCTTCCGGAGGCGGCGAAGGCGGTGCAGGACGGCGAGCACCCGGGAGACCAGGCCAACGTGACCATGATGGGCGCGACGGCGGACCACATCGTCGAAGCGTCGAAGGCGGCGGGAATCGACCTGGAACTGCCGAAGGCTGTCAAGTCGCACTATGACCGGGCCATCGCGGCAGGGCACGGCAAGGACAGCTGGACCAGTCTTTATGAGGTTATTAAGGGGTGAACTCGCTCTGCTTGGCGGTGCGGGTGGCGGAACCTCAGGCGTCCCTCGGCTGCGGGATCTTTTTCCGACGTATGTCCAATACGACGGAAAAAGCTGTCCTCGCCGAGGAACGCCTGAGAACCCGCGGCGGTGCCGGTTGGTCGGGTGGGCTAAGCGGCTTTGCCGCTTAAAGGCTCAAAGCCCGCTGGCCTCCGCGATGGTTTGTTGGCCGCCGTGGCCGAACTCCGCCTCGAAAGCCGGACCGCCGAGCGCTGCGCGCGCGGCCTCGGTGATCCGGTCAACGTCGCCGGACTCCGCCTTCGGCAGCGGAGTCCCCACGGACTCCCGCGCCTTCGCCGCCGCCCCCAGCAGCCGGGCGGCGCGGACGTGGTCGCCGGACAGCGCGTGCGCCCCGGCGAGACCTTCGCCCGCCAGCGCGAGCGCGCGGGGGTCGCCGCTGCGCCGTGCGAGGGCGAATCCCTCGGCATGCCAACGCAACGCGCCCGCGGCGTCGCCGCGCAGCTCGGCGACGAAACCGAGCTCGGCCAGGATGAGCGCGCAGCTGGGGTGGAAACCGGATTCCCGGTACCAGGCCAGCACTTTCCGCAGGTGCGTCTCGGCCCGGTCGAGCCTGCCCCGCCTGCGTTCGCCCAGCGCGAGCCCGGTTTCGGCGTAGAGCTCCCCGGACCGGAAGCCCTGTTCGGCGGCTAGCCGCACGGCCCGCTCGTGGTAGTCCTGCGCCTGTTCGAAGTCGCCGGAGAGCAGGGCGACCCGGCCGAGCCAGGTCAGCTGGTAGGCGACCTCGGGCAGCAACCCCAGCTCCTCGGCCTTGCGCAGGCCCTCGCGGTGCAGCCGGGCCGCCTGCTCGTGGTCGCCGCCGGTCTCGGCCAGCGACCCGAGGGCGAACGACGCCTGCAACTGTCCCCAGCGGTCGCCGAGTTCGGCGAACAGCTCGGCGCTGAGCCGCGCTTCCCGCCGGGCGGCGGCGAAATCGCCCTTGCTCATCGCCTGGCTCGCGCGGTCGCTGTGCGCCGCCGCGATGCCCCACCGGTCGTCGAGCGCCCGGAACTCGCGCAGCGCGCGCTCGGTGAACACCTCGCCGTCGGCGAGATCGCCGATGGTGGACTTGACGTAGCCGAGGAACCACCGCACCCGCGCTCGCAGCGCCGGATCGGCGATGTCGTCGGCCCGCGCGAAAGCGTCCTCGTCAACCGGATCCCCGGCCAGCACCCCCAGCGCCGCCCTCCATGCGGCCACGTCGGGCTCGTCCGAGCGCAACGCCTGACGCGCTTCGCCGAACCTCCCGCGCAGGAACCAGTACCAGAGCAGCGCGCGCACCAGCCGATCCGCTTGTCCGCCAAGGGTTTCCAGGGCGCTGCGCAGGTTCGCGGCGTCGGCGTCCAGGCGTTCGAGCCAGCGCCGCTGCTCCGGCCCGCGCAGCCGCGGATCGGCGCGTTCGGCCAGCTCCAGGTAGAAGCGCGCGTGGCGGTCCCGCAGCCGTTGCAGTTCCCCTTCGGCCGCGAGCTGTTCCAGGCAGTAGGCGGTGACCGATTCGAGCAGGCGGTAGCGCGGGCCCGGGCGGCACACCACCAGCGAGCGGTCGACCAGCCGGTCCAGCAGGTCGGCGACCTCCTCGGGCCGCACGCCCTCGCCCGAGCACACCGCCTCGGCGGCGTCGAGCCGGCAGCCCTCGGCGTGCACGGCCAGGCGCCGCAGCACGGTCCGCTCCGCCTCGGTCAGCAGGCCCCAGCTCCAGTCGATC
The DNA here is from genome assembly GCF_039534165.1 of Saccharopolyspora taberi. Lineage (NCBI taxonomy): Bacteria > Bacillati > Actinomycetota > Actinomycetes > Pseudonocardiales > Pseudonocardiaceae > Saccharopolyspora > Saccharopolyspora taberi. The sequence goes on along the minus strand of NZ_BAAAUX010000017.1, from coordinate 9,867 downwards.
ACCGCGCGCAGGGTCCGCTGCCGGGCCGGGGCGTCGCGATGTCCCTTGACCAGCAGGCGGAACCGGTCGTCGAGTCGTTCCAGCACCTCGTGCACGCCGAGCGCGCGCACCCTGGTGGCGGCCAGCTCCAGCGCCAGCGGGATGCCGTCCAGCCCGCGGCAGAGTGCGGCCACCGCCCGCGCGTTGCCCGCGTCGAGGACGAAGTCCGAGGTGGCCGCGGCGCGGGCGGTGAACAGCCGCACCGCGGCGAAGTCGCGGACGGCGGCGAGCACCTGCTCGTCGGAGCGGTCGGCGGGTGGTACCTCCGGGACGTCGAGCGGGGCGACCGCCCACAGCACCTCACCGGCCAGGCCCAGCGGTTCCCGGCTCGTGGCCAGCACGCGCAGCCCCGGCGCGGCGCGAAGCAGCCGGGCGACCAGCTCGGCCAGCGGCTCGACCAGCTGCTCGCAGTTGTCCAGGACGAGCAGGATCTCCTTGCCGCGCAGCACTTCCACGAGCCGGTCGGCGAGCCCGGCGGGCGGCGGGCCCGCGGGCGCGGCCTCCTCCCGGACTCCGAGCGCGGTCGCCACGGCCGCGGCCACCCAGCCGTCGCGGACCCCCGCGAACTCGACCAGCCACACCCCGTCGGCGAAGTCGTCCACCAGGCCCCGCGCGCACTCCTCGGCCAGCCGGGTCTTGCCGACGCCGCCCGGCCCGGTCAGCGTGACCAGCCGCGCCGCGCCCAGCCGCGACCGGATCGCGGCCACCGCGCCGGTGCGCCCGACCAGTTCGGTGACCGGTGCGGGCAGGTTCGTCCGGGCCGGAGCCGCCGGGCGCGGCAGCTCGTGCCGCAGGATCGCCTGGTGCAGGCCGGACAGTTCCGGTCCGGGGCCGATTCCGAGGTCGTCGGCCAGCCGGGTCCGCAGCTCGGTGAAGTCGGCGAGCGCTTCGCCCTGCCGCCCGGCCTGGTACAGCGCGCGCATCCGCAGGCCGCGCGACCGCTCCCGCAGCGGATGGCGGGCGATCAGCTCGCCGAGTTCGCCGATGACCGCGTCGTGCTCGCCCAGCTCCAGCCGGGCTTCGGCGAGTTCTTCAGCGGCGGCAAGGCGTTCCTCGTCCAACCGTTGCACCGACGCCGCCGCGAACGGTTCGTCGGCGAAGTCGGCGAACGCCGGACCCCGCCACAGCGCGAGGGCTTCGGTGAGCAGCCGCGCCTTCTCCCCCGGGGTACCGGCGAGCCGGGCGGCGCCGGCCAGCTCCCGGAACTGCCGGACGTCCACGGACTCGGCCGCGAGCCGATAGCCCGGGGCCTGGTGCACGACCAGCTTCCGAGCGCCCGGCTCGGCCCGGTCCAGCGCGCGGCGCAGCTGCGACACCTTGGTCTGGAGGGTGTTGGCGGGGTCGCCGGGGAGATCGTCGCCCCACAGCTCGTCGGCGATCCGGTCGACCGGCACCGGCCTGCCCTCCGCAGCGAGCAGGACGGCCAGCAGCGCCCGGACCTTCGCCTCCGGGACCTGGACCGGATCACCGCCGGAAGTCCACACCGCAAGCGGGCCCAGCACACCGAATCGCACGAGGTCACAGTAGTGCGCGGGCCTGACGGTCAGCGCACGAGCAGGTCCACGCCCAAGGCGAAGATCACGGCCCCCGACACCACCGCCGTCCACAGCCGGCCGCGCGCTCCGGTCAGCACGCGGCCGAGCACCGAACCGCCGGTCGCGACCAGCAGCTGCCAGCTCGCGGAAGCGGCGGTGGCGGCGACGACGAACACGGCCTGCTCGGCGCCGGTCCCGGTCCGGGGGCCGCCCGCGACCAACGCGGCGAAGTAGACGATGGTCGCGGGGTTGAGCGCGGTGAGGCCGACCAGCGTCGCGTACGCACGCAGCGGACCGGTCCGCTCGTCGCCCGTTTCGATCTGCTTGCGGTGCTGGGTGATCGCTGTCCGGACCGTGCGCGCCGCGAGCCCGATCAGCACCAAGCCCGCGATGACCGGCAGCACTCCGGAGGCCGCGCGGATCGGGCCCGCGATCGCGTTTCCGCCGAGCACGGCGAGCAACGCGTAGAGCCCGTCCACGGTCGCCACGCCCAGCGCTGCGGAAACCCCGACGAGCCACGACGTCCGTGCGGTGAGCGCGACCAGGTGGACGGCGACCGCGCCCACGGGCAGGGCGATCCCGTATCCGGCGAGTAAGCCGGAGAGGAACGCCGAGGTCATGGGCGGATTGTCGGCGTCGGCCAGCCTGTGCGGCAACGCGATTTCCGGCCGCGACCGGCATCTGAGTAGTCCTACAGATGCGTGGTCCCGGCCTGGTGGAAAACACTTGGGCCTCATGTCGGATCCCGGTTCGTTACCGCAGGTCGCCGGAGAGCTGGTGGCCATCGGACGCAGGCTGGCCGAGCTGGGCGAGCAGCTCAACGCCCACTCCGCGCAGGCGTTCCAGCCCGTCCCGCCCCAGGCCACGACTGCTCAGCCCGCGACTGCGCAGCCCGCGACTGGGCAGGCCGCGGCTGGGCATCCCGTGACTGGGCAGGCCGCGGCTGGGCATCCCGCGACTGGGCAGGCCGCGACAGCTCAGCCAGCGACTGGGCATCCCGCGACAGCCCAGACCACGGCTGCTCAGCCAGCAGTGGAACAGCCGCATCTCCAGGCGCCGGAACAGCACCTCCAGCAGCCTGCGCCGGAACAACCGCATCCCCAGCCGCCGCCGGAACAGCCGCCCGCGCCGATGCCGCATCCCCAGCAGATGCCGCCGCCGTTCCAGCCGTATCCGCAGCAGTTCGCGCCACCTCCCGCGCCGCCGCGCCGGACCGGACCGACCGTGACGACGAGCCAGGTCCTCGCGGTCGCGGGTGGCGCGGTGACGCTGCTGGGCGTGGTCTTCCTGCTGGTGCTCGCCGCCCAGCAGGGCTGGCTGACCCCGCGACTGCGCGTCGGCGGTGGTGCGCTGCTGGGCGCCGCGCTGATCGGCGTGGCGATGTGGGTGCACCGCAGGCCGACCGGCAAGGTGGGCGCTTATGCCGTCGCCGCAACGGGATTCGCCGCGCTGCACCTGACGGTCGTGGCCGCCACGGCGCTGTACGCGTACCTGCCGAAGCTCGCCGGGCTCGGCCTTGGACTGCTCGTGGCGGGCGCCGGTCTCGCGCTCGCGGACCGATGGCGCGCGCAGGGGCCGGCGATCGGCGTGGTCGTCGGCTGCGCCGCGTGCGCGCCGCTGATCACCGGGCAGCCGGACGCGTTGCTGGTCGGTTTCCTGCTGGTGCTGCAGGTCGCCGCCGCTCCGGTGCAGCTCCGGCACGGCTGGCGCGGACTCGCGCTGGCGGCGGGGATTCCGTGCGTGCTGGCCGCGCTGGTGGCCGACGTCTGGGCGCTGACGTTCCCGGCCGACGGCGGGACCACGGCGGTCGCGGTGCTCGTGGTGTCGCTGCTCGGGGTGGTGGCCGCCGTGGTCACCGCCGGGTTCGGCCGGGTCGACCAGGTCACCGCGATCGGCCTGCTCGTCGCCGCGCCCGCGCCCGCGCTGCTGGCGGCTCCGCTGGTCGAGCGGACCAACGCGGGCCTGATCGCCGCGGCCGTGGCCGTGGTGCTGGCCGCGGTCTGGGTGGTCGGCCGCTACGTCCTGCGGGAGCGCCTGACCCGCGCGTTCGTCGCCGCAGCCGGGGGAGCCGCGGCGGTCGCGGCGGTGCAGGCGACGATGATCTTCATCGACCCGTCGGCGTGGGCGACCGCGCTGCTGTGCGAGGCGCTGCTGCTGACGCTCGGCGCGTTCTCCTTGCGCAGCGGCGGAGTTCTGGTCGGCGCGCTGGCGTTCGGGGCGTTCGGGTCCGTCATCGCGCTGTTCCACGAGGTTCCGGTGCTGGCGCTGCTGGACGTGGCCGAGCCAAGGGGAATCGTCGGTGTCCTGGTGGGCCTGATGATCGCGGCGGTCGCGCTGCTCGTCCCGCTCACCGCAGTCCGCCTGGAAGTGCTCAGCCGCGACTCGACCGGGCTGTGGGTCCTGCCCGGGATCGTGCTGCTCTACGGCACCGCCGGCGCGACGATGGCCCTGGTGCAGCTGTTCCGCGACGACCGGACCGGCTTCCTCACCGCGCACATCCTGATCACCCTGAGCTGGGTGGTCGCGGCGATCGCGTTGCTGCTGCGCGGAATCCGCCGCACCCACCTGCGGGTGGCGGGCATGGTGCTGATGTCGGTGTCGCTGGCGAAGCTGTTCCTGTTCGATCTGGCCACATTGGACGGATTCGCGCGGGTGGCGGCGTTCCTGTGCGCGGGGCTGGTGCTGCTCGCGGCGGGCGTGCGGTACGCACGTCTGGTGTCGGCGCAGGGGTAGCCTGCCGGAAATGGATCTCTGGTCACCATACGACGTCATGGGATCGGAATTCGAGCGGCACGCGTCGGACAGCCCCTACAACGCGCACTACGACCGTCCCGCCGTACTGGAAGTCCTCCGGGATGTCCGGGGCAAGCGGGTGCTCGACGCGGCCTGCGGTCCGGGGCTCTACGCGGAGGAACTGCTCGGCCGCGGCGCGGAAGTCGTCGGTTTCGATGCGAGTCCGGCGATGGTCGAGCTCGCCAGGAAGCGGGTGGGCGACCGCGCGCGGATCGACCAGGCCCGGCTCGGGGAGGAACTTCCCTGGCCTGCCGAGGAATTCGACCTGGTGCTGTGCGCGATGGCCATCCACCACGCCGACGACAGGCGTGCCGCTTTCGCCGAATTCCACCGGGTTCTGCGGACAGGTGGATCGCTCGTGCTCTCCACGCAGCACCCGACGATGGACTGGGTGCGCAAGGGCGGCTCGTACTTCGATGTCGTCCTGGAAACCGACACCTGGGGAGTCGGCGGCGGGACGACGGTCCGGTACTGGCGCGAGCCGCTGTCCAGCCTGTGCGCGGCGGCAACGGATTCCGGGTTCCTCATCGAACGGCTCGTCGAGCCCAGGCCGGCCGAAAGCATGCGCGAGCGGTACCCGGAGTACTTCGAGCGGCTGAACCACCAGCCCGATTTCCTCGTGCTGCGCCTGCGGAAAGCCTAGGCGCTCAGCGCGTCGGCGAGCACCGACCGCACGGCGCGGACGGCGGGGGACAGCCACCGACTTCGTGAGCGCACCAACCACAAGTGCTGCTGGCTGATCTTCGGCGGGCGCAGCTCGACGAGCCGTCCGTCGGCCAGTTCCGGCTCGACCGTGGCCGTCGGTAGCAGGGCAACGCCGAGCCCGGCTTCCGCGCAGCGCTTGACCGTCTCGACGCTGCCGAACCTGGGTGGGTCGGTGGGGAGCAGCCCGGCGAGTTCGTCGCTGTAGCCGCACCCTTCTTCCATCAGCAGGACCCCGGTGCTGGCCAGTTCCCCCACGGTGACCCGCCGCTTGGCCGGAAGCCCGGTCGTCGGCGCGGCGATGAGCGACATGCGCTGCGGGCCGAGGTCGGTCACGTCCAGGTCCTCGCCGGAGGCGGACGGTTCGAAGATCAACGCCAGGTCGGCACCGCGATCCGCGAGCGCGTTCAGCGCCGCGCGGGTCGCGGCGGGCCGCAGCGACAGCCGGACGTCGGGAAACCGCTCGGCGACCGCGGCGAACACCGGCGGCAGCCGGTACGCGCACACCGACTCCGGCGCGGCCAGGCGGACCGCGCCCGCCGGAGCACGGTCGGCGTCGGCCAGCTCGGCGAACATACGGTCCTCCAGGTCGACGATCCGGCGGGCGTGCTCGGCCAGCCGCTCGCCGGCGGCGGTGGTCACGACACCGGAGGCGGACCGGTCCAGCAGCCGGGCTCCCACCTGGCGTTCCAGCGACTGGACGTGCGCGGTGACCGTGGACTGCACGTAGGCGAGCTCGGCCGCGGCAGCCGTGATCCCACCGGTGCGGACGACGGCCAGGAAGCTGCGGAGAAGGCGGGTATCCATCGAGAAGTCCGATCGCGTACATCGAAAGTCATCGTTGGACATGATGCTACTGCGCGACGCAGGCTGAGAGCTATGAACAACGACGTGCTCCGATACAGCGCCTTCGACCGCGACGGCGAGGGCGGCAACCCAGCCGGGGTCGTGCTCGACGCGACCGGCGCCACCGAGCAGTGGATGCAGCGCACCGCGGCCGAGGTCGGCTACTCCGAGACCGCGTTCCTGGTCGCCGAGCTGGGACCGCGCCGGTACCGGATCCGCTACTTCAGCCCGCTCGCCGAGGTCGCGTTCTGCGGCCACGCCACGATCGCCACGGCGGTGGCGCTGGCCGACCGCGACGGCGTGGGCGAGTTCGTGCTCACCACCCCGGCGGGCGAGGTCGCCGTCGACACGCGGGTGGAGGAAGGCCGGGTCAACGCGACCCTGACCAGCGTCGCCCCGTCGGTCCGCGAAGCCGAGTCGGCGGACCTGGAAACCGCCCTGGCCGCGCTCAGCTGGGACACCGCCGACCTGGACCCGTCGCTGCCACCGCGCATCGCCAACGCGGGCAACGACCACCTGGTCCTCGCCGCCGCGACCCGCGAACGCCTCGCCGACCTCGACTACGACCAGGCAGCCCTCGGCGCGCTCATGGCCGACCAGCACTGGACCACCGTGCACTTGGTCTGGCGAGGTGAGGACGGCCAGTACCACGCCCGCGACCCGTTCCCGCCGGGCGGCGTCTTCGAGGACCCGGCCACGGGCGCGGCGGCTGCCGCGTTCGGCGCTTACCTGCGGGAGCTGGGGCTCGTCGCGCCGCCGGGGCGGGTCACCATCCACCAGGGCGAGGACATGGGACGCCCGAGCCGGCTGGTGGTCGACATCCCGCCCGGCGCCGCGGGGATCCGCGTCAGCGGGACCGCTACGGCGATTGGGGAGTAGCGGGGGCGAGGTGGAGCGCTTCCCGCAGGGCGCGCGTGGCTGGCTCGTCCCAGGAGGTTCGGACGGCGTCGATGGTCACTCCGGGGTGCTGCCCGCGGTGACCGGTCACGGTCACCGTCGCCCGGTACACACCGGCCAGATCCTGCGTATGCGCCTCGTTCGTAGGCGTCCCGGAACAGGCTCGCGACCTTCTCCCGCTGTTCGCCGAGGACCGGCTGGGAAGCGGGGAGCTTGGGAATCCGGCGGTGGACGGACAATCGCATGGCACCTCGATGACGTCACGGGGCCGGACCGCACCGCCGGGGAACGGTGCGGCCCGGCCAGGCGACCCGGCGCGGGGAACGGGGAGGACGCGGGTCGCCGCTTTCGGGGGTTAAGGCCGGAGAGGGCGCGCATGGGCAGTCGCGCGAAGCCACCGTTTGGCGTGCGCCGTGACATCGGCTTCGGTGGCCCAGTCGCTCGCGGCGCGGACTGTGTCCACCAGACGCTCGTTGCTGTGGCTGGCACCGATGTCACCGGCGTGCACGGTGAAGTACCCCGCACCCCGACCCCAGCGGAACGTGTAGACCTCGGCGGGCGAGACGTCTTCGACATGCCAGGCCATCGGCAGATGCCTGCGGTCGCTTGTCTCTCGGCTCATAAGGCGACTGTGTCCCGCGGCGGCGAAAGCGGAAACGGAGAAGACCAGGAAAGCCAGGGGAGATCAGGGGGAGAGTTGACTTTGCCCTACGCGGCAACCTCGCTACATTGCGGGTGATCGCAGAGAGGACCGACCGTGCCCGAATGCAACGAGCAGTTGCGAGCAGCCCGCGAGCGCCTCGACTCCCCATCTTCCTCTGGGCACCCCCTGACTCGGCAGGAGCTCGCGGAGTTGGTCAATCGCGAGGTTTACGCAACCACCGGGAGGGTCACCGCCGCCGCGAACCATGTGGGCAATTGGGAACGCGGCGTGATCCGGTGGCCGGCTGCGTCTGTCGGAGCATTGACCGAGTGGTCGCGGCCCGCCATCGAGTCGGCCACCGATCTTCTCGCGGCTATGGCGGGTCCTACTCAGCACTACCGGAGAATGGAGTCGTACATCTCCTCCCAGTCGCTCCGGCCAGCTGTCGAGGCGCATCTTCGCTTGGCTGCGAACGAAGTCGAGGGCAGGTCTTCCGGTGCTGGAGCGTTCGCCCTCCTCAGCGAGACCGCCGGGCTCGCCGCGTGGCTCGCTGCCGAAACCGGGGACGGACTCGCCGCGCGTCGCCGGTACACCGACAGCATTCACTTCGCCAAGAAGGCGAATCACCCGCTCCTGGTTTCCTACATGACAGCGAGCCTCGGCCACTACGCGGTTGAATCCGGAGACGCCCGTAGCGGAATCGGTCTGGTCCAGAAGGCAAGTGCCCATCTCGACCGCCGTGCCCCGAACAGCGCACGCGCATGGCTCGCCTCCCTGGAAGCCGTGGCTTACTCGCATCTGCGGGACCGGGGGTCGACCATTGCTGCGCTTCGAAGGGCCGAAAAGCTGGCTTCGCAGAGCGGCGACGAGCCGCAATGGCCATGGGTGTTTCCGTTCACCACTGCCAAGGTCGCGCGCTACCAATCGACCGCTCTGGCCGCACTCGGGGATCGAACAGCTTCCGAAACGGCGTTCTCGGCCGCGGCTGCTGCCCTGACCAGTCCGAAGACCCGCGCTTTGGCGCAACTGGACCAAGCGCTTTCCCCGCTATACGGCAAGGAAAACCATTGATTCGACTTGCGATCTCAGGGCACCGCGGGTTGCCGCTGCGGACGGAGCAGCTCATCGATGAAGCCCTTCGCGCCGAGGTCGCTCGGGTAGCGCCGGAAGACCTCGTGGGCTTGAGTTGCCTCGCTGATGGAGCGGACGCTCTGTTCGCGAGTGCGGTGCTTGACCACGGCGGCCGTCTGATCGCGATCGTGCCGGCGGCGGAGTACCGCGACGGGCTCCCTGAGGGGCACCACACCACCTACGACTTCCTGCTCGGACAGGCAGCTGATGTCATCCGGCTCGACCACGTCGAGTCGGACTCCGAAGCGCACATGGACGCCAGCGTGCGGATGCTCACCGAAGCCGATCGCCTCGTCGCCGTCTGGGATGGCCAGCCCGCCCGCGGCTACGGCGGAACCGCCGACGTCGTCGTGGCGGCCCGGCAACGCGGGTTGCCGGTCTCGGTGGTCTGGCCGGATGGCGCACGACGCGATTAGAAGTGCTCGGTACGGTGACGTGGTGCCCGTCGCCGAGTTCCACCGCGTCCCGGCCGAGGACGCGGGCAGCCTCGCTGACGAGCTGGGCGAGGTCTTCCGGGAAGCGTTCGCCGAGCCGCCCTACGAGTACGGCGACGAGCACGTTCGCCTCTTCAAGGACCGGTTCGCCGTCCAGCACCGGCGTGCGGGGGCGAGCCTGGTCATCGCACGTGCTCAGGATGGGCGCATGGCTGGGTTCAGCTTCGGTCTGACCATGCCACCCGGTGCTCCGTGGTGGACCGATCTCACCACCGAGGTCGAATCCGGCGTCACCGACGAACCGCCGGGGCGGACCTTCGTTCTGATCGAGCTGCTGGTTCGCGCCGAGTGGCGGCGTGCCGGAGTTGCGTCGGCCCTGCACGACCTCGTGCTCGCGGATCGTCCGGAACAGCGCGCGACCCTTACCGTCCAGCCGGCTGCGGCCCCCGCACAGCAGGCGTACGCGAGCTGGGGGTGGCGCAAGGTCGCGCAGAAGCGCAACCCGTTGCCGGGTTCGCCCGTGTTCGACGTCCTCATCAAGGACCTCCACGCCTGATTCGGGTCCGGCTCGGGCTGGTGGCCCGGCGACGTGGGCTGCCGGTCTGGCCGGATGGAGCACGACGTGATTAGAGGACGTACGTCACCGCGCTGACCACCGACGATGGCCACCGTCGGGCTGCCGGGTGCGGGGTGGGGGTGTTCCTGCTGGATCCCGGTAGACACAATGGCGGGCCATGAGCAACCAACCGCCCCAGGGGCCGCCGCCCCGGCGCGGCCCCGGCCCGGCTTCGCCGGGTCCGGCCCGGCCGGGCCCCGGCCCGCACCAGCAGGCTCCGCCCCCGGGCCC
>NZ_BAAAUX010000016.1:473863-506751 GCF_039534165.1 Saccharopolyspora taberi | reverse complement strand
GCAGCGCCGGCACCGCGCGCTCTCCCGGCAGTCGCCGCAGGCCAGCGCCGGGACGTAACCGCGCCGCGGGACCTGCACCAGCACCGGCGCCCCGGCGCGCAGCGCGTCGCGGGCGGCTTCGAAGGCGACCGAAGGGAGGCGTGCCGCGCGGGCGGCGGGATCCCGGGCGAGCTGCGTGTCGTCCTCGCCGATGGCGGTCACCCGGGGCGCGGACGCGCGGACCTGGTCGCGGTGCGCGACGACCTCGTGCGCCCAGCCCGACTCGACCAGCAGCTCGGCCTCGGCGGTGCGGGCGAAGCCGCCGACGACCAGCGACGCCCCGGCCGCGTGCGCGCGGTGGGTCAGCACGTCCCGCGCGTGCGGGAACGGCACCTGCGGGTAGCTGTGCAGGTCGTCGCCGTCGTCCCACACCACGGCCAGGCCGAGGTCGCGCACCGGCGCGAACATCGCAGCGCGGGTGCCGACGACCACCCGGACCGCGCCCCGCAGCACCGCGAGCCACCGCCGGTAGCGCTCCGCCGGGCCGAGGTCGGAGGTCAGCGCCACGACCCCGCTCTCCCCGACCAGGTGCGCGCAGGCCGCCCGCAGCCGCTTGACGTCGCGGTGGTCGGGAACCGCGATGACCGCACCGCGTCCGGCGGCAGCGGCGGTCGCCGCCGCCTCGGCGAGGCGCGCGGGCCAGTCCTCACCGGGCAGCGCCTGCCACACCGCGCGGGCCGCGCGGCCGGCGTGCACCGCGTCCAGGAAGGACTCCCCGAGCCGGTACCGGGACCACGCCTCGGCCCGCGGACGCGGGGGTGGCGGCGCCGGCTCGGACGGGGCCTCCTTCTCGACCTTGGCCTGCCGGGGCGGAACCACGAGCCGCACCACGTCGCTGAGCATCCCGCCGTAGCGGGCGGCCACCGACCGGGACAGCTCCAGCAGCTCCGGGGACAGCACGGGTTCCGGCGAGTGCACGCGCTCGACCCACTGCAGCGTGCCCTTGAAGTCCGAAGTGGCCTGCCGCCCGAGCAGGAACCCGTCGACCAGCTTGCCGCCGAAGCGCACCCGCACCCGGCAGCCCGGAACGGCGTCGGCGTCCAGGCGGTCGGGCAGCAGGTAGTCGAACGGCCGGTCCAGGTGCGCGGGCAGCGGCACCTCGACCAGCACCCGCGCCACCGGCAGCTCGGCCGCGGCGGTCCGCTCTGCCGCTGCCTTGCCCCCCTTCGCCGGTTTCGCGCCTGCCATGCCCCTTCTCTACCAGACCGCTCCGACCGCGCCCGCCGCCAGCCGCCCATGCGCCCGGCCGTCCGCAGCGCCGCGAACACCAGACCGACCGGACTCGAACCCGCCCATGCGGGCATGTCGCCGAGCTCACCCTCCAGCAACGCGAGCGCGGTGCTGGCAGGACGTTCCTCCATCTCCCGGGCGACCCCGGCATCCTCCACTCCCGCCGACAGCAGGGTCAGGGCCATGCGGTTGATGAAGTGCAACGCACAACAACGTCAAAGGCGCGTCAGAACCGCCGCGGCCACCGTCAGGGCCGTGCTCGGAACGATCGCGGTGGCGCGCTCGCGGAGTAGTCCTGAACACGTCCCGCCCCGACTCGAAGGACCTCCCGTGACCCTCGCCGAGCTGATCCCGACCTTCCGCAACTTCCTCCCGGAACACCTGGACCCCGGCCGCTGGCCGGACCGCGCCCAGGCCCTGCCCGGCGGTGACATCACCGTGGGCGGGACGTCGCTGACCGGGCTCGCCGAGCGCTTCGACACCCCCGGCTACGTCGTCGACACCGCGACGCTGCGGGCCCGCTGCCGGGCGTACCGCGCCGCCCTCCCGGACGCCGAAATCGCCTTCGCTGGCAAGGCTTTCCTGTGCCGCCGGATGGCCAAGCTGCTCGCCGGTGAGGGGCTCTCGCTCGACGTGTGCTCCGCCGGGGAACTCGCGACGGCCACCTCCGCCGGGTTTCCGCCGGGCCGGATCATGTTGCACGGCAACGCCAAACCCGACCACGAGCTGCGGGCCGCGCTCGACGCCGGGGTCGGCCGGATCGTGCTCGACTCGCCCGACGAGATCGACCTGCTGGGCGCGCTGGCGACTCGCCGGCAGGACGTGCTGATCCGGGTCACGCCGGGCATCGACGGGCACACCCACCGCGCGGTCGCCACCGGCGTCGAAGACCAGAAGTTCGGGTTCTCGCTCGCGAGCGGGCAGGCCGCCGAAGCGGTGCGGCGGGTGCGGAGCAAGCCGCTGCTCAACCTCGTCGGCCTGCACTGCCACCTCGGTTCGCAGATCACCGACGTCGAGGTCTACGAGCGGGCGGTGCGCGCGCTGGCCGGGTTCCTCGCCGAGATCGCCGTCCGGCACGGCGTCACGCTGCCGCAGCTCGATCTCGGCGGCGGCCACGCCGTGAACTTCGACCTGCGCGGGTTCGGCTGCCGGGTCAAGAACGTGCTGGCCCAGGAGTGCCGGAAGCACGGGCTGGCCGCGCCCCGGCTGGTGGTCGAGCCCGGCAGGGCGATCGCCGCCAGGGCCGGGCTGACCGTCTACCGCGTGATCACGGTCAAGCGCGGGGTGCGCACTTTCGTCGCCGTGGACGGCGGATTCTCCGACAACCCCCGACCGGCGCTCTACGGCGCCCGCTACGCGGTGCGGCTGCTGGGGCGGGCGAGCTCCGCGCCGGTAGCGCCCGCGACTGTGGTGGGGCGGCATTGCGAAGCGGGCGACGTGCTGATGCGCGACGCCGTTCTGCCCGGTGACATCGCCGCGGGCGATCTGCTGGTCGTGCCGTGCACCGGGGCCTACCACCACTCGATGGCCTCGACCTACAACTCGGTCCGCCGCCCGCCCGTGATCGCCATCGGCGACGGGGAACCCGAGCTGTGGATCCGCCGGGAGAGCGCGGAAGATCTGATGGCGCGCGAGGTGTGACGAACAACCACCTTCGCAAGTTAGGCTGACCTAACCAGCCGACCGCGAAGGAGACCGGGCATGACCAGGGTGCTGCGGACCGAAGCCGAACTGCGGGAGTTCGTCTCCGAACCGAACCGGGCGATCGCCGAGAAGGCGATCGACCACATCGACGCCGAATCCGGCCGGTTCATCGCGGCCAGCCCGTTCTTCCTGCTGGCCACCACCGCAGCGGACGGCACCTGCGACGTCTCCCCGCGCGGTGACCCGCCGGGCAGCGTCCTGGTGCTCGACGAGCACACGCTCGCCTTCGGCGACCGCAAGGGCAACCGGCGGCTCGACAGCCTGCGCAACGTCCTGCAGCAGCCGCAGGTCGGGATGCTGTTCATCGTCCCCGGCGTCGGCGAGACGCTGCGGGTCAACGGCACCGCCGAGATCGTCGCCGACGCCCCGTACCTTCCCCGGCTCGCCGTGGAGGGCGTGGTGCCGACCCTGGCGGTGCGGATCCACGTGCGGGAGCTGTTCCTGCACTGCCGGAAGGCGTTCGCCCGCTCCTCGCTCTGGAAGCCCGAGTCCTGGCCGGACAAGAAGTCGCTGCCGACCCCGGGGCAGCTCGCGCGCAGCCAGACCGGCAGCAAGGTCCCGGCGAAGGTGATCGACGCCGCGCTCAACGCGGACGCGCGGTTCAACCGGTACTGAACGCGGCTGCCCGGTCGCAGCGGGCGGCGAGGCCGCGAAGCGCCTCGCGCAGCTCGGGTGCGTCGATGACGTCGAAGTCCAGGCCGAGCCCGGCGAGGTAGACCGCCAGCAGCGCCGGGGTGTCCGCGCCCGCGTCGAGCAGGCAGCCGCGGTCGTCGGCGGAGGTGACCGGCCAGGTCTCCGGCACGCGGCCGGTCACCTCCGCCGCGGGCGCGTGCACGCGGACCTTCGCGCGGTAGTTCCACAGGACTCCGGCGACTCCCCTGGCCAGGTGGGCCGCGAAACCGCCCTCCGGCGGGTCGCGCGGCGCGAAGCGCGGGCCGTTCGGGACGCGCGGCGAGATGCGGTCGGCGCGGAACGTGCGCCAGCCGTCGCGCTCGACGTCCCAGCCGACCAGGTACCAGCGGCGTCCGGAGTGGATCAGCCGGTGCGGCTCGACGTCCCGGACGCTGGCCGCCTCGCCGTGGGACCGGTAGTCGAAGCGCAGCCGCTCGCGGTCGCGGCAGGCCGCGGCCAGCGCGGACAGCACCGGGGCGGTCGGCCCGGAGCCCGCTGTCGGCTCGACGTGGGTCTGGAGCGCGCCGATCCGGTGCCGCAGCCTGGACGGCAGGACCTGGTCCAGCTTCGCCAGTGCCCGCGCCGAACTCTCCTCGATGCCGGACACGGTTCCGCCCGCCGCGCTGCGCAGGCCGATCGCGACCGCGACCGCCTCGTCGTCGTCGAGCAGCAGCGGCGGCAGGACGGCGCCCGCGCCCAGGCGATAGCCGCCTGCCGCTCCGGGCGTGGCGTGCACCGGGTAGCCGAGCCCGCGCAGGCGATCGACATCGGCTCGGACAGTCCTGGTCGAGACGCCGAGGCGGGACGCGAGCTCGGGGCCCGGCCAGTCGCGGCGGGCTTGCAGCAGCGAGAGCAACCGCAGCAGGCGGGCCGAGGTTTCCAGCATGCCGCCAGTGTCCCCGCCATCGCGGAAGCGAGTCTTCCGCAATGGCTGACAACGTCGAAGCATGCAGCGAATGACAGGAAAGACCGCGATCGTCACCGGAGGTTCCCGAGGCATCGGACGGGCCGTCGTCGAACGGCTCGCCGCCGACGGGGCGACCGTGGTCTTCAGCTACGCCACCGACAGGACCGCGGCCGAGCGGTTGCGGGCCGGACTCGGCGACCGGGTCCACGCCGTGCGGGCGGACCTGGCCGACCCCGCGCAGGTCGAGCGGATCTTCACCACCGCCGACGAGCACTTCGACCACCTGGACGTCCTCGTCAACAACGCGGGCGTCCCGTCCCACGCGCCGATCACAGACGTCGCCGAGACCGACTACGACCGGATCATGGCGGTCAACGCCAAGGGCACGTTCCTCGCGATCCAGCACGCCGCCCGGCGGATGCGCGAGGGCGGCCGGATCGTGAACGTCTCCAGCATGAGCACCGCCTACGCCACTCCCGGCGAAGCCGTCTACGCCGCGAGCAAAGCGGCGGTCGAGCAGTTCACCCGCGTAGCGGCGAAGGAGCTCGGCCCGCGCGGCATCACCGTCAACGCCGTCGCCCCCGGGCCGACCGACACCGACCTGCTGCGCGCCGCCGTGCCCGCGGAGCAGCTGACCGCGACGGCCGCGATGATCCCGCTCGGCAGGCTCGGGCTGCCCGCCGACATCGCGGGCGTCGTGGCCGTGCTGACCGGGCCGGACTCAGGCTGGATCACCGGAGCGACCGTGTCCGCCACGGGCGGTCTCGTGTGATCGCGGGGTAACTACGATTCGGCGGAGGCTCGTGCGCGGCGGCAACCGCGCACGACCCCGAGACCGCAGTTGAAAGGGCCCGATGTTCCACGTCGTCTTCTACCACCCCGAGATCCCCGGAAACACCGGCAACGCGATCCGCATGGCCGCGGGCTCGGGGACCGCGCTGCACCTGGTCGAGCCGCTCGGGTTCTCGGTGGACGACGCGAAACTCCGACGTGCGGGGCTGGACTACCACGACCGGGCCGCCCTGCACGTCCACCCGGATCTCGACGACGTGTGGGCGGCCCTGCGCCCGCAGCGGGTCTACGCGTTCACCTCCGCGGCCGAGCGCTCCTACGAGACGGTCGCTTACCAGCCCGGCGACGTGCTGATGTTCGGCCCGGAGTCGGTGGGGCTGCCGTCCGAGATCCTCAGCGCCGACTACGTCGTGCCGGTCCGCATCCCGATGCTGCCCGGCAACCGCTCGCTCAACCTCGCGAACTCCGCGGCCATCGCGGTCTACGAGGCGTGGCGGCAGCAGGGCTTCGCGATGCCCTGACCGTCCACGGCCAGGTCACCAGCGCCCAGCCGGCCAGCCCGACGACGAGCTCGACGCCCAGGTACCACGGCCAGCCGCCCATCAGGTCCAGCAGCGAGGGGTTTTCCGGTTTGCTGTTGAGGAATCCGTAGTTGGTGCCCGCCCACTCGTTGAACACCAGCATCACCACGCCCCAGCAGACCGTCACCGCCGCCGACCGCCAGAGGTCCCGCCAGCCCGGCCGCATCCCGATCCCCCACGTCAGGAACACCGCCGCCCACACCACGGCCAGGTGCTGCGCCCAGAAGTCGATGAAGTCGATGTGCGGAAAGTCCGGGGCGTCGAGCGCGGGCGTGATCATCGCCTGCGGGGTGAGCGTGAGCCCCCAGTAGTAGGTGAGCGCGTAGGCCCACTGGCTCCGGGTCCACAGCGCGAAGGCGGCGGTCATCCACGCCAGGTCGCACAGGTGGAACGGCAGCGAGACCTCGACGTCCCACTGCGACGGCAGGTGCCGGTAGACCAGCATCGGAACCAGGAACGCCAGCATCACCAGGGCGAAACCCCGCGCGAACCACCGCGCGCCCTCGCTGTCGCGGTACCGGCGCCCGACCACCGCGAGCACCACCGAGCCCACGACGATCAACGCCATCAGCGCCCAGTGCGACGGTCCGTACGGAACGAAGGTGCGCTCCGCCAGGAGCAGGTCCACCGGCCCAGCGTAAGTCCGATCGGACGCGACGAGGCCCCCGCCGGAAACGGCGAGGGCCTCGGTGCGGATTGGGATCAGGGCACTTTGATCTTCAAGCGGCGAAGCCGCTTAGCCCACCACACGCAAAACGGTCCCAGAAAAATCTCAGGCGTTCGCGGCGGACTTCAGTGCTTCGGCGCGGTCCGTCCGCTCCCACGGCAGGTCCAGGTCCGGGCGGCCGAAGTGCCCGTAGGCCGCGGTCGGCGCGTAGATCGGCCGGAGCAGGTCCAGGTCGCGGATGATCGCGGCCGGACGCAGGTCGAAGACCTCGTTGATCGCCGACTGGATGCGTGCCGGGTCGACGTTCTCGGTCCCGAAGGTCTCCACGAACAGGCCCACCGGCGCAGCTGCGCCGATCGCGTACGCGACCTGCACCTCGATCCGGCTCGCCAGGCCCGCCGCCACGGCGTTCTTCGCGACCCAGCGCGTCGCGTACGCGGCCGACCGGTCCACCTTCGACGGATCCTTGCCCGAGAACGCGCCACCACCGTGCCGCGCCATGCCGCCGTAGGTGTCGACGATGATCTTCCGGCCGGTCAGACCAGCGTCACCCATCGGACCGCCCACGACGAACCGGCCCGTCGGGTTCACCAGCAGCCGGACGTCGGAGGTGTCGAGGTCGAGGTTCTCGATCTCCGGGTTCACCACCTGCTCGCGCACGTCGACGCCGAGCATCCGCTCCAGGTCGATGTCCGCGGCGTGCTGGCTCGACACCACCACGGTGTCCAGCCGGACCGCCTGGTCACCGGCGTACTCGATGGTCACCTGGGTCTTGCCGTCCGGGCGCAGGTACGGCAGCACGCCCTCCTTGCGCACGCTGGTCAGCCGCCGCGAGAGGCGGTGGGCCAGTGCGATCGGCAGCGGCATGAACTCCGGGGTGTCGTCGCAGGCGTAGCCGAACATCAGGCCCTGGTCGCCCGCGCCCTGCTGGGCGATCTCGTCGATGACGCCGTCGACGCGGGCCTCGTAACCGGTGTCCACGCCCTGCGCGATGTCCGGCGACTGCGCGCCGATGGCGATGTTGACGCCGCAGGAGTTGCCGTCGAAGCCCTTGGCCGACGAGTCGTAGCCGATCTCCAGGATCTTGTCCCGGACGATCCCGGGAATGTCGGCGTAGGCGTCGGTGGTCACCTCACCGGCCACGTGCACCTGGCCGGTGGTCACCATGGTCTCGACCGCGACCCGCGACCGCGGGTCCTGCGCCAGCAGCGCGTCCAGGATCGAGTCGCTGATCGCATCGCAGATCTTGTCCGGATGCCCCTCGGTCACGGACTCGCTGGTGAACAACCTGCGGCCGGCTCCGCGCAGGTCAGACTGCTGGCTCACAACACTCCCTGAGGTCGTCGAAAACATGGGGCCGCACCCGGTGGCAACCGGGGGTGCGGCGGTTGGGCGAAGCCTACTTCGGCTCCAACCTCGGACTCACAGCGTCCCACAACGTGGACGCCAGGAGGGACTTGGCACCGTGCGGGATCGGGCGTTCCGCGCCGTCGGCGGCCAGCAGCCACCCGGCGTTGTCCTCGACCTCGAACGCCTGGCCGTCCCCGACCGCGTTGACGACCAGCAGGTCGCAGCCCTTGCGGGCCAGCTTCGCGCGGCCGTAGTCCAGGACCGTGGTGTCCGGGTCGCCCGTCTCGGCGGCGAACCCGACGATCACCGGCACCCGCAGCCTGCCCGCCCGCCGGGCCTCGACCAGCTCGGCGAGGATGTCCGGGTTGCGGGTCAGCTTCAGCGGCTCGGGATCCCGGTCGGACTTCTTGATCTTGTGCTGGACCAGCGACTCCGGGCGGAAGTCGGCGACCGCGGCGGCCATCACGACGGCATCCGCGCCGTCGGCGGCGGCCAGCATCGCCGACCGCAGCTCCTCGGCGGTCCCGACCCGCTCCACCCGCACCCCGGCGGGGACGGCGAGGTCGGCGGTGTGCGCCGACACCAGCGTCACGTCCGCGCCGCGGTGCGCCGCGACCCGGGCCAGCGCGTAGCCCTGGCGGCCGGACGAGCGGTTGCCCAGGTAGCGCACCGGGTCCAGCGGTTCGCGGGTGCCGCCCGCGGAGATCACCACGCGACGGCCCGCGAGGTCGAAGGGCAGCGCCTTCGGCTCGGTCAGCAGCAGGCGGGCCAGGTCGACGATCTCGGCCGGGTCCGGCAGCCTGCCCTTGCCGGTGTCGGCTCCGGTCAGACGTCCGCTGTCCGGCTCGGCCACGACCACTCCCCTGCTGCGCAGCAGGGCGACGTTGTCGCGGGTCGCCGGGTGCTCCCACATCTCGGTGTGCATCGCGGGCACCATCAGCACCGGGCACCGGGCGGTCAGCAGCGTCGAGGTCAGCAGGTCGTCGGCCTGGCCGTGAGCGGCGCGGGCGAGCAGGTCCGCGGTCGCCGGGGCGACCACGACCAGGTCGGCCTCCTGCCCCAGCCGCACGTGCTGGACCTGATCGACATCGGCGAACACACCGGTCCGCACCGGCTGACCGGACAGCGCCTCGAAGGTCGCCGCGCCGACGAAGCGCAGCGCCGCCTCGGTCGGCACCACCCGGACCTCGTGCCCGGACTCGGTCAGCCTGCGCAGGACCTCGCAGGCCTTGTACGCGGCGATACCGCCGCTGACACCGAGGACCACCCGAGAGCGGTCCCCGGTGCGCGCGGTGGTCATTCGCCTTCGGTGTGCTCAAGCACGCCGGCGTGGATCTCGCGCAGCGCGATCGACAGCGGCTTCTCCCGCGGGCCCGGCTCGACCAGCGGGCCGACGTACTCCAGCAGGCCCTCGCCGAGCTGCGCGTAGTAGTCGTTGATCTGCCGCGCGCGCTTGGCGGAGTAGATCACCAGGGCGTACTTCGAGCTGACCTGCTCCAGCAGGTCGTCGATCGGAGGGTTGGTGATGCCCTCCGGCGTGTTCAGCGACGGGCTGCTGTTGAGCGCAGCCAGAGCGTTGGGGGTGCTCACGTGAGTGGCTCCTGCTCCTCGTGAATCAACGGCGCCGAAACCGGCACCGGGGCTTGTGGCGGACGGGGAGGCCAATGCTGGGCCTCACTCCGCGCGTGCGTCTTACCCCGCGCGTGACCTTAGCCTGCGCGTGGGCCTCACCCCGCGCGACCGACTACCAATCGTATCAATTCCCTGGTCGCGGACTGCACGTCGGCGTTGACGACGGTCGCGTCGAACTCCGACTCCGCGGCCAGTTCCTCGCGCGCGGTCTCCAGCCGCCTGCGCACGACCTCGGGGTCCTCGGTGCCGCGCCCGGTCAGCCGGTCGACGAGCACCTCCCACGACGGTGGCAGCAGCATGACCAGCTGCGCTCCGGGCATCGCCCGGCGCACCTGCCGCGCGCCCTGGAGCTCGATCTCCAGCACGGCCGCGCGACCGGCGGCCAGCGCGTCCTCGACGGGCTTGCGCGGGGTTCCGTAGAGGTTGCCCGCGTAGCGGGCGTGTTCGAGCATCTCGCCGGCGGCGACCATCCGCTCGAACTCGGCGACGTCGATGAAGTGGTAGTGCACTCCGTCGATCTCTCCCGGCCGCGGAGGCCGGGTGGTCGCCGACACGCTGAAGTAGATCTCGGGCGCCTGCACGCGGAGCTCGTTGAGCACGCTGGACTTGCCGACGCCGGAAGGGCCGGAAACGACGGTGAGCCGGGGCTCGCCCTTGTGGGACGGCCCCGGCTCAACGCCGGTTTCTGCGTCGATCACTCGCCGCTGAACTCGGCCAGCAGCGCCTTGCGCTGCCGCTCACCCAGGCCGCGCAGCCGACGGCTGTTGGCGATCTCCAGCCGCTCCATGATCTGCTGAGCGCGCACCTTGCCGACACCGGGCAGGGCCTCGAGAAGGGCAGAGACCTTCATCTTGCCCAGGACCTCGTTGTTGTCGGCGTCTTCCAGGACCTGGGCCAGGCTGGTTCCGCCTCGCTTGAGGCGCTCCTTGAGCTCAGCTCGGGCGCGACGGGCGGCAGCCGCCTTTTCCAAAGCTGCTGCCCGCTGCTCCTCGGTCAGCTGGGGAAGGGCCACCATGTCCTCCGTGATGTGGGGTTTCTCTTGATCGGTGCGGCGACGGTACCGAGCCCGCCCTGCCGGGTTCCACGCGGGTCCGACTTTTGTGAGCGAGGTTCACCGGGGACACCACCGCCTGGCCCTCCAGGACCGCTCGCACACGGCACGTGCGAGCACGGGGCCGCTGCAAGTACTACCAACAAAGCCGCTGAAGTGCACCAATCTCGGCCAAAACTGTCCCGATGTGTCCGATTTCCGGGCAGTTGAGCCACGCTGGGGGTGTCATCGCAGGTCAGATCGGGGTGAAAGGCGCCGCATCCGCGGACGTGACGAACGCCTCGATCCGGACGCGTTCCGGAAGTCGCCCTAAGGCACCGCGGCATCCACCCGGCAGCTCGCTCCGGAGCAGTCGCGCAGCGCGGCGAGGGCACCGGCGAGCGCGTCCCGCACGGGCGCGTGCGCGGGGTCGGCGTGGGCGGATCGCAGCTGGTGCGGGTCGAGCCGCAGGTCGTAGAGCTCGCGCTCCCCGGTGGCGTACTCCACGTAGACGTACCTGTCGGTCCGAACGGCGTCGTACTGCGGATTCCGCCTGCCGTCGTCGGGGCCGTTCTCCAGCAGCACGGCCCGGTGGTCCAGCCGCTCGCGCCCGGCCAGCACCGGCAGCAACGACCGCCCGTCGACGACGTGGCCCGGCTCGGCCCCGGCCGCGTCGAGCAGGGTCGGGGCGAGATCGACGTTGGCGGTCAGGCCCTCGATCCGGGTGCCCGGCGGAACGCCCGGGCCGCGCAGCACCAGCGGGACGCGCACCGAGCTCTCGTACGGCTTGAACTTGCTCTTGGGCACCCGGTGCTCGCCCTGGAAGAAGCCGTTGTCGGAGGTGAAGACGATCAGCGTCCGGTCGAGCTCGCCGGTCTCGCGCAGCGCCCCGACCAGCTCCCGCACTCCCTCGTCGACGGCCAGCAGCGACTCCCGGCGGCACTGGTAGTCGCGGGTGATCCGCTCGACGGCCTCCGGACCGAGGCGGGGCAGGCCGGCCACCGACTGCGGCTTGTCGGACACGTCGGGTTCGTCGAAGGACGGGGGCCTGGGCAGGACGGCGTCCCGGAAGTCACCGGCGTGCCGCGGCGCGGGGTGCGCGGAGTCCGCGCAGCGGCCCCGGCTCGGGAATCCGGAGTGCGGCGCGAGGTAGGCCAGCGACAGGAAGAACGGCTGCTCCGACGTCCCGCGGCGGTGCACGAAATCGACGGCTTTCCGCGTGTAGACGTCGCTCTGGTACTCCTCCGGGCGGTTCCCGTAATGCACCGTTCGCCCGTTCTCGTTGAGCCGGTAGTCGAAGTACCGGTAGGTCGAAGGGTCCACCGCCCCGTACCACTCGGTCCATCCCGGCGGGACTTCCGTGGGCTGCCTGGTGCCGTACTCGTTGAGGTACTTGCCGATGTGGGCGGTGTGGTAGCCGGCGTCGCGCAGCCACACCGGCAGCGTGCGGGAGCCGTCGAGCCGGTAGTAGCCGCCGACCGGCTCGTGGTTGCCCTGGACGCCGTGGTTGTGCGGGTACTGCCCGGTGAGGTAGGTGGCGCGCGAGGGGCAGCAGAGCGGGTAGGCGGCGAGGTTCGTGCCGGAGACGGCGCCTTCGCGGGCCAGGTCGGCAACGGCGGGCAGGGCCTGCATCTGCTCGACGGTCTGGTCGTCGGTCATGACCACGACGATGTTCGGCCGCTCCTGGGGCCGCGGCCGGTTGACGGCCACAAGCACGGAGATCCCGAGGAGAACGACCGCGGCGATGCTCACCCACCACCGGAGTCGGGTCCTGCGGCGGGATGCGGCGGCGGTCATCGCGATCCACTAGATCAGGTTCGCGGACGGTCTCCGACCGCCAGTCGGAGGAAGGCGGCTGATCTTCGGACGGCGTCGGGTGGCGGTCCCGGCCGGAACCGCCACCGGACCGCTAGTCGCGCGGGATGACCTTGAGCAGGTTCTCCACCCGCGGGCCGATGCGGGCCTTGTCGATGGGAGCCACAGTGGTCCACGGCTCGCCGCTGCGGGTGCTCTCCTCCAGCAGGTACCAGCCCTTGGCGTTGGCGAAGCAGTTGGTGACCATCGGGCCCCGCGTCCGCTTGCCGTGGCCGTCCATGACGGACACGCCGATCTGCGCCCACGCGGTCCGCTTGCCGCCTGCCATCTCCACCAGCGCCCGGGCGTCCTCGCGGCGCACGCCGGACTGGCCGAGGCCGTCGGCCATCGCGCGGTCGGAGCTGCCCGCGGCCCTGGCCACCGCGGCCAGGGTGGAGCTGGCGACCGACACCGCCCGGCCGGGTCCGGCCTTGGCGTCGGGCAGCACGCTCAGCAGCGCCCGCACCATCGCCTCGGCGGGCAGCGCCTGCAGCTGCACGGACGTGTCGGTCCGGACCGCCAGCGTCGCGTGCGAGCGGACGTTGGCGACCATGCCGGTGACCTGGCGCTGCTCGTCGCCGACCTGCTGGCGGAAGGTGATGTCGAAGGCCCGCTCGTACCGCTGCAACGGCAGGAACAGGCCGTGGATGTCGTCCTCGCGGTCGCGGTCCCCGAACCCGATCCGGCGGAGCTCGTCCCAAGCACGCTGCTCGGCCGCGCGGCGCTCGGACTCCAGAACGCCCTCGGACAGCACGTTGAGCACGATCGGCTTGGCACCGAGGTTGAAGTGCTTCCACACCTCGTGGAAGGCCTGCGTCGACAACTCGATCTTCACGACTGCTCTCCAGCCTGTTGCGGGCGGCGCCCGGGGAATCCCGAGCACCGCCCGCAGTCGTTCATCCGGGGATTACTTCTGGTTCCAGTCACCGAAGACCGGAGGTGCCACCTTCGGCAGGCCGTCGTCGAAGACGCCCTGGTCGCCCTTGAGGTACTCGGGCGTCTCGTGCTCGAGGTCGTCCTCGCCCTCCTGGCCGCGGCCGCGCGCACCGGCGCCCGCACCGGCCATACCGGCACCACCGCGACCACCGGCACCGACGTCGCCACCGGCACCGGCGCGACCACCACCGGCACCGACACCGGACTGCCCGCCCGGCCCGAGCGCGCCACGACCCGCACCGGCGCCGCTACGACCGCCGGCACCGGTACCGCCACCGGCGCCACCGCGGCCACCACCGGCACCCGGCCCCCCGGGCCGCCCCGGCCCGCTGGAACCTCCGGGAACCGGGCCGACCACGGGCGGAATCCCCGGGCCCGGCCGGTTCGGCCCGGTCGGACCGGTCCGGTCGGGCCACTGGTTCGGGGGCTGCGTCGGGTTGTTCCAGACGGGGTTGGTCGACGAACCGCCGCCGCCACCTCCGCCGCCGGTCCCGCCACCGCCGCCGCTGCCGCCACTACCGCCGCCGGAGTAGCCACCACCGGCGCCGCCACCGCTGTACCCGGCGCTGCCCGAGCCGGCGGGCGAGCCGCCGCCCGGGGCAGGCGTCATGCCGCCCACGCCGGTGTGCTGACCACCGGAGACCGCGACCTCAGAAGTGCTCGACGGCGGCGGCGTGAACACCGCACTCGCCGACACGGTGCTCTGGGAGGCGTTGTCGTAGCCGTTGAAGGCCGTCACGGCCTCCTGCCGCAGCTTCTCGTTGTGCTCCTTGGCGGCCTCGGCATCGGTCTGGCCGTTGACCATGTTGTCCCAGCCCTCTTCGATCCAGTTGTCGTCCGGGACGGACTGGACCTCGCTCTTGGCCGGAATCGCGGACTTGACCTTGTTGTAGGCGTCGCCCTGTTCCCGCATGAGCTGCGACTGCGCCTTGGTGTTCTCAGCCGTCACCTCAGTCCACTGCACGACCGGCGCGACCGCGTTCTGCATCGCTTCGCCGGACTTCGACTGCATGACGACGCCTGCTTCTTTGAGCTTGGCGCTCACCTTCTCGGCAAGCGCCGTCAAGTGCTCGGTTTCCTTCGCCCATTCGTCGGAGCTGTTGTAGAGCGGCTGGGAACCCTTGCCGCTCTCGACCCAGCTCTGCATCTGCTCCAGCTGTGCGCTTTGGAAGTCAGACGGCTGTATTTTTCTCGGATCGCCCATCCCTCGGCCCCCTCACGCGTTGGGAAGATTCTGCACAGCAGCCTCGGTGAGCTGCTCAGCAACCTGACACAGGTCGACGCCCGGGTCCTCCGGGCTGAGTTTCGTGATGTTCGCGGTCAGGTAGCCGTTGTCGGCGACATCCGCGTACACGATGCACCCGTCGTCGCTGTTCTTGAACGCGGACATGGGGTACCCCGCGAGGTCGCCGGTCTTGACCGGCTCCTGCGATTTCTGGCCGATCTCCTCGGCGTACGGGTGCTCGCCGGTCACGGCGACGAACGCTCCCCAGCCCTTGGTTCCGGCCTGGCCCATCTGGTACGTGCAACCGGCCTTGCCGTTCGAGGTCTCCTCCGCGGGCTGCTGGTCAGCGCCGATCGCCTTCCACTGGGACTCGGTGACGATCGAGCACTTGTCGGCGATCTCCACGGCCTTCGCCGGACCGGTTCGGGCGGAAGCCTGGGTGGTGGCAGGCGGTGTCTGTCCCGCCGGGGGCGTCTGCTCTCCGGAACCTCCGCCGCACCCGGCCAGCACAGTGCTCACGAGGACGGAACCAACCACAAGCGCCTTACGCTTCAAAGCTTTCCTCCGTTGAAGCTCTCCGCAGCATCCTGGTCGTTCGTGCGCGTCTGCTGCGCACTCGCACGGAGATTCGCTGCTGTGTCGTGGAATACCTGGGCAAGCTTCTCGTAGTTGTCCAGGTAGCTGTCGGCGCCCCCGGCCGCGACCTTGACGTAGCTGTTCGCGACCTGGGTGCTCACCGGGTCCTTCGCAGGCGGGGGCAGTTCCATGAAGATCTCCTGGCGATCCCTCGCCCTTTTCATGATCGCCTCGGCCTCGTCCTCGAAGAACTGCGCGAGCTTGTCGACCTGGTCGGGGTCGACAAGCATGTGCATGCCGGAACTCGCCGCCTGAGCCGCTTCGGCCTTCATGGCCGCCCGCGCCATCGTCATGGCGCTCTGCGCGGCCCCCATGGCCCCGCCCATCGGGACGGCGCCCATCGCCTGCGCCTGGTTCATCGCGCGCTGGTCGTACCCGTCCAGTGGGATCTGGTTCCCCTCGTCACCGGCCACCGGAACTCCCCTCGTCACCCTGCCGCC
Organism: Saccharopolyspora taberi; assembly: GCF_039534165.1. Lineage (NCBI taxonomy): Bacteria > Bacillati > Actinomycetota > Actinomycetes > Pseudonocardiales > Pseudonocardiaceae > Saccharopolyspora > Saccharopolyspora taberi. Next base: position 491,056 of record NZ_BAAAUX010000016.1, on the reverse strand, counting down.
GGCCACCAGCACGGCAGCTGATCAGTTGCCAGCGAGGAAACCGTAGCGCAACCGGATGACGACCTGGCACGGGTTGGACGAAGAAGCCAATAGGACATCCGGGTGCAATCCGCTCGGTGCCGTTCGCCGGGTTCGGGCAGGCATGCCGGTCGCACGTCGAAGCAGGACTGGTCCGATCGGCCGAGACAGCGCCGCGGGCGATCCAAGACAATGGCGCCGTGGAACCAGACATCCTCGGTGAGTCCTACCAGGTGCGGACGCTGGAACTGCGCGGTGGCGCGGTGGCGACGCTGGTGCACCGCGCCGCTGCGGACGCCAGCCGTGGCGCGGTGCTGTACGTGCACGGCTTCTGCGACTACTTCTTCCAGGACCACGTGGCCGCGCACTTCGTCGAGCGCGGGTACGACTTCTACGCGCTGGACCTGCGCGCCTACGGGCGGTCGCTGCGGCCGGGGCAGCTGCCCAACTACGTCGTCGACCTCGACGTGCACTTCGAGGAGCTCGACGCCGCCGCGGCGATCATCCGCGAACAGCACCGGAACCTGGTGGTGCTCGGGCATTCCACGGGCGGGCTGATCACGTCGTTGTGGGCGGACGCCCGGCCCGGCGCGGTGGACGCGCTGGTGCTCAACAGCCCGTGGCTGGACCTGGCCGAACCGTGGTTCAACCGCACCGTCGGGACCGCCGCGAGCCACCTGCTCCGGCGGGTGCTGCCGAAGCTGGTCGTGCGGAAGGGACTCCCGCCCACCTACGCGCACAGCCTGCTGTCCAGCCACCACGGCGAGTGGGACTTCCGGCTCGACTGGAAGCCGGTCGAGGCGTTCCCGGTGCGCTCGGGATGGCTCAGCGCGATCCGGCGCGGGCACGCGCGCGTGCACCGCGGGCTCTCGGTGACCGCGCCGGTGCTGGTGCTCCGCTCGGCGCGCAGCCTGCTGCACCGCAAGGCGTGGGAGCCCGGCGCGATGAGCGCCGACACCGTGCTCGACGTGGAGCAGATCGCGCGGTGGGCGCCGAACATCGGGCCGGACGTGACCACCGCGGTGATCCCGGACGGCCTGCACGACCTGGCGCTGTCGGCCGAACCGGCCCGCGGCGAGTACTTCGCCGAGATCGACGCCTGGCTGGACCGGTAGCGCTCAGCTCCGCGCGCGTTCGGCCAGCCGTGCGAGCGCGCGTTCGGACTCGGATCCGGCCTCGGTGGTCGACACCGCCACCGCCTGGTCCGACGAGGGCGAGAGCAGCAACGTCTGCTGGGTCACCGTGATCGGCCCCGCGACCGGATGCCGCAGCTCGTGGGTGTCGGCCGTGCAGGGGCGGACCACGTGATCCGCCCAGAACGCGGCGAAGTCGTCGCTGCGGATCGTCAGCTCCCCGATCAGGCCCGCCAGCTCCGCGTCGTCGGGGTGCCGCCCGGCGAGCAGCCGGAGGTGGCCGACGACCCCGCTCGCCTTGCGCGGCCAGTCGGCGTAGAGGTCGCGGGTGCGCGGGTCGAGGAACACCATCTTGGCCAGGTTCGGCCGGGTCTGCGGGTCGTCGACGCTGTCGAAGCCGAGGTGCCCGCCCAGCAGCGCGTGCCCCAGGTCGTTCCAGGCCAGGATGTCGGTCCGCTGCCCCAGCGCGAGAACCGGAACGCCGCTGAACGAACGCATCAGGTCCCGGGTCGCCTGGGTGAGCTGCTCCGGTTCGGGCCTGCGCTGCGGGATGGGGCGCCGGGTCGTCTCGGCGAGCCTCCGGAGGTGTTCGTGCTCGTGGCCGTCCAGGCGCAGGGCCGTCGAGATCGCGTCCAGCACCTCGGCGGACGCGTGCTGGGACTGCCCCTGCTCCAGGCGGGTGTAGTAGGAGACGCTGACGCCCGCGAGCTGCGCGATCTCCTCGCGCCGCAGCCCGCGCACGCGCCGCCGCTCATGCAGGACCGGGATCCCGACGTCCTCCGGGCGCAGACGCGTCCGCCGCGACCGGAGGAAATCGCCCAGCTGTGCGGTACGTGCCATGCCTCCAGCATGCCCGCCGCCCACCGCACCAGCCAGACCCTGCCGGGGATAGGAAAACGCGGGGCTGGTCGCCGGGATCCGGGCCGGGCGAGGCTGATTCCGAGAGACGTGAACAGGAGGCCCCGTGCACGAGATCGCCCTGGGTGAGGTCACGATCACCCGTGTCGTGGAGTACTTCGGGTCGGTGGACATGACTCCCGCGGAGTTCTTCCCGGAGAGCTCCCCGGATTCGTGGGAGGAGCACCGGCACTGGCTGGAGCCGGACTTCGTCGCGGGCGGCGAGTTCGTCGCGGCCGTGCAGACCTGGGTCCTGCGCAGCGAAGGCCGCACGATCCTGATCGACACCGGGGTCGGCAACCACCGGGAACGCCCGGAAGCGCCGATCTGGGACAACCTGGAGACGGACTTCCCGGGCAACCTGGCCCGCGCCGGGGTCCGGCCCGAGGACGTCGACGTCGTGGTCAACACGCACCTGCACGTGGACCACGTCGGCTGGAACACCCACCGCGAGAACGACAGCTGGGTGCCGACCTTCCCGAACGCGACCTACCTGATTCCCCGCCGGGACTTCGACTTCTGGAACCCGGCCAACGGCCGGCAGCGCAACCGGCACATGTTCGAGGACAGCATCACGCCGGTCCACCAGGAGGGCCGGACGCTGCTGTGGGACGACTCGTACCGGATCGACGGCAACCTCCGGCTGGATCTCGCCGCCGGACACACCCCGGGATCGAGCGTGGTCACCCTCGAATCCGGTTCGGACCGCGCGGTGTTCGTGGGCGACCTGATGCACAGCGCGTACCAGTTCGCCGAACCCGACACCAACAGCTGCTTCTGCGAGGACCCCGCGCGGGCGCGGGCCACCAGGCACCGGGTGCTGGGCTGGGCCGCCGACAACAACGCCCTCGTGCTGCCCGCGCACCTCGGCGGCCACGGCGCCGCCGAGATCAACCGCGACGGCAGCCGGTTCGCCATCCGGCGCTGGGCGCCGTTCTCCCGGCTGTGAAAGGGGAATCGCGATGCTGATCACCACCGGTTCCGGCGCGGTGCGCGGGAGGAACCACAACGGCGCGAACGTCTTCCTCGGCATCCCCTACGCCGCTCCCCCGGTCGGCGCCGCGCGCTTCGCCGCGCCCGCACCGCACCCCGGGTGGACCGGGATCCGGGACGCCGCGGTCGCGGGACCGACCGCGCCGCAACCCGCGCGGGACGCGTTCGGCGGCCTGGACATGTCGCCGTTCTTCGGTCCCGGCTGGGTGCGCGGCGACGACTACCTGACCGCCAACGTCTGGGCTCCGGAAGACGCGCGGAAGCGGCCGGTCATGGTCTTCGTGCACGGCGGCGGGTTCGTCTCCGGGTCGAAGAGCTCTCCGCTCTACGACGGGAGCAGCTTCGCCCGCGGTGGAATCGTCATGGTGACGATCAACTACCGGCTGGGCGTTCCCGGTTTCCTGGACGTCGCCGGGGCTCCGCCGAACCGGGGGCTGCTCGACGTTATGGCGGGGCTGCGCTGGGTCCGCGACAACATCGCCGGATTCGGCGGCGATCCGGACAACGTCACCGTGTTCGGCCAGTCGGCGGGCGCGACCATCGTGGCCGCGCTGCTGGCGACGCCGAACGCGGCCGGGCTGTTCCGGCGGGCGATCGTCCAGAGCGGCAGCGGGACCGGGACCTTCCACCCGGAGCAGGCGGCGCGCGTCACCGAGGCGGTGGGTGCCGCACTGGGCGTGCGGCCGACGGCGGAGGGTCTGGCCGAGGTCCCCGACGAGCGGCTCGTGCGGATCACGCCCGCACTCTCCGGGCTGGACCTGCGTACGGCCGACCGGTTCGACCCGCTCGTCGGACTCAGCCCGTTCGGGCTGGTCCTGGAGCGGCAGCCGGTCGAGGACGTCACCGGGGAAGTCGACCTGATCGTGGGGACCAACGCCGAGGAGGGGAACCTCTACCTGGCGCCCGGTGGAGATCTGGACTCGACGACGCCCGACGACGTCCTGGCGACGGCCGCCCGCGCCCACCGCGACCCCGCCGGACTCGTCGCCACCTACCGGGCGGCACGTCCCGGCGCCTCGCACGGGGAACTCCGCTCGGCGATCCTCGGGGACGCGCTTTTCGGTGCGGGCAACCGGCTTCTGGCCGAAGCGCACAGCCGTTCCCAGGGCCGGACCCACGTCTACGAGTTCGCGTGGCGATCGTCTGCTTTGGACGGCCGGCTCGGAGCCGCGCACGGGGTGGAGCTGCCCTTCGTGTTCGACCGCACCGGGCTGGCGGAGGTGACCGGCCCGAACGCCCTGCTCGGTGCGGGCGAACCACCGGCGGCGCTCACCACCCTGATGCACAACGCCTGGATCTCCTTCGCGGAGAACGGAGATCCGGGCTGGGAGCGGTTCGGCGAGTCGCGGCGCACGCTGCGCATCGCGGAGAACCCGGTGGTCGTCGACGATCCGCGGGGCGAGGAGCTGCGGGCCTGGTGACTCAGCCGTCCCGGCCGTGGTTTTCCAGCTGCTCCCGCAAGTGCTCCTCCCACTTCTTCTGCTGCTGCTCCCGGTGTTCCTCCTCGCGCTTCTCCTGCTCCTCGCGGCGCTCTTCCTCGCGATTCTGCTGCTCTTCCTGCCAGTCCGGGTCGGGTGTGGGGACGGTGACGGTCACCGGGGGCGGCGGCGCGGGGAGGTCCATGGTGGCGACGTCCTCGGCGACCCGGTCCGCGGCGGCGAGGACGGTGCTGGCGAACGCGGGGTCCATCCGGCCCTGCGCCTGAGCGGCGGCGATGGCGCGGGTCAGCTCGTTGAGCGCGGCTTCGGCGGCGGGGCGGTCGTGGTTCGTGGCGGCGGCCTTCACCGCGTCGACTCCGGCGACGAGCTGCTCGCGGACCTGCGGGTCCACTGCGGGCCGGGGCTGGCTCCCGCAGGCGGCGAGCAGGAACAGCAGGGGGATCAGGACGCGCTTCATCACCGCACCAGGCTTTCCAGGTTCGCGAGATCTTGCGGCAGCCGCTCGACGCCAGGTGCACCGGAAACCGCGGGCAGCTGCGGAACGGCGGCGGGCTCGGGTCGCTGGAGGAAGAACAGCAGCCCGATCAGCAGCGCCAGCGCGGCCACGCCCGCCAGCGGCCACCGCCACTTCCGCCCGCGCGGCTGGGCGGCGACCGGGGCCGGGAGCTGCCGGGTGTGCGGCCGGACCGGCTCGGTGACGGGGATGAGCTCCGTGGCCTCGCCGCTGAGCAGGTCCGCGCACTGCTCGGCGGACGGCCGCTGCTCGGGAGCCGCGGCCGTCATCGCCCGCAGCGCCGAGCGCAGCGGCTCGGGCAGCGTGTCGGGCACGTGCGGCGAGCGGGTCAACCGCGCCAGCGCCGCCTCGGTGCCGGAACCGGGGAACTCGGTGCGCCCGGTGACGCACTCCAGCAGCACGAGCCCGAGCGCGTAGACGTCGGTCGGGTGCCCGATGCCGCTGCCGTGCACCTGCTCGGGCGCCATGTAGGTCGCGGTGCCGAGGATGACCCCGGACGCGGTCATCCGGCCGACGGCGTCGATCAGCCTGGAGATCCCGAAGTCGGCGAGGAACACCCGCCCGTCGTTGCCGATCAGCACGTTCGACGGCTTGACGTCCCGGTGCACGATGCCGTTGTCGTGCACGTAGGTCAGCACGTCGGCGAGCCTGCGCCCGAGCTCGGCGACCTCGGCGGGCGGCATCGGCCCGGCCGCGATCACGTCGGCCAGGGTGCGCCCCTCCACCAGCTGCATGACCAGGTACAGCTCGTCACCGCTGGCGCTCGCGTCGAACACCGGCACCAGCCCGGGATGGCTCAGCCCGGCCAGCAGCCGCGCCTCCTCCTCGAACCGCTCACGACCGGTCCGGTCGGTGCCCTGCCGGAACACCTTGACCGCCACCACCCGCTCCAGCCGGGTGTCCATCGCCCGGTAGACGTCGGCCATGCCACCACCACCGAGGCAGGCGCCCAACCGGTAACGCCCGCCCAGCAAGCTCTCGACCATCGCCACCTCCAGCGCCCGACCATATTCGGTGCGCCGGAACGGCTTGCGCGGCGGTCACCGGCGCAGGTTCGTGTGCACCAGCTCGACGAGCTTCGGCGCGTCCGCGATGCGGAACTCCAGCACCGACCGGTCCGCGAACTCGATCCGGAAGAACTGCACCGGCACCGCCGCCCGCCCCAGTCCGGCACTGCTGAACCGCGCCACCTGCGCCGTCGGCCACTCCCACCACGGCTCCACCGGCGCGCCGTCCTCGGGCTTCGCCCCGGTGAGCGCTTTCGCCCGTCCCAGCAACCCGCCGAACCCGCTCGCGGGTTCCGGCTCGGTCTTCGCGGCGGCCAGCTCGTCGGCCTCGACGACGACCGCGACCCGCGAGGTGCTGCACACCAACCAGGCGAAGTGCTTTCCCGCCGCGAGCGCGCCGGCGCACCGCGCAGCCGCCCTGTCCGGCGCGTCGGCGTGGAACCAGCCCCAGACCGCGGGGTCGTGGACCCACTCGTCGGCGAGGAACTCACCCGCCTCCAGCGCCGGGTTCACGACCGGCCACGGCGGTTCCACCCCGTCGGCGGGCCCGGGCACCCGGTGCGGCACGTGGCGCCGACCGGCCACGGTCGCGCCGAGCCATCCCCGCTTGTGCTCGCCGCCCACCAGGAACAGCAGCTGCTCGCCGGGCAGGCACCAGTGGGTTTCCAACAGCTTCTGGAGCTTGAACCGGTCCCTCACAACCGCCCCTCGGACATCGCGACCAGACGTCGCACGGCTTCCTCGTCGCGGTGCGGGCTGATCTCCATCGCGGACCCGTCGGTGAACCGGATGCGCAGGTACCAGGCCCTGCTGGTGGTGTACTCGCGTCCGAGCTTGCGCTGGTGGGCGTCGAACCCGGCCAGCAGCCGCCGGTCGATCACCGCGTGCTCGCGGATCTCGGGCAGCGGCACCGGAACGCCCGGCTCGTGCTCCGGCTTGGAGGCGACGATGTCGCCGACGTCGCGGGCGAACTTCAGCGCGCCCTTGCCGAACCGCCTGGCCCAGGAACCTTCCGGCTCCTCCGGCTCCGCGGCAGGCACGTGCGGCGCCAGCCGGGCGAGGCGATGCGGGGTCAGCACCCAGAACCCGTGCCGCGCGACGGCCGCCGCCCGCGAGTACTCGGCGATCGCGGCGCACTCCGCGGCCGGACCGCTGAGGAAACCCGGCGGGTAGTCCTTGTGGTCGTCACCGCCGTCGTCGTCCATCACCGCGTCCACGACGTTGAGGATCCCGCCGCCGACCGCGCCGCCCACGCCCCGCACCGCGCGGGATCCCCAGCCGCGCAACGGATTCCCGCTCTCGTCGAGCCCGGGGACGTCGTAGCGGTAGTCCAGCCCGGAGGCGGCGCACCACAGGATCGGCTCCCCCGGCCCGCACCACTGCCGCCGGATCGCCAGCACAGCGATCACGAAATCCCCCTCCCCGACGCGAACGGGGGAATTCTGCCAAACCACACCGGGGGAATCAGGGGGTTCCGATCACAAAAAACGGGGCGCCCCCGCCGAGCGGAGGCGCCCCGTTGCCGGAACCGTCAGAGCAGCAGCCCGGCCAGTTCGTCGCGCACGCGGTGTGCTGCCGAGCGCAGGCCGTCGACGGACGGGCCGTGCCGCAGGACGTCGCGCGCGGTGGCGGGCAGGACCTGCGGCAGGGCCGGGCCGAACACCGCGCGCAGGTCGTCGACCGTCGCGCCCTGGGCGCCCAGGCCGGGCGCCAGGATCGGGCCGTTGAGCCGGGAGAAGTCCAGCTCGCCCGGGCGGATCGTGGCACCGGCGACGACCCCGACGTGGCCCATCGGGTCGGCGCCCGCGTTGGTCTCCGCCGCGGAGTCCACGATGGACTGGCCGATGGAGCGGCCGCTGTCGCGCAGGCAGCGCTGGAGTTCCGCGCCCTCCGGGTTCGAGGTGCGGGCCAGCACGATCACGCCCCGGCCGGTCTGCTCGGCGATGCCGATCGCCGGGGCCAGCGAGCCGTAGCCCAGGTACGGCGAGACCGTGATCGCGTCCGCCGCCAGCGGCGAGTGCTCGTCGAGGTAGGCCATCGCGTAGGCGGTCATCGTGGAGCCGATGTCGCCGCGCTTGACGTCGAGCAGCACCAGCGCGCCCGCCTCCCGGGCCTCGGCGATCACCCGCTCCAGCACCGCCACGCCCGCCGAGCCGTGCACCTCGAAGAACGCCGACTGCGGCTTGAGCACCGCGACCTCACCGGCCAGCGCCTCCACCGCGGTCAGCGCGAAGCGCTCCAGCCCGCGCGCGTCCTCGGCGAGGTTCCAGGCGTGCAGCAGCGCCGGATGCGGGTCGATGCCCACGCACAGCGGACCCCGCGCCGCCATCGCCTCGGCCAGCCGCTTGCCGAACCCGGCGATCACCGCTGCTCACCGCCCTGCCGCAGCGCCGCCTGCAGCGCCTGCAGCGGGCGGACGCCGATGTTGCCCCGGATCGCGGCCTCGATGCCCTGCACGGCCGCCGCCGCGCCCTGCACCGTGGTGATGCACGGGATGTCCCGCGACACCGCGGCCGTGCGGATCTCGTAGCCGTCCACGCGCGGGCCCGGGTTGCCGTACGGGGTGTTGATCACCATGTCGACCTCGCCCGCCCTGATGAGGTCGATGACGTCGCGCTCGTCGGCAGTGGACTCCCCGTTGGGCTCTTCGTTGTGCTTGCGGACGACGCTGCACGGGATTCCGTTGCGCCGCAGCACTTCCGAGGTCCCGGTGGTGGCCAGGATCTCGAAGCCGAGGTCGGCCAGCCGCTTGACCGGGAAGACCATCGACCGCTTGTCCTTGTTGGCCACCGAGACGAACACCCGCCCCGAGGTCGGCAGGGAACCGTAGGCGCCCGCCTGGGACTTGGCGAACGCCTGCCCGAAGGAGGTGTCGATGCCCATGACCTCGCCGGTGGACTTCATCTCCGGCCCCAGCAGCGAGTCCACGCCGTGGCCCTCGGGAGTGCGGAACCGGTGGAACGGCAGCACCGCCTCCTTGACCGCGACCGGCGCGTCGATCGGCAGGTCCGCGCCGTCGCCGACGGCGGGCAGCACGCCCTCCGAGCGCAGGTCGGCGATCTTGGCGCCGAGCATGATCCGCGCGGCGGCCTTGGCCAGCGGCGCGGCGGTCGCCTTCGACACGAACGGCACCGTCCGCGACGCCCGCGGGTTGGCCTCAAGCACGTAGAGCACGTCGTCCTTGAGCGCGTACTGCACGTTGAGCAGGCCGTGCACGCCGATGCCGCGCGCGATGGCCTCGGTGGACCTGCGCACCTTCTCGATGTCCTGGCGCCCCAGCGTGATCGGCGGCAGCGCGCAGGCCGAGTCGCCGGAGTGGATGCCGGCTTCCTCGATGTGCTCCATCACGCCGCCGAGGTAGACGTCGGTGCCGTCGCACAGCGCGTCCACGTCGATCTCGATGGCGTCGTCGAGGAAGTTGTCCACCAGCACCGGGTGTTCCGGGGTGACCTCGGTGGCGCGGGCGATGTAGTTCTCCAGCGACGGCTCGTCGTAGACGATCTCCATGCCGCGCCCGCCGAGCACGTAGGACGGGCGCACCAGCACCGGGTAGCCGATCTCGTCGGCGATGCGCTTGGCGCCCTCGAACGACGTCGCCATGCCGTACTTCGGCGCGGGCAGCCCGGCCCCGGCCAGCACGTCGCCGAACGCGCCGCGCTCCTCGGCCAGGTGGATCGCTTCCGGCGGGGTGCCCACGATCGGCACCCCGGCGTCGGCCAGCCGCTGCGCCAGGCCCAGCGGGGTCTGGCCGCCGAGCTGCACGATCACGCCCGCGACGGTGCCCGAGCGCTGCTCGGAGTGCACGACCTCCAGCACGTCCTCGAAGGTCAGCGGCTCGAAGTAGAGGCGGTCCGAGGTGTCGTAGTCGGTCGAGACCGTCTCCGGGTTGCAGTTGACCATCACGGTCTCGAACCCGGCGGCCCGCAGCGACTGCGCCGCGTGCACGCAGGAGTAGTCGAACTCGATGCCCTGCCCGATCCGGTTCGGCCCGGAACCGAGGATGATCACCTTCGGCTTCTCGCGCTGCTCGGTGACCTCGGTCTCGGCCGCCGGGTCCGACTCGTAGGCCGAGTAGTGGTACGGCGTGCGGGCCGCGAACTCGGCCGCGCAGGTGTCGACGGTCTTGTAGACCGGCCGCACACCCAGCTTGTGCCGCAGCGTCCGGACCCCGTCCTCGCCCGCCAACTCGGTGCGCAGCGCGGCGATCTGCCGGTCCGACAGCCCCGCGCGCTTCGCGCGGCGCAGCAGCACGGCGTCGAGCACCGGCGCCTCGACCAGCTCGGCGCGCAGCTCGACCCACGCCGCGATCTGGTCGACGAACCACGGGTCGATGCCCGAAGCCTCGTGCACCTGCTCGACGGTCGCGCCGAGCCGCAGCGCGCGCTCCACCGTGTACAGACGCCCGTCGTGCGCGGTGCGCAGAGCGTCCAAAGTGGAGTCGAGGTCGACGGCCCCGGGGTCCGTGCCCGGAGCGGAGTCGGGCGCCGTCCAGAAGCCGACTGCCTTCGTCTCCATCGACCGCAGTGCCTTGCCGAAGGCCTCGGAGAAGCTGCGGCCCAGCGCCATCGCCTCGCCGACGCTCTTCATCGTCGTGGTCAGCGTCGGGTCGGCACCGGGGAACTTCTCGAAGGCGAACCGCGGCACCTTCACCACGACGTAGTCCAGCGTCGGCTCGAAGCTGGCCGGGGTCTCGCCGGTGATGTCGTTGGTGATCTCGTCCAGGGTGTAGCCGATGGCCAGCTTCGCGGCGATCTTGGCGATCGGGAAGCCGGTCGCCTTCGACGCCAGCGCCGAGGAGCGCGACACCCGCGGGTTCATCTCGATCACGACCATCCGCCCGGTGTCCGGGTGGATCGCGAACTGGATGTTGCAGCCGCCGGTGTCCACCCCGACCTCGCGCAGCACCGCGATGCCGACGTTGCGCATGTGCTGGTACTCGCGGTCGGTCAGCGTCATCGCCGGGGCGACGGTCACCGAGTCACCGGTGTGCACGCCCATCGGGTCGATGTTCTCGATGGAGCAGATGACCACCACGTTGTCGGCGTGGTCGCGCATCAGCTCCAGCTCGTACTCCTTCCACCCGAGCACGCTCTCCTCGATGAGCACCTCGTGCACGGGCGACTCGGTCAGCCCCAGCGAGGCCATCCGCTCCAGTTCCTCGTGCGTGTGCGCCATCCCGGAACCGAGGCCGCCCATGGTGAAGCTGGGCCGGATGACCACCGGCAGGCTGTGCTCGGCGACGAAGTCGCGGACCTCGTCCATCGACTTGCAGACCGCGCTCTCGGGCACCTCGCCGCCGATGGCGCGCACGATGTCCTTGAACCGCTGGCGGTCCTCACCGCGCTCGATCGCGTCGATGTCGGCGCCGATGAGCTCCACGCCGTACTTCTCCAGCACGCCGCGCTCGTGCAGCGCCATCGCGGTGTTGAGCGCGGTCTGCCCGCCCAGCGTCGCGAGCAGCGCGTCCGGCCGCTCGGCCTCGATGACCTTCTCGACGAACTCCGGGGTGATCGGCTCGACGTAGGTCGCGTCGGCGAACTCCGGGTCGGTCATGATCGTCGCCGGGTTGGAGTTGACCAGGCTGACCCGGATCCCCTCCTCGCGCAGCACCCGGCACGCCTGGGTGCCGGAGTAGTCGAACTCGCACGCCTGGCCGATCACGATCGGACCGGAGCCGATGACCAGAACGTGGTTGATATCAGTCCTCTTGGGCATCAGCGGGTCTCCGTCATCAGATCAACGAACTGGTCGAACAGCGGCGCCGCGTCGTGCGGACCGGCCGCCGCCTCCGGGTGGTACTGCACGCTGAACGCCGGGCCGTCGAGCAGCCTGAGGCCCTCGACCGAGCCGTCGTTGGCGCAGTGGTGGCTGACCATCGCCCGGCCGAAGTCGGTGTCGAACCGCTCCCCCGGCTCGCCCTCGACGGCGAAGCCGTGGTTCTGCGCGGTGATCGCCACCTTGCCGGTCTCGGCGTCGATGACCGGGATGTTGATGCCCCGGTGGCCGTAGCGCAGCTTGTAGGTGCCCCGGCCCAGCGCGCGGCCGAGGATCTGGTTGCCGAAGCAGATGCCGAACAGCGGCAGCTTGCGGTCCAGCACCTGCCGGGTCAGCTCGACCTGCTGGTCGGTGGTGGCCGGGTCGCCCGGACCGTTGGACAGGAACACGCCGTCCGGGTTCACCGAAAGCACCTCGTCCAAACTGGACGACAGCGGGAGCACGTGCACCTCGATGCCGCGCTGGGCCATCATCCGCGGGGTGTTGGACTTGATGCCCAGGTCCAGCGCGGCGACGGTGAACCGCTTCTCGCCGACCGCCGGGACCACGTAGGGCTCGGCGGTGGTGACGTCACCGGCCAGGTCGGCGCCGACCATGCCCGCGCTGGCCACGACCTTGTCCACCATCTCCTCGTCGGAGCGGATGTCGTGGCCGGAGAAGATCCCGCCGCGCATCGCGCCGAACTCGCGGACGTGGCGGGTCAGGGTCCGGGTGTCCAGGCCGGAGATGCCGACGATCCCCTGCCGCTGGAGCTCGTCGTCGAGCGAACGGCGGGAGCGCCAGTTCGACGGGACGCGGGCGGGGTCGCGCACCGCGTAGCCTGCGACCCAGATCCGGGCGGACTCGTCGTCCTCGTCGTTCCAGCCGGTGTTGCCGATCTGCGGCGCGGTCTGCACCACGATCTGGCGGTGGTAGGAGGGGTCGGTCAGCGTCTCCTGGTAGCCGGTCATCCCGGTGGAGAACACCACCTCGCCCAGGGTGTGGCCGACGGCTCCGTAGGGCTCGCCCCGGAAGATCCGGCCGTCCTCAAGCACCAGTGCCGCAGAGGTGTGCGCGGTCATCGTTGTTCCTCCCGCCGCGTGCCCGCGGTCTCGTCCCGGGTGGCCAGTGCCCGCACTGCCTCGACCCAGTCGTTGTGCACTTCCTTGTCATCGCAGCGGAATCCGGTGTCCAGCCGCTGCTGTCCGAGCCGCCAGGTGATCACCAGCAGTCCCGCTCCCGGCACCACCTTGTTGGCCAGCTTGTGGTCCGCCCTGGCGTCCACGAAGGACTCCGCGGGGATCCACAGCGGACTCGCGCCGTCGCGCTCCACCAGCAGCCCGGACCGGTGCAGGCGCACCGTCCCGCCCGCTCGGTGGCCGATGTCGCCGACCGCGATCCGGTCCTGCCAGTCACCGGCCGTCGTGGTGCCCACGTACATGCCGGTGGCCGCGGGCAGCAGCGCCTCGCCCGCGTCGTCGGGCACCGCCGGGAAGTCCGGCAGCAGCGCGGCCTGCCTGCGGGCCCGGTTGCGCCAGCCCCGCCACATCGCGAAGAACACCAGCCCGGCCAGCACCGCCATGCCGAGCACCCACAGGAAGCGTTCCATCAGCGCCTCACCTTGCCCTCGGCCGCCGTGATCCGCCCGCGCAGCAGCGTGGCCACGACCCGGCCCGGCAGCTCCATGTCCTCGTAGGGGGAGTTCGCCGCGATGCTGGCCAGCTCCGCCCCGCGGACCGTCCAGCGCGCCCGCGGGTCGACCAGGACCAGGTTCGCGGGCTCGCCGACGGCGACCGGGCGGCCCTGGTCGGCCAGCCCGGCGATCTCGGCGGGCCGCTCGCTGAGCACCCGCGCCACCCCGCGCCAGTCCAGCAAGCCCGGCTCGACCATGGTGGCGACCACGACGCCGAGCGCGGTCTGCAGGCCCAGCATGCCCGGCCGGGCCGCGGACCACTCGCAGCACTTGTCCTGCTCGGCGTGCGGCGCGTGGTCGGTGGCCACGCAGTCCACGGTGCCGTCGGCCAGCGCCTGCCGCAGGGCGCGCACGTCGTCGTCGGTGCGCAGCGGCGGGTTGACCTTGTTGACCGGGTCGTAGCTGCTCAGCCGGTCGTCGGTGAGCAGCAGGTGGTGCGGGGTGACCTCGGCCGAGACCCGGCCCGGCCGGTCCTGCGACTTCCACCAGCGCAGGATCTCGGCGGTCCCGGCGGTCGAGACGTGGCAGACGTGCAGCGAGCCGCCGGTGTGCCCGGCCAGCAGGCAGTCGCGGGCGACGATCGCCTCCTCCGCGGGGGCTGGCCAGCCTGCCAGCCCCAGCCGGGCGGCGTTGGCGCCCTCGTGCGCCTGCGCGCCGACGGTCAGCCGCGGCTCCTCGGCGTGCTGGGCGACCACGCCGCCGAGCGTCCTGGTGTACTCCAGCGCGCGGCGCATGATCAGCGGGTCGTGCACGCACTTCCCGTCGTCGGAGAACACCCGCACGTTCGCGCCCGAGCGGGCCATCGTGCCCAGCTCGGCCAGCTTCTCGCCGTCGAGCCCGACCGTGACCGCGCCCACCGGGTGGACGTCGACCAGCCCGACCTCCTGGCCGCGGCGCCACACGTGCTCGACGATCACCGCGTTGTCGGCGACCGGATCGGTGTTGGCCATGGCGAACACGGCGGTGTAGCCGCCGAGCGCCGCGGCCGTGGAGCCGGTCTCGATCGTCTCGGTGTCCTCGCGCCCCGGCTCCCGCAGGTGCGTGTGCAGGTCGACGAAGCCCGGCAGCACGACCGCGCCTTCGGCGTGCACGATCTCGTCGGCGTCGACCTCCAGGCCCGAGCCGATCCCGGCGATCACTCCGCCGTCGACCAGCAGGTCGACCGGCTCGCCCTCGCCGTAGGGGCGGACGTCCTTCAGCAGCACCCGGCGCTGAGCCGCCTCTCCGCGATTGACAGTGGTGGTTGCGTGTCGAGGCATCTCTTGTTCCGAGGTTTCCGCTGGGTACCTTGCGTCACGGTCCCCTGAGGTGCGGTTGCTGCTCATGCCGCGATCTCCTCTCCGGCCAGGAGGTGGTAGAGCACCGCCATGCGCACGTGCACCCCGTTGCGCACCTGCTCGGTGATGGCGGCCCTCGGCGAATCGGCCACGGCGGCGGCGATCTCCATGCCGCGCAGCATCGGGCCGGGGTGCAGCACGACGGCGTGCTCAGGCAGGCGGGCGAGCCTGGCCTCGTTCATGCCGTAGGCGATCGAGTACTCGCGGGCGGACGGGAAGAACCCGCCGTGCATCCGCTCGGCCTGCACCCGCAGCAGCATCACCGCGTCGAGCCCGGGCAGTTCCGGATCGAGCTCGTGCCGGACCGGCGCGCCCCAGGACTCGATGCCCGCGGGGACCAGCGTCGGCGGCGCGATGAGCACCACCTCGGCGCCGAGCGTGCGCAGCAGGTGCACGTTGGACCGCGCGACCCGGCTGTGCAGCAGGTCGCCGACGATCCCGATCCGCTTGCCCGCCAGCTCGCCCAGCCGCTCCCGCAGCGTCGCCGCGTCCAGCAGCGCCTGCGTCGGGTGCTCGTGCATGCCGTCGCCGGCGTTGACGACCTGGGTGCCGGTCGGCTCCAGCCACTGCGCCAGCCGTTGCGCGGCGCCGGAGGCCGGGTGCCGGACGATGACGCAGTCCGCGCCCGCGGCCGACAGCGTCAGCGCGGTGTCGCGCAGCGACTCGCCCTTGCCGACCGACGAGCCGCCCGCCGACACGTTGATCACGTCGGCGCTCATCCACTTGCCCGCGACCTCGAAGGACACCCGGGTGCGGGTGGAGTTCTCGTAGAACATCGTGACCACGGTCCGGCCGCGCAGCGTCGGCAGCTTGCGGACCTCGCGGCCCAGCAGCGTCTGCTTGAGGGTGCCCGCGGTGTCGAGCACGCTCGTCGCGGTCGCCGCGTCCAGGCCCTCTGTGGACAGCAGGTGTCGCATCAGCGCTCCTCGGGGTACTGCGGGACACCCGCACCCGGTCGGGCCTGATGAACCGAAGAGACAGCGTGGCCCATCAGCCCTCCCCTCCCTGCCGCCGCAGCACCACGGCGTCGGCGCCGTCCACTTCGGAGAGGCGGACGGCGACGTCCTCGGTGCGCGAGGTCGGCACGTTCTTGCCGACGTAGTCGGCGCGGATCGGCAGCTCCCGGTGGCCGCGGTCGACCAGCACCGCCAGCTGCACCGCGCGCGGGCGGCCCTGGTCGCGCAGGGCGTCGAGGGCGGCGCGGACGGTCCGGCCGGAGAACAGGACGTCGTCGACCAGCACGACCAGCGCGTTGTCCACGCCCTCGGCCGGCAGGCTGCTGGGTTCGAGCGGGCGGTTGGGGCGCTGCCGCAGGTCGTCGCGGTAGAGCGTGATGTCGAGGGTGCCGGTGGGAACCGTCACCCCGCTGAACTCGCTGATCCTGCCCGCCAGCCGGGCGGCCAGCGGGGCGCCGCGGCTGGGGATGCCGAGCAGGACGACGCCGCTGCCGCCGGTGTCCAGCGCGGTCTTCTCGATGATCTGGTGCGCGATCCTGGCTATCGTGCGCGCAACGTCACCGGCCGAGAGCAGCTCTCGCTCCTCGACCGGATCCGCCGCGCCCGCCGGTAGGCGTGACGCCACGGTGGACCTCCTTCCCCGCCTCACTGGACGGGTCCTTAAAGGATGGTGTGGAGCCCTCCGTCCAACCGGAGGGCCGGGGGCCCGCGACCACTCGCGACTCCGGTGCTCGCCGGGCTCGCCTTGTACGCTATCAATGCGTCCAGGTCAATCGTCCGGGTGGTGTGGTGGTACTCGCCCCGCTGCGAACGAAGACCAACTTGACCTGGTGACGCTCGCGAGCGAACATTACTCTCCGTATCGATCTGAACTTGCCTCCTCGGCATCCGGTATCGGCTGACGGGGCGAATGAAACGGAGAAACGCCACATGGGCGACTACGCCAAGGCGCTGGGCGGCAAGCTCCGCGCTATCCGCCAGCAGCAAGGTCTCTCGCTGCACGGCGTCGAGCAGAAGTCAGGCGGGCGGTGGAAGGCCGTGGTCGTCGGGTCCTATGAACGTGGCGACCGCGCGGTGACCGTGCAGAAGCTGGCCGAACTGGCCGACTTCTACGGGGTTCCGGTCGCGGAGCTGCTCCCGGAGGGACGGGTGCCCTCCGGCGCCGAGCCCGCCACCAAGGTTGTGATCAACCTGGAACGGCTGCAACAGCTTCCGGCCGAGAAGGTCGGGCCGCTGGCCCGCTACGCGGCCACCATCCAGAGCCAGCGCGGCGACTACAACGGCAAGGTGCTGTCCATCCGCACCGAGGACCTGCGATCACTGGCCATCATCTACGACATGACGCCCGGCGAGCTCACCGAGCAGCTCATCGACTGGGGCGTGCTCCCGCCCGAAGCGCGCCCGGCTCGGGAGGAGTGAGAAAACGCCGGAGGCCCCACCCGATCGGGTGGG
>NZ_BAAAUX010000016.1:109201-473832 GCF_039534165.1 Saccharopolyspora taberi | reverse complement strand
GTGACCGGACGCTCGTCGCGTCCGAGATGCCTGGATCCGCCCTGCGGGCGGATGGCGCTGACGCGCCACGCAACGCGGAGCGTTGCGCTCACTCGCTGCTAAGCGTGCTGCGCAGCCGGTCGCCGATGCCCGCGATGCGGCCGAGCACACCGTTGACGAACCGGGGCGAGTCGTCCGTGGACAGCGCCTTCACCAGTTCGACGGCCTCGTCGATGGCCACCGCGGGCGGCACGTCGTCGCTGCGCCACAGCAGCTCGTAGAGACCCAGCCGCAGCACCGCGCGGTCGACCGCGGGCATCCGCGCCAGCGTCCAGCCCTCGGCGTGCTCGACGAGCAGCTCGTCGATCCGCTGGCGGTTGGCGGTGACGCCCTCGACCAGGGTGACCGTGTAGTCGTTGATCGGCGGCAGCTCCGGAGAGCCGACCCGCTCCGAGAGCAGCGTGACGGCGTCGGCATCGCGCAGGTCGGCCTCGTAGAGGACGTCGACGGCGCGCTTGCGCGCCTTGTTGCGTGCGCCCAACTCACACCCACCTTCCGGCGGCGGAACGCGCCGCGGTGGACGGCCTCCGGGCGCGCACGCCGGAACAGGCCATCACTTGGTGCTGACGCGGCCGAGGTAACGGCCGTCGCGCGGGTCGACCTTCACCTTGTCACCGGTGTTGAGGAACAGCGGGACCTGGATCTCGGCGCCGGTCTCCAGGGTGGCGGGCTTGGTGCCGCCGGTGGAGCGGTCGCCCTGCACGCCCGGGTCGGTGTGCTGGACGTCGAGCTCGACCGAGGCCGGCAGCTCCACGTACAGCGGGTTGCCCTCGTGCCGGGCGACCACGACCTGGCTGTTCTCCAGCATGTAGTTCGCGGCGTCACCGACGACCTCGGCCGAGACGCCGACCTGGTCGTAGGTGTCCGGGTCCATGAACACGTAGTCGGTGCCGTCGTTGTAGAGGTAGGTCATCTCGCGGCGGTCGACGTTCGCGGTGTCGACCTTCACGCCTGCGTTGAAGGTCTTGTCCACCACCTTGCCCGAGAGCACGTTCTTCAGGGTGGTGCGCACGAAGGCGCCGCCCTTGCCGGGCTTGACGTGCTGGAAGTTCACGACGGACCAGAGCTGGCCGTCGAGGTTGAGCACCAGTCCGTTCTTGAGGTCGTTCGTGGAAGCCACGTTCGGGGTCTCTCCTGTGGTGATGGCTGCGGGTGGTTGTCGCCGGCGCTGCGCGCTGCCGGCGCTCGGGCGCACGTCGCGCTCAGACGGCGATGAGCTCCTTCGTCGTCAAGGTGAGGAGCTCCGGCGTGCCAGGACGCACGACCAGTGTGTCCTCGATGCGGACGCCGCCACGCCCCGGCAGGTACACGCCGGGCTCGACGGTGACCGCCATCCCGGCGGCAATTCTACCGTCCCCCCGCTGGGACAACGCCGGTGCCTCATGGATCTCCAGGCCAACGCCGTGGCCAAGGCCGTGCAGGAACTGCTCGCCGTAGCCCGCGTCCTCGATGACCCCGCGGGCCGCGCCGTCGATCTCGCGGACGTCGGCGTCGACCACCACCGCGGCCCGGCCCGCCGCCTGCGCGGCGTGCACCAGGTCGTAGATCTCGCGCTGCCAGTCCGCCGGTTCGCCCAGCACCAGGGTGCGGGTCATGTCGGAGTGGTAGCCGTCGACCAGCGCGCCGAAGTCGAGCTTGACGAAGTCGCCCGCCGCCAGCACCGCGTCGGACGGCCGGTGGTGCGGGATCGCCGAGTTCACGCCCGCGGCGACGATCGTGTCGAAGGACGGGCCCGCCGCGCCGTGGTCGAGCATGCGGCCGTCGAGCTCGCGGGCTACTTCGAGCTCGGTGCGGCCGGGGCGCAGCCCGCCGTGCTCGATGAGGTCGGCCAGCGCGCGGTCGGCGGCGGCGCAGGCCATCCGCAGGGCCTCGATCTCGGTCTCGTCCTTGATCAGCCGGAGGCCCTCGACCAGACCCGGGGCGCGGACCAGCTCGACGCCGCCCGCGGCGGCGGCCAGCTCCTCGTGGCCGTCGACGGTGACGTGCTGGCTTTCGAAGCCGGTCCGCCGGTACTGCCCGGACGCCGCGCTGACGCGCTCGGCCAGCGCCATGGCGCTGGCGCGGTCGATGACCCGCTCCAGGTCGGGGACCTGCTCGGCGGCCTGGGTCAGGTAGCGGCCGTCGGTGCAGAAGACGGTGCGCGCCTCCGCGCCCTGCTCGTCGGCGGCGTGCACGACGAGGGCGGCGTTGGACCCGGTGAACCCGGTCAGGTAGCGGACGTTGAGCAGGTCGGTCACCAGCATCGCGTCCAGCTCGCGCTCGCGGAGGCGGGCGCGGAGGTCGTGACGTCGGCGAGCATGCGATTCGGACATGAATCGCAGCCTAACCGCTGGGCACAGCCCTACACCCCCGTCTCGGCAGCACTCGGCGGAAAGCCGCCAAACGCCGGTTCCGCGAGATGCACCGGGTTATGGCGCACGCCCGCTGTCGGGGTCCGCCGCTACCCTCCGGGCGTGCCGATGGTGTTGTCGTGGGCGGTGCTGCCCAGCCCGGTCGGGGACCTGACGGTGGTCGCCGGTGACTCCGGTCTGCGCCAGGTCGCGTTCTCCGGGCCGGAGCGGGTGCTGCCCGGTTACGACGGGGTCGAGCTGCGCGAGGACGGCGGCCCGGCCGCCGCGGTCTCGGCGCAGCTGGCCGACTACTTCGCGGGCCGCCGCCGGGACTTCGACCTGCCGATCGACTGGGACACCGTGCAGGGGCTGCGGCTGCACGTGCTCCGGACCCTGCACGAGCAGGTCGGCTTCGGCGAGACCGTGAGCTACCGGGGCCTGGCCGAGCGGTCCGGCAGGCCGGAGGCCGCCCGCGCGGTCGGCACGATCATGGGCAGCAACCCGGTCCCGATCGTCGTGCCGTGTCACCGGGTGCTGGCCAGCGGCGGCGGGCTGGGCGGCTTCGGGCCCGGTCTGGAGGCCAAGCGCCGGCTGCTGGTGCTGGAGGGCTCGCTGGAGGCGACCCTGCTCGAACTGGACATGCTGCCCTGAACCCGGAAGTGCTGGACGTGCTGCCCCGGGCGGTTCCCGGGGCAGCACGGGATCAAGCCGGCTTCCGCCGCACCGACACGGAGAAGGCGGTCGCCAGCAGGCAGAGGAGCCCCGCGCCGTAGAAGGCCGCGGCGTAGTCGCCGAAGTGGTCGCGGACCAGGCCCGCGATGCCCGCGATGGCCGCGGCGCCGAGCTGGTGCGCGGCGAACACCCAGCCGAAGATCACCGACGCGCGCGGTCCGAAGTGCTCGCGGCACAGCGCCATGGTCGGCGGCACGGTGGCGATCCAGTCCAGGCCGTAGAAGACCACGAACAGGATCATCTCCGCCCCCGGCGTCGGGGCGAACAGCTGCGGGAGGACGAACAGCGACGCACCGCGCAGCGTGTAGTAGACGGCCAGCAGGATGCGCGGGTTGACGCGGTCGGTCAGCCATCCCGACAGCACGGTGCCGACGACGTCGAGCACCCCGACGACGACCAGCAGGCCGGCGGCGGTCGTGGTCGGCATGCCGTGGTCGTGGGCGGCGGGCACGAAGTGCGTGTTGATCAGGCCGTTGGTGCTCGCGCCGCAGATCGCGAACGCGCCCGCCAGCAGCCAGAAGGTGGGCGTGCGGGCGCCGTCGCGCAGCGCGGCCAGCGCGACGCGGTGCGGCGGTTCGCCGGTGGTCTCCGGTTCCGGCT
Organism: Saccharopolyspora taberi; assembly: GCF_039534165.1. NCBI lineage: Bacteria > Bacillati > Actinomycetota > Actinomycetes > Pseudonocardiales > Pseudonocardiaceae > Saccharopolyspora > Saccharopolyspora taberi. Next base: position 470,131 of record NZ_BAAAUX010000016.1, on the reverse strand, counting down.
CCGCCTCGGTCGCGCCGTAGCGGAAGACGCCGACGTCGCTGGGACGGTCGCGGAGCAGCAGCAGGACCAGCGGCACGATCGCCAGCGCCGCCGCGGTGACGACCAGCGACGCGGCGCGCCAGCCGTAGGCGTCGTTGAGCATCGCCACGACCGGCAGGAACACCAGCTGCCCGGTCGCGCTCGCGGCCGTCAGCACCCCGCTGACCAGCCCGCGCCGGGCCAGGAACCAGCGGTCGATCACGGTGGAGACGAACGCCAGCGCCATCGACCCGGTGCCCAGCCCGACCAGCAGCCCCCAGCAGAACACCAGCTGCCAGCTCGCGGTCATGAACACCGTCAGGCCACTGCCCGCCGCGACCAGCACCAGCGCGAACACGACGACGCGGCGGATGCCGAAGCGCACCATCAGCGCCGCCGCGAACGGCGCGGTCAGGCCGTAGAGCAGCAGGTTGACCGAGACGGCGAGCGAGATGGTGGCATGCGACCAGCCGAACTCCTCGTGCAGCGGGTTGAGCAGGACGCCGGGGGCCGAACGGAACGCGGCGGCGCCCAGCAGGGCGACGAAGGCCACGGCGGCCACCCACCACGCGGGGTGGATCCGCGGCCGGACCTTGGTTGCGGTAGCGATCACGGCTCCGAGCTTCGCCTGCGGGCGCGGCGCGCACGAGTGGCCGAACGGTCAATATGTCACAGGATCCGGCCTCGCCGCGCGCGAGCGTGCGGCGACGTCCCGACGATGGCTAGGTGCCGGGACGGCGATACCCGGCCACCGCCACGCCCCACCACCGCGGCACCCGACCACCACCGCACGCTCACGTCTTCTTCACCGCGCAGGTTGGAAGATCCCGAACACCACATCCGAGGGGGACACCCGTGATCCGAATGAACCGAAGGCTCTTCGTCACCGCCGCGCTCACCACCGCAGCACTTACCACCGCCGCGCTGCCCGCGCAGGCGCTCGCGCGGCCGGGCGCGCTTCGGCTGCGCCTCCCGGCGCCGACCGGCCCGCACCGGGTGGGCACGACCGATCTGCACCTGGTCGACCGCGACCGCCCCGATCCGTGGGTGGACAAGCCGTACCGCGAGCTGATGATCACCATCCGGTACCCGGCCGCCGGGTCCGGCCCGCTCGCCCCGCACATGCGGCCCGGGGCGGCGCGGACCTTCACCGGAGTCGCCGCGGAGGGCACGGTCGCGATCCCGGTGCGCATCCCGCGGGGATCGGTCGACTGGGCTGCCACCAGGACGCACTCGCACGCCGGTGCGGCGCCCCGCGGCGGGATGCCGGTGCTGCTCTACTCGCACGGACACCTGATGTCCCGCGACTTCGGGACGGTCCTGGCCGAGGAGCTGGCCAGCCACGGTTACGCCGTGGTCACCGTGGACCACACCTACGACCCGACGCAGGTCGAGTTCCCGGACGGCAGGGTGGAGGGCAACCACCAGCCCGACCCGGAGAGCTTCGAGACCTTCAAGCGGGAGCTGGGAATCCGCGCGGTCGACATGCGGTTCGTGCTCGACGAGCTGGAGTCCTGGCGCGGCGTGCTCGACCTCGACCGCATCGGCATCTACGGCCACTCGCTGGGCGGCGCGACCGCCGCGCAGTCCATGCACGACGATCCGCGCATCCTGGCCGGCGCCGACCTCGACGGCGCGCTCGGCACCCGCGAGGACCCGTGGGGCTCGGTGACCACCGAAGGACTGGACCGACCGTTCCTGCTGTTCACCGCCGATCCGAGCGACCAGAACCACGAACTGGTCTCCGAGTTCTGGAGCCATCTGCGCGGATGGCGGCGCGCGCTTCAGGTGATCTCGGCCGCGCACAACACCTTCAACGACCTCGCGGTCATCGCCCCGCAGTTGCGCGCAGCAGGCGTGATCGGCGACGCGGACCTGGAAAAGCTGGTCGGTACGTCCGATGTGGACGATTCTCCCCCGGACATCGCGGCGGTCGGCGCGTACCTGCGCTCCTTCTTCGACCTGCACCTGCGGGGCGACGACGACGGCCTGCTCGACGGCCCGTCCCCGCAGTGGCCGCAGGTCCGGTTCACGGGCTGATCAGCGCCCCGGCTGCGCCGATCCGACCACGAAGCGGACGCGGAACGGAGCATTGTTGCGGCTTGAGAGCGCTCTCACAATGAACCCACCGACTCGTCGAAAGGAGCCGCACGTGCTCAACAGGAGATCGTTCCTCGGCGGGGTCTCCGCCGCCGCCCTCGCCGTCCCCGCCCTCGGCTCGCTGCCAGCCCACGCCGCCCTCCGCCGCGCCGCGCCGACGCTGCCGCTGACGATCGTCAACAGCACCGGCAACTTCGACAACGCCTCGATCTCGGTCTACGTCGTCGGCACCAACCTCGACACCGGCGAGCAGTCGCGCGTGACCCCGGACGGGCAGCTGGTGCCCGTCTCGCCGTCGGACAACGGTTCCGACGGATTCGCCGACTACTCGATCCCGTTGCAGGGCAGCGGGGACACCCAGCTGACGCTGCCGAGCATGTCCGGGCGGATCTACTTCGCCCTCGGCGACAAGCTGAAGTTCAAGGTCGTCACCGACGGCGAGGGCAAGCCCGCGCTGCAGTACCCGGCGGGCTGGGTGTCCAGCGACCCGAACTACCGGGTGCTGCACGACACCGTGGAGTTCACGTTCAAGGCCGACGGGATGTACTGCAACACCACGATGGTCGACATGTTCAGCGTGCCGCTGGCGATCAACCTCCAGGGCTCGCAGGACCAGACCACCGGCACCGTGCCCGCGGGCGGCCGGGACAGGATCCTGGCCGGTGTCACCGAGAACGCCGGTTTCGAGCAGCTGCGGCAGGAGGACCTGCGGGTCATCGCGCCCGGCCACGGGCTGGACCTCGGGGCGTTCGCCGGGGACTACTACGACTCCTACATCGACGAGGTGTGGAGCAAGTACCAGTCCACCCAGCTCAGGATCGGGCTCGACGACGGCCGCACCTTCACCGGTCAGGTCTCCGGCGACAACTTCACCTTCGACGGCGGCGTGCAGGCCATCGCCCGCCCGAGCACCCGCGACGTGCTGTTCTGCGACGGCGCGCTGGCCGCGCCCAACGACGGCGTCACCGGCCCGGTCGCGGCGATCCTCGGCGCCGCGTTCAACCGCTCAACGCTGCTGGACGCCGCCGAGCAGCCCGGCACCGATCCCGCGGCCTTCTACAAGAACCAGGTGACCAACCACTACTCGAAGGTCATGCACGCCAACACCGAGGACGGCAAGGCGTACGGGTTCGCCTTCGACGACGTCGCGAACTTCGCCTCCTACATCCAGGACAACGCACCGACGTCGATCAAGGTCACGCTGACGCCCTGGTGACGCTCACCGCAGCGCGGCGTCCCATTCGGACCGGGATGCGTCGCGGATGACGGAGCCGTTGGCGTCGACCGCGGCCATCGGGACCGTCCACAAGCGACCGCGGTCGTCGAGCAGCCCGACTTCTCCCTCGGGCGAACGCAAAGCGGGCGCCTGCGCGGGAATCGTGCCGACGACCGGAAGACCGTCGAGCGCCGGAACGCGTTCGCCGAGCACTCCCCTGGCCATCGTCTCGGCCACCGATCGCCGTTCCACGCGCACTTTCTCCCCGTCGCGCACCAGATCCACCGTGCGCGACGGGGAGGGAACGCCGAATCCGTGGAGGACAGCGCGAGCGCGCTCCGGCGACTCGCACGCCCGCACGTCGACGATGTCGATGCCGAAGCGGCGGATGTCGGTCGGGGCCGGATTCAACGCCGTGGCGCGGAGAACGTCGACCGGCACCGTCCCGCACGGGTCCGAAGTGGACACCGGGGCGTGACCGCTCGGATCGCGCGCGAGCCCCGGACCTTCCTGCCACGCACCGGGGATGATCAGCGGGTAGTAGGGGTGGCGGGTGAACTCGCGGTCCCAGAAGGTGATCGTGGTGCCCTCGGCGGTCTGGTGCGCGATGGCGAAGGCGTCCAGCGCGTCGACCCACATCCAGTCCGCGCTGAACGCGTCGACCACGGAACGGGCGCGGTCCACCGGATCCCGGCCGACCGGTTCGAACCCGGTGGCGGTCAGCGCCTGCACCCGGTCGGAGAACTCGGCGTCCCTGGCCCGCAGCACGAACTGGCCCGCGCCGTTCCAGCCCGCGCCGGCCGCCGTGGTGTCGGTGAACATCAGGTAGAACCAGCCGTCCAGGAACACCGCGGACGGCTGCCCGGCGCCGTAGACGTTGGGCCGCACCACCTGGTGCGAGGACGTCACGACCGGACGGCCACCGGACTCCCGCCGCCACGCGAGGCCGTCGTCGCTGCTCGCGACGCCGATCGCGTTGCCGTGCGCGTGATCACCGGCAGCGCCGGTGTAGTACAGGTAGTACCGCCCGCCGACCCGCAGGACCGAGGGGTCGCAGGTGTGCATGGCGTCGAATCCGCCCGGCTGGCCGCTGAACACCGGCACCGCGGGCGCGGCGTCCGCGGTGAACGGGGCACCGAGGTCCGGTGACGAGGCGTGCAGGATGTCGTCGCCCGCCGGACCGACGCCGGGGAGCTGGCTGCACCACCACGCCCGGTACCGCCCGTCCTCGGCGACCACGGTCGGCCCGTAGTTGTACGGCGCGGGCAGGCCGCCCGCCGCCACCACTCCGGGACTTTCCCGGCCACCGGCCGAAGTCAGCGTCAGCGTCGGCGGGGGCTCCGCGGGCGCGCGGGGAGGAACGGCGGGCCCGGGCGCACCTTCCACAGTGGAGCAGGAGGCGAGCAGCAGGACCGCCGCCAGCACACCAAGTGAACGCAACTTCATGACGCGGACGGCGACCTCTCCCCGGACCGCCCACGGGCGGCGACAGCTGAACCGCCCCAGTTTATGCGATCACCTCGGCCCGGACCGCCGGATCGGCCCGGGGCGGCGGTCACCCGGCCTTGCCGGCCAGCCAGCGCAGGGCCAGCGCGTAGCCCTGCACCCCGAGCCCGACGACGAGCCCGGTCGCGATCTCGGAGAGGTAGCTCTCCTTCCGGAACTCCTCGCGCTTGTGCACGTTGGAGATGTGCACCTCGATCAGGTCGGCTTCGAGCTGGGCCGCGGCGTCGCGGACGGCCACCGAGTAGTGCGTCCACGCGGCGGCGTTGAGCACCACCGGCAGGCCGTGGTCGGCGGCCTCGTGCAGCCAGCCGACCATCTCGCCCTCGTGGTCGGTCTGCCGGACGTCGACGGAGATGCCCAGCTCCTCCGCGGTGTCCTCGCACAGCGCGACGAGCCCGGCGTAGGTGGTGCTGCCGTAGATGCCCGGCTCCCGCAGGCCCAGCCGCCCCAGGTTCGGACCGTTGAGGACCAGGACCTTCACAGCAGCACCTCCGAGCCCTGCTTGCGGTCGTCCCCGCCGGTGAGCGCCGAGTAGGCGGCGGCCACCAGCGACGGGTCCGGGCCCTCCAGCCTGCCCGGCTTGGCCAGCCCGTCGAGGACGACGAACCGCAGCACGCCGGAGCGGGTCTTCTTGTCCACCCGCATGCCCTCCAGCAGCTGGCCCAGCGCGTCCGGGTCGTAGGTGGTGGGCAGGCCCAGCAGGTCCAGCACCTTCTTGTGCCGGTCCGCGGTCTCGTCGTCGAGGCGGCCCGCCAGCCGGGCCAGCTCGGCGGCGAAGACCATGCCGACGCTGACCGCCGCGCCGTGGCGCCAGCGGTAGCGCTCGCGGCGCTCGATGGCGTGCGCGAGGGTGTGGCCGTAGTTGAGGATCTCCCGCAGGTGCGACTCGCGCAGGTCGCTGGCGACCACGTCGGCCTTGACCTGGATCGCGCGGCGCACCAGCTCGGCGAGCACGTCGCCGGACGGGTCGAGCGCGGCCTCCGGGTCGGCCTCGATCAGCCGCAGGATCTCCGGGTCGGCGATGAACCCGGCCTTGACGACCTCGGCCATCCCGGCGATCAGCTCGTTGCGCGGCAGGCCCTCCAGCGTGGCCAGGTCGACGAACACCGCGCTCGGCTCGTGGAAGATGCCGACCAGGTTCTTGCCCGCGTCGGTGTTGATGCCGGTCTTGCCGCCGATGGAGGCATCGACCATGCCCAGCAGGGTGGTCGGCACGTGCACCACGCGGACCCCGCGCATCCAGGTCGCCGCGACGAACCCGGCGACGTCGGTGACCGCGCCGCCGCCGAAGGAGACCACCACGCCGCGGCGGTCCATGCCGATCTTGCCCAGGACCTCCCAGCAGAAGCCTGCGACCGCCAGGCTCTTGCCGTCCTCGGCGTCGGGCACCTCCACGCGGTGCGCGTCCAGCCCCGCCTCGGCGAGCTCCTCGCGGACCGCGTCCACGGTCGTGGTGATGCTCGGCTGGTGCACCAGCGCCACCACCGAGGCGTCGCGCAGCACCTCGACCAGCTCGCCCAGCAGGCCGCGCCCGATCACCACGTCGTAGGGCTGCTGGCTGGCGACCCGGATCCGGACCGGCTCGGTCATCGTGTCCCCCAATTCGAGATCATCATCCTGGCTCGCATCATTCCGGACCGTTCCCCGAGTGCGCGTGGCGTTCCGCGATCCGCTCGACCAGCTGGTCCACCAGCGCCTCGGGCTCGACGTGGTCGGTCACCAACTCCCAGGTCGCGACCTCCCGGTAGAGCGGGAGCCGCTGGTCGAGCAGCGCCTTGAAGGTCGCGCGCGGGTTGACCCCGGCCAGCAGCGGGCGCGCCGTCGACAGCCCGGTCCGGCGGGCGCCCTCGGCCAGGCCGACGGACAGGAACACCACGGGCTGGTCGGCCAGCAGCGCGCGGGTCCGCGCCGAAAGCACGGCGCCTCCGCCGAGCGACAGGACGCCGTCGTGCTCGGCCAGCGCGGTGGCGACCGCCCGCTCCTCCAGCTCGCGGAACACCGGCTCGCCCTCGCCGGTGAAGATGTCGGCGATCGGCTTGCCCGCGGTTCGCACCACGTCGGCGTCGGTGTCCCGGAACGGCAGCTCCAGCCGCTCGGCCAGCAGCTCGCCGACCGTCGTCTTGCCCGCCCCCGGCGGGCCGACGACCACCGCACGCGGTCCCATCAGCGCACCTTCCGCTTCTCCGCCCGCTCCCGCAGACCGGCCAGGTAGCTCTCCACGTTGCGGCGGGTCTCGGGCAGCGAGTCGCCGCCGAACTTCTCCAGCGCCGCCTCGGCCAGCACCAGCGCGACCATCGACTCGGCGACCACGGCCGCGCGCGGCACCGCGGTGATGTCCGAGCGCTGGTGCATCGCCTGCGCGGGCTCACCGGTCACGACGTCGACCGTGGACAGCGCGCGGGGCAGGCTGGAGATCGGCTTCTTGGCGGCGCGCACGATCAGCGGCTCGCCGTTGGTGATGCCGCCCTCCAGGCCGCCCGCGCGGTTGCTGCCGCGCCGCACCCAGCGCTCGCCCTCGGCCGGGTAGATCTCGTCGTGCGCCGCGCTCCCGCGCCGCGCCGCGTTGGCGAAGCCCTCGCCGATCTCCACGCCCTTGATGGCCTGGATGCTCATCAGCGCGCCCGCGAGCCGGGCGTCGAGCTTGCGGTCCCAGTGCACGTGCGAGCCCAGGCCCGGGGGCAGGTCGTAGGCGATGACCTCGACGACGCCGCCGAGGGTGTCGCCGTCCTTCTTGGCCGCGTCGACCTCGGCCATCATCCGCTCGGTCGCGGCGTCGCCGAAGGCGCGGACCGGGTTCTGGTCGATGACCCCGAGGTCACCGGGGCCGGGCAGGTGGTCGCTCTCGGCGGTGACCCCGCCGAGGCTGACGACGTGGCTGACGATCTCCACCCCGAGCAGCTGACGCAGGAACTGCCGCGCGACGGTGCCCACCGCGACCCGCGCCGCGGTCTCCCGCGCGCTCGCGCGCTCCAGCACCGGCCGCGACTCCTCGAAGCCGTACTTCTGCATGCCCGGCAGGTCGGCGTGGCCGGGCCGCGGCCGGGTCAGCGGCTCGTTGCGGGCGAGCGAGGACAGCACGTCCTGGTCGACCGGGTCGGCCGCCATCACCTGCTCCCACTTGGGCCACTCGGTGTTGGCGATGCGGACCGCGACCGGGCCGCCCTGGGTGCGCCCGTGCCGGACACCACCGATGATCTCCAGCTCGTCGGCCTCGAAGTTCATCCGCGGGCTGCGGCCGAAGCCGAGCTTGCGGCGTTCCAGCTCGGCGGCGATGTCGGCGGTGGTCACCGCGACCCCCGCGACCATTCCCTCCAGCACCGCGACCAGGGCGGGGCCGTGCGATTCTCCAGCGGTCATCCAACGCAGCACACCTGTAGATCCTGCCACGGTCAGGGCCCGCGCAACCCGTCCGGGTGGGAATTGCCATCACCAGACGCGAGCATCTGTCAACTCGGGGAACGCGGTGGCCAGCCAGGCCGGGGCCAGCATCGCGGGACCGTGCGCGACGGCCGCGCCCGGCCTGCCGCGCAGCAGCAGCAACGTCACCACCGCCGCCGCGAGCATGCAGGCGGGAACCGCCGGAACCGACACCGCGCCGACCACGGCTCCGAGGCTTCCGGCCAGCTTCACGTCACCGGGTCCGAGCGCCGCGGGCGACACCGCGCGGATGCCGAGGTAACCGCCCGCGAAGATCACCAGGCCCAGCACCGCTCCGGAGAGCAGGTCCCGGGACGAGAACAGCGCCGCGAAGCCCAGCAGCGCCGCCGCGCCGGGATAGGCGGGCAGCGTCAGCGCGTCGGGCAGCCGCGAGGCGCGGATGTCGCAGACGGCGAGCGGCACCGCGAGCCAGCCCAGCGCCAGCGGCATCGGCAGCCACCACCACGGCGGTCCGCCCGCGGCGGCCCAGCCGCAGGCGACCGCCCACAGCAATGCCACGGCCGACTCGCACCACCAGCGCGGCGGCGGAACGCCCCTCCGCACCGAAAGCAGCAGCAACCGGGCGAGACGTCCTGCCGCGAAGCCCGCGACGGCACCGAGCAGGGAAAGCAGTCCGATCACGAACGACAGCGTCGGCCACCCCGGACCGCGGCCGTCGGATCAGGTGCGCGAGCACGCGCGTGTCGGGCGCCGCGGGTCTTCCGGAACAGCGCCCGGAAGACCCGCGGGGCCGTCAAGCGCTGATGGAGAACAGGGGGTCTCCGGCGTCGACCTGGCCGTCCTCGCGCAGGTCGGCGAGCCGGTCGGCGGCGATGTCCAGCGCCACCACCGGGCAGATCGAGGAGTAGCCGTGGGACTCCACCTCGGTCGGGTTCCAGGTCACGATCGGCTGGCCCGCCGCCACCTGGTCGCCCTTGGCCACGTGCAGGGTGAACCCCTCGCCCTTGAGCTTGACCGTGTCGATGCCGAGGTGCACCAGCACCGCCGGGCCCTCCGGCGAGGCGACCACGAAGGCGTGCGGGTGCAGCGTGGCGACCGTGCCCGCGATCGGCGCGACCGCGTCCCCGCTGCCCCCCTCCGGCTTGACCGCGACCCCCGGGCCGACCATGGCCTGGGAGAACACCGGGTCCGGGACCTCCGCGATCGGGGCAGCCAGGCCGCCGACCGGGCTGCCCACTTCCAGGGTCACAACAAGTCCTCGATGTCCTCGGCCAGCGAGTCCGCCTCCGGACCCACGACCACCTGGACGACCGAGCCCTGCCGCATCACGCCGTGCGCGCCCGCGGACTTCAGCGCCGCCTCGTCGACCGCGCCGGAGTCCTTGAGCTCGCACCGCAGCCGCGTGATGCACGGCTCGATCTCCACCACGTTCTCCCCGCCGCCGAGCGCGGCCAGGATCGCGGCGGCCTTCTTCTCAGCCACCCCGTGCTCCCTTCGTCATCGCCAGTCCGGGCCTCATCGCCCGCGACCAAAGCCGATCTTGCGTCACTCGGTGTCGATGCGGCAACGAAACCCGCGCCGCCTTGACACCCGCTCGCGCCACCGCGCATTGTTCGCATCCGACTGGTTTAGACCGGACAGTACCAACCACCGGAGTGGACTGAACAGAACCGGTCGAGCGGGGTTCGACCCGACCCCGCAGCATCGGTGACCGGGCTGCCCGCGCGCAGTCCAGCAGGAGGCGACGTGGCCGCACAACACCGGGTGGCACCCGGTCCGGACGCGCTGGGCGACGGGCCGCTGCCCAAGCACGTGCAGCTGCGCGAGATCCTGCGGGAACTGGCCGCCAACGAGCTGCTGCCCGGTTCCCCGGTCCCCTCCGAGCGGGAGCTCGCCTGCCGGTACGGCGTCTCCCGGCTGACCGTCCGCGAGGCCGTCGGCCAGCTCGTCGCCGACGGCGTGCTGGTGCGGGTGCGCGGCAAGGGCACCTTCACCAACCGGCCCCGCATCGACTCCGCGCTCCACCTGGCGTCGTTCACCGAGGACATGCGCAGGCGCGGGATGCGCCCGGAGACCGAACTGCTCGGCAGCGCCGAGCAGGTGCCGCCCGCCGACACCGCCGAAGCGCTCGGCCTGCCCCCGGACCGCCCGGCCTACTGGCTGTTCCGGCTGCGCAAGGCCGACGGCGAGCCGATGGCCGTCGAGCGCGGCTGGTACCACCCGGACCGGGTGCCCGGCCTGCTCGACCGGCCGCTGACCGAGTCGCTGTACACGCTGCTCGACCGCGGGTACGGCGTGCGGCTCGAACAGGGCACGCAGACCGTGCTCGCCGAGGGGGCCGACCCCGAAACCGCCCGCCTGCTCGGCGTCCGGCCGGGCAGCCCCGTTCTGGTGTTCCGCCGGATCTCCACCGCGCAGGGACGCCCCGTCGAAGACATGACGTCCTGGTACCGAGGCGATCTGTACCAGGTCACGATGCAACTCGACCGGACAGGAGTTCCGGCCGGGCCCGCCCACCCAGGAGGTAACCGATGAGTGCCAGCGCCTCGAAGGCGTCGGGCAGCAGGGGGTTCGCCCTGCTGCAAAGACTCGGCCGCAGCCTGATGCTGCCGATCGCCGTTCTGCCCGCCGCGGCCCTGCTCCAGCGGCTCGGCCAGGACGACCTGCTCGGCGCCGTGCCCGGTCTGGAGAAGGTCTCCGGGATCGTGGGCGCGGCCGGTGGCGCCCTGTTCGACAACCTGCCGCTGCTGTTCGCCATCGGCGTGGCGATCGGCTTCGCCAAGAAGGCCGACGGGTCGACGGCGCTGTCGGCCGCGGTCGGGTACCTGGTGCTGTCCGGGGTGCTGTGGGAGATCGCCCAGCCCGAGGAGGGCACCTCCTTCAACAAGGGCCCCTACGGCGTGCTCGGCGGCATCGTGGCCGGTCTGGTCGCGGCGTGGCTGTGGCAGCGGTACCACCGCATCAAGCTCCCCGACTACCTGGGCTTCTTCGGCGGGCGCCGGTTCGTCCCGATCATCACCTCGGTCGTGCTGCTGTTCGTCGGCGTGGTGATGGGCCTGCTTTACCCGCTGTTCGACGCCGGCCTGACCGCCTTCAGCGACGTCGTCACCAGCGGCGCGGTGGTCGGCGCCGGGATCTACGGCGTGATCAACCGGCTGCTGCTGCCCTTCGGCCTGCACCACATCCCGAACAACGTCGTGTGGTTCCTGTTCGGCGACTACCACGGCGAGAAGGGCGACATCTCCCGCTTCTTCGCCGGTGACCCGACCGCGGGCACCTTCATGACCGGCTTCTTCCCGATCTTCATGTTCGCCCTGCCCGCCGCCGCGCTGGCGATCTGGCGCAGCGCCAAGCCCTCGCAGCGCAAGGTGGTCGGCGGCGTGATGCTGGCGACCGGTCTGACCGCGTTCCTCACCGGCATCACCGAGCCGCTGGAGTTCTCGTTCATCTTCGTGGCCTGGCCGCTGCTGGCGGTGCACGCGGTGCTCACCGGCACCTCGATGGCGCTGGTGAACGCGCTCGACATCCACTCCGGCTTCGGCTTCTCGGCGGGCGCGATCGACTACGTGCTCAACTTCGGCATCTCGAAGAACTCGCTGTGGCTGATCCCGATCGGCCTGGCCTACGCGGTCGTCTACTACTTCCTCTTCCGCTTCATCATCACCAGGTGGAACTTGCGCACCCCTGGTCGCGAGGAGGACGAGGCCGAGGGCGCGGATGCGACGACTGACACATCGTCGACCCCCGCGACCAGCACGGACAATGCGGGAAGCGGCGCGTCCGACCCCGACGGCGCAGCCAGGAACTGACCGTTCAACCCCGACCAGACAACGGAGGACCCATGCCAGAACGACGGGTCACGGTGGCCAGCAAGGTGGGCCTGCACGCACGTCCCGCGGCCCTGGTGGCCAAGGCCGCGGCGGCGCAGTCGGTGAAGATCACCATCCGCAAGGACGACACGCAGCCGGTGGAGGCGGGCAGCATCCTGGGCCTGATGACGCTGGGCGCGGCCCACGGCGACGAGGTCGTGCTCTCCGCCGAGGGCGACGGCGCCGACGCCGCGCTGGACCACCTCGTGGAGCTCGTCGGTTCCGATCTGGACGAGAACTGACCCCGGCCCGGCAGGCCCCCGCCCGGATCGCCCGGGGCGGGGGCCTGCCTGCGTTGCGCTGCCCCTCTGTTCCGGCCGGTGGACACTGCCGACTCGGATAGGGTTCCCCTACCGCCGCGCCGGGTTTTGGGAACCCGGAGCGCCATCGGACGGAGAACCCATGAGCACGGCCGAACCGCACATCGCCGACAGCCACGACCTGATCCGCGTGCACGGCGCGCGCGTGAACAACCTCAAGGACGTCAGCATCGAGATCCCGAAGCGGCGGCTGACGGTGTTCACCGGGGTCTCCGGCTCGGGCAAGAGCTCGCTGGTGTTCGGCACGATCGCGGCGGAGTCGCAGCGGCTGATCAACGAGACCTACAGCGCTTTCGTGCAGGGCTTCATGCCGACCCTGGCGCGGCCCGAGGTCGACGTGCTCGAAGGGCTGACCACCGCGATCATCGTCGACCAGGAGCAGATGGGCGGCGACGCCCGCTCCACGGTCGGCACCGCGACCGACGCCAACGCGATGCTGCGCATCCTGTTCAGCAGGCTCGGGCAGCCGCACATCGGCTCGCCGCAGGCGTTCTCCTTCAACGTCCCCTCGATCAGCGGAGCGGGCGCGGTCACCCTGGAGCGCGGCGGGCGGACCGTGAAGGAACGCCGCAGCTTCAGCATCACCGGCGGCATGTGCCCGCGCTGCGAAGGCAGGGGCTCGGTCTCGGACTTCGACCTGACCCAGCTCTACGACGACAGCAAGTCACTCGCCGAGGGCGCGCTGACCATCCCCGGCTACAGCATGGACGGCTGGTACGGCCGCATCTACATGGGTTCCGGCTTCCTCGACCCGGACAAACCGATCCGCGACTACACCCGCAAGGAGCTCGACGCCCTCCTGCACAAGGAGGCGACCAGGATCAAGGTCGACAACGTCAACGTGACCTACGAGGGCCTGATCCCGCGGATCCGGAAGTCGTTCCTGGCCAAGGACCGGGAGTCGATGCAGCCGCACATCCGGGCGTTCGTGGACCGGGCCATCACCTTCACCGCCTGCCCCGAGTGCGACGGCACCCGGCTCGCCGAACCGGCCCGCTCGTCGCGGATCGACGGGGTCAACATCGCCGACGCGTGCGCGATGCAGATCAACGACCTGGCCGAGTGGGTCCGCGGGCTCGCCGAGCCGTCGGTGGCGCCGCTGCTCACAACGCTGCGCCACACCCTCGACTCGTTCGTCGAGATCGGGCTGGGTTACCTGTCGCTGGACCGGCCGTCGGGCACGCTGTCCGGCGGCGAGGCGCAGCGGGTCAAGATGATCCGCCACCTCGGGTCCTCGCTCACCGACACCACCTACGTCTTCGACGAGCCGACCATCGGGCTGCACCCGCACGACATCCAGCGGATGAACGACCTGCTCCTCAGACTCCGGGACAAGGGCAACACCGTGCTCGTGGTCGAGCACAAGCCGGAGGCGATCGCGATCGCCGACCACGTCGTGGACCTGGGCCCGCTCGCCGGGACCGAGGGCGGCACGGTCTGCTTCGAGGGCACGGTCGAGGGACTGCGCGAGAGCGGCACGCTCACCGGTCGGCATCTCGACGACCGCGCGCGGCTCAAGGACGAGGTGCGCAAGCCTACCGGCGCGCTGGAGATCCGCGGCGCGAACGCGCACAACCTCCAGGACGTCGACGTCGACATCCCGCTGGGCGTCCTCTGCGTGATCACCGGCGTCGCCGGGTCGGGCAAGAGCTCACTGGTGCACGGGTCGATCCCCGCGGACGCGGGCGTGGTCTCGATCGACCAGGCCGCGATCCGCGGTTCGCGGCGGAGCAACCCGGCGACCTACACCGGGCTGCTCGACCCGATCCGCAAGGCGTTCGCCAAGGCCAACGGCGTGAAGCCGGCGCTGTTCAGCGCCAACTCCGAGGGCGCCTGCCCCAACTGCAACGGCGCGGGCGTCATCTACACCGACCTGGCGATGATGGCCGGGGTCGCCACCACCTGCGAGGAGTGCGAGGGCAGGCGGTTCCAGGCGTCGGTGCTGGAGTACCGGTTCGGCGGGCGCGACATCAGCGAGGTGCTGTCGATGTCGGTGGCCCAGGCCGAGGAGTTCTTCGGCGCGGGCGAGGCCCGCACCCCGGCCGCGCACCGGATCCTGGAGCGGATGGACCAGGTGGGGCTGGGCTACCTCCGGCTCGGGCAGCCGCTCACCACGCTGTCCGGCGGCGAGCGCCAGCGGCTCAAGCTCGCCACGCACATGGGCGAGAAGGGCGGGATCTACGTGCTCGACGAGCCCACCACGGGTCTGCACCTCGCCGACGTGGAGCACCTGCTCGGGCTGCTCGACCGGCTCGTCGACGCCGGGAAGTCGGTCATCGTGATCGAGCACCACCAGGCCGTCATGGCGCACGCCGACTGGATCGTCGACCTCGGGCCCGGCGCCGGGCACGACGGGGGGCGGGTCGTTTTCGAGGGGACTCCGGCGGGGCTCGTCGCTTCTCGGGGGACTTTGACCGGGCGGCACTTGGCTGAGTACGTGGGGGGCCGAGGCGGGTTTGGCGGTTCGGGTTCCGTTGCGTAGGTGGTTTCCGGGGCCGAAGCGGCTCTGCCGGTTCGGGTTCTTTTGAGCTCGTGGTTCTGGGGCGCTCGCCGCCCCCAGACCCCCGGCAGGTCTCCGGGATGAGTGGGGGCGGTCCGCTGCGGTTCGGTTGGGGTGGTTCTCATCCCGTCGACCTCCACGGAGGGCTATCAGACCGCGTCAAGGGGGCCGGTTTGTGTTGGCACGCTGCGGTCTTCTTGTCTGTGCCCCCTTGACACGGCCTGATCGGGCTTTGCCAGGTCGACGGGATGAGAACCAAACCCCGCCCTTGTGGGTGGGGACGTTTGCTGGGCGCGTTCGCCTTGTCGGCCCACCTGCTCCTTGCTTACAGCGGGAGCGGCACTGTGTCGCCTGTGGCTGCTGCCAGCGCGTCGCGCATGGCCTTGCGGGGAGCCGTCCGGCCGGTGAACTGTTCGACCTGGCCGAAGGCCTGGTGCAGCAGCATGTCCAGGCCTGTCGCCAAGCGGCCTCCGGCCGCTTCGACCGCGCTTGCCAGCGGTGTTGGCCACGGGTGGTACACGACGTCGAGTACGCATTCCGCCGTCGCGAGCTGCGCGGCGTGGGCGTCGACCGCTCCTGCTGGCAACGTCGACACCACGACGTCGGCGGCCTTCGCCTCCTCCGCGAGGTCGACTTCGTCGAGCCGCTCCGTCCGGATCCGCAGGCCGACCCGCTCCGCGGTCTCCAGCGCCTCGCCCGCTCGCGCGGGCTCGCGGACCGCGAGGGTGACTTCGCGGATTCCCAGCTCCGCGAAGCCCGCCAGCGCTGCGGCTGCGGTGCCGCCCGCGCCCAGCAGCAGTGCGCGGTGACCCGTGGTGAAGCCTCCGGCCGCTCGCAGGGCGCCGGTGACGCCTTCGACGTCGGTGCAGTCCGCCGCCCAGGTGCCGTCCGCGCGGCGGGTCAGGGTGTTGGCCGCTCCCACTGCCGCCGCTCGTTCGGTGACCGAGTCGGCCAGTTCGAGCGCCGCCCGCTTGCCCGGCATCGTCACCGACAGCCCCGCCCACTCCGGGCCGAGACCGGCGACCAGACCCGGCAGTGCTTCGGCATCCGCCTCGATCCGCTCGTAGGTCCAGCCGTCCAGGCCGAGTTCGGCGTAGGCGGCTCCGTGCAGGACCGGGGACAGCGAGTGCTCGATCGGCTTGCCCGCCACCCCGGCCTTGCGCAGGTCAGAAGGCGCCACGTTTGCGGGCCTCCTCGATGTAGGCGTCGTGCTCCTGCTGGTTGTTGGCGAAGCAGGACGTGCCGTCCGGGTAGCACTTCACGAAGTACTTCCACGTCCCCTCGGCCGGCTTCTCCGCCGCCGCGACGGCTTCCTTGCTCACCGTCGAGATCGGCGTCGGCGGCAGGCCGTAGTTCTCGTAGGTGTTGTACGGACCCGGCCGCTTCCGGTCCTCCGGCTTGGTCAGCAGGACCGGCTTGTCCAGCGGGTAGTTGATCGTGGAGTCCAGCCCCAGCTTGATCACCGGGTGCGTCAGCCGGTTGTAGATCACCCGGGACACCTTCGGGAAGTCGCCCTCGATCCCCTCGCTCTGCACCAGCGAGGCGATGATCAGCACCTCGTACGGGCTGTGCCCGGTGCCCTCGGCCGCCTGCGGCAGACCCGCCGCCTCCAGCAGCGCCGCCGACCTGGTGATCACCTGCCGCAGCACCTCGTCCGGCTTCTCCCCCGGCTTGACGTCGTAGATGCCGGGCATCAGCAGACCTTCGAGCCTGCGCTTGGGCTCGGCCTTCGACGCACCCTCGATCGCCCACTCCGGCACGCCCAGGCTCGCCAGGTCCGCCGTCGCGGCGACCTCGTGCATCTGCTCCGGCGTCGTGCACTGGTTGCTGCCCGCGCCCGCGCAGGTCGCGTCGGCGAGCTTGGTCAGGATTCCCGGCGAGTGCCCGCCGTCCGGGGTCAGCTGGTCCTCCAGCCGCTGCCCACCGCGGATCTCCACCCGCCCGGTCTTGGCCGCGGGCGACAGGATGTGCGCGACCGCCCCCTGCCCGGACATCTTCTGCTTCATCAGGTAGAAGCCCGGCTGGATGCCGTTGATCTGCCGGTTGTTCTCCGCCGCCTTCACGAACGCCTTGGTGCTGGCGACCACGTCCGCCTGCTTGAGGCTGCTGCCGATCGCGCTGACGGTGTCGCCCGCCTTCACCTCGACCACGGCCTCACCGGTGCCGGGCCCCGGGTAGTCCTCGAACCTGCCGATCTGCAGGAACTGACTTGCCCCGTAGACGACACCACCGCCGACCAGCAGCAGGACGAACAGCCCCGCCAGGGCGGTCACCGTGCGCCGCCGCCTGCGCCGCCGGAACCGGTCCCGCTCCTCGCGGGCCTGCCTGCGACCGCTGGGCCGGGGCGGCTCTCCGGAGTCGTCTGCGAACAGTCCGAGATCGTCGCTCACGAAAGGTCCTCTCGCGTCTGCCCCCGGCCGTCCAACCACGCTTGCAGAATCTCGACCGCGGCGGCCTGGTCCACCACGGCCCGTTGCTTCTTACCGCGAACACCGCGCTTGCTCAGCATCCGACTGGCGGTAACCGTGGTGAGCCGTTCGTCGCTGAACACCACCGGCACCGGGGCGATCCGCCGTGCCAACTCCCGGCCGTAGGCCTGCGCCGCCTCCGCCGCCGGGCCGTGCCGGCCTGCCAGCGTCTTGGGCATCCCGACCACGACCTCGACCACCTCGTGCTCGGCCACGAGCGCGGCCAGCTCGGCGAGGTCGCTGCCGCCGTCGGCGTCCCGTTTCAACGTCACCAGCGGGGTCGCCAGCATCGGCGCGGGATCGCTGAGGGCGACGCCGACGCGCACCGCGCCGACGTCCACACCCAGCCGGCGTCCCGGTCCCGGCGAGGTCACCCCCGAGCCACCGCCTGGTCGAGTTCCGCGCGCAGCGCGCTGATCGCGGAGCCGATGCCCGCGGGCTCGGTGCCGCCGCCCTGCGCCATGTCCGGCTTGCCGCCGCCCCGGCCGCCGACCGCGGCGGCGAAGGAGGGCACCAGCTTCCCGGCCTTGAGGCCGAGGTCCTGCGCCGGCTGGTTGACGCCGACCACGAAGCTGACCTTGTCGCCGTCGGCGGAGAACAGCGCGACCACCGCGGGCCGCGAGCCCAGCCTGCCGCGGATCTCGCCGGCCAGCGCGCGCAGCGCGCCGCCGTCGACGCCGTCCGGCACCTGCTCGGCGACCAGCGTGACGCCGTGGACGTCGGTGCCCTTGCCCGCGAGGTCACCCGCCGACTGCAGCACCTGGGCGACCCGCAGCTGCTGGAGTTCCTTCTCCGCGCTGCGCAGCCTGCTCACCACGCCCGCGATGCGCTCCGGCAGCTCCTCGGCGGGCACCTTGAACTGCTCGGCCAGCTGGCTGACCAGCAGGTGCTCCTTGCTGATGTGGCGCATCGCGTCCATGCCGACCAGCGCCTCGACCCGGTGCACGCCGGAGCCGACCGACGAGTCCGCCACCAGCTTGACCACGCCCAGCTCTCCGATGCGGCCGACATGCGTACCACCGCACAGCTCGCGGGAGTAATCGCCCATGTCGACCACGCGGACCTGGTCGCCGTACTTCTCGCCGAACAGCGCGACCGCGCCGAGCTCCATCGCCCGGTCCATGGTCGTGGTGTAGGACCGCACCTCGACGTCGTTCTGGAGGTAGTCGTTGACCTCCTCCTCGACCCCGGTGAGCACGCTGCCCGAGACCGCGGCCGGGGCGGTGAAGTCGAAGCGCATCCGGCCCGGCGAGTTCAGCGAACCGGCCTGCGCCGCGCGCTTGCCATAGGCGCTGCGCACCGCCGCGTGCACCAGGTGCGTCGCCGAGTGCGACCGCTCGATCGCGCGCCTGCGGGCGCTGTCGACGGCGGCCTCCAGGGTGGTGTCCACCCCGAGCTCACCCGAGACGACCTTCGCCCTGTGCACGAACAGGCCCGGCACCGCCTTCTGCACGTCGAGCACCTGGATCTCGACGCCGGGGCCGGTCAGCCGCCCGGTGTCGGCGATCTGGCCACCGCCCTCGGCGTAGAACGGGGTGCGGTCCAGGATCAGCTCGACCTCGGTACCGGCGGCGGCCGACCGCGCCGGGACGCCGTCGACGAGCAGGCCCAGCACCCGGCTCTCCGACTGGAGATCGGTGTAGCCGAGGAACTCGGTGGTGCCGTGCTCGTCCAGCAGCGTCCGGTAGGTCGACAGGTCGCCGTGGCCGGACTTGCGGGACTTGGCGTCCTCCTTGGCCCGGCGGCGCTGCTCGGCCATCAGGTCGCGGAAGCCGCGCTCGTCGACCGTCAGGCCCTGCTCGGAGGCCATCTCCAGGGTCAGGTCGATCGGGAAGCCGTAGGTGTCGTGCAGCTGGAACGCCTTGGCACCGGCCAGCTGGGTACCACCGGCCTTCTTGGTGTCGGCCACCGCCAGGTCGAAGATCTTCGAACCGGCGGTCAGCGTCGCCAGGAACGCGTCCTCCTCGTTGCGCATCACCGAGTCGATGCGGTCGAACTCGGTGACCAGCTCCGGGTAGCTCGGCGCCATCGCGTCGCGCACGACGGCCGCGAACTCGCCCAGCACCGGCTCGTGCACGCCGAGCAGGCGGGTCGAGCGCACGATGCGGCGCAGCAGGCGGCGCAGCACGTAGCCGCGGGCCTCGTTGCCGGGGGTGACGCCGTCGCCGACGAGCATCACGCCGGAGCGCGCGTGGTCGGCGATCACGCGGAAGCGGACGTCGTCCTCGTGGCTCGCGCCGTAGCGGCGGCCGGACAGCTCCTCGGCCTTGGCGATGACCGGGCGGACCAGGTCGGTCTCGTAGACGTTCTCCACGCCCTGCAGCAGGCAGGCGACCCGCTCCACGCCCATGCCGGTGTCGATGTTCTTGGTCGGCAGCTCGCCGATCGGCGGGTGGCCTTCCTTCGGCGGCAGCTCACCCCTGATGTCCTGCATGAACACCAGGTTCCAGATCTCGATGTAGCGGTCCTCGTCGACGACCGGACCGCCCTCCCTGCCGTACTTGGCGCCGCGGTCGTAGTAGATCTCCGAGCAGGGACCGCCGGGACCGGGCACGCCCATGTCCCAGTAGTTGTCCTTGGCGTCGCGGACCTGGATCCGCTCGGCGGGCAGCCCGGCGACCTTCTTCCACAGGTCGGCGGCCTCGTGGTCGTGCTCGAACACGGTGACCCACAGCCGCTCCGGGTCGAAGCCGTAGCCGCCGTCGGCCTGGGAGCCGGTGACCAGCTTCCAGGCGTGCTCCATGGCGCCTTCCTTGAAGTAGTCGCCGAAGGAGAAGTTGCCCGCCATCTGGAAGAACGTGTTGTGCCGGGTGGTCTTGCCGACCTCGTCGATGTCACCGGTGCGCACGCACTTCTGGATGCTGGTGGCCTTCGGGTACGGCGCCGGGGCCTCGCCCAGGAAGTAGGGCTTGAACTGCACCATGCCCGCGTTGACGAACAGCAGCGTCGGGTCGTCGAGGATCAGCGAGGCGCTGGGCACGACGGTGTGTCCGGTGGACCGGAAGTGCTCGGTGAAGCGGTTGTTGATCTCGTGGGTCTGCACGGTGAATCCTTCGGTGGAGGGCGAGTGGCCGGGCGTGGAGGCGGCGGGACGCGCGGGCGCGTCGGGCGTCAGCGTCCCGCCCGGCGAGCTCGCCGGTCCGCCCGGCGGGCGTCGTCGTCCACCCTGGCGTAGCGGCCGTCGGCCTGCTCGACCACTTCCTGCAGCTCCTGCTCGCGTTCACTCATCCCGGCGCGCACGTCAGCGCCGAACGACCCGACCGCACCGGCGAGTTCGCGCATCGCGCCGCCGAGCTGCTCGGCCATGCCGGTGGGCGTGGCCTTGCGGGCGGTCTCGCCGAGCTTGCGGCTGATCGCCACCCCGGCGGCCACGCCGGCTCCGAACCAGAACATGCGCCTCACTTGCGACCACCCTTGCGGCGGGAGTGCCTGCCGACGGGCTCCTGCTTGCGCTTGCGGCGGGCCCGCAGCGCCTTGCTGACCCCGTAGGAGAAGGCCGCAGTCTTCACCAACGGGCCACCCAGTGTAGCCGTGAACAGCGAAGACAGGGCCGAGACGTTGCCGCTGACGGTCTTGGCGTTGGCGGTGATGCCGTCGACCCGCTCCAGCTGGGTGTTGACGTGGGTGAGCGTCGTGTTCGCGCCGGTGAACAGCGGGTCGGAGTTCTCGTGCGCCTTGCGGATCGCGATGGTCGCCTCGTCCAGCGTGCGGCCGAGCTTGACCAGCGGGATCGCCACCAGCACGACCAGCAGCACGAACGCGCCGGCTGCGATCAGTGCGGCGATCTGCGTGGGCGTCACGTGCCCTCCCGTTTTCCACGTGGTTTTGTCGACCACCGGCGTTCGCGCCGGTGGGGTGATCGCGGTCAGGTTACCGAACAGCGTGCGCCGGGTGGGTGACCGCCCGCCGATTACCCGGTGACCGGCGTGACCGGCGGTTTCCCTCCGAGCACGGCTGCCACGTTGCGCGCGGCGAGCTCGGCCATCGCGGTCCGGGTCTCGATCGTCGCCGAACCGAGATGCGGCGCGAGCGCGACGTTGTCGAGCTCCAGCAGCCCCGGATCGACGTCGGGCTCGTGCTCGAAGACGTCCAGCGCGGCGCCGCCGATGCGGCCCTCGCGCAGCGCGGACGCCAGCGCCTTCTCGTCGACCACCGGGCCGCGGCTGGTGTTGACCAGCACTGCTGTGGGCTTCATCAGCCGCAGCGCGCGCTCGTCGATCAGGTGCCGGGTCTGCTCGGTCAGCGGGCAGTGCACCGACACCATGTCCGAGTCGCGCAGCAGCTCGTCCTGGCCGAGGAAGCGCGCGTCGAGCTCGGCTTCGACGGCGGCGTCCGCGCGGCGGCGGCCGGTGTAGGCGATCCGCATGCCGAAAGCCCTGGCGCGGCGCGCGACCGCCTGGCCGATCTGCCCGAGGCCGATGATGCCGAGCGTCTTGCCCTGAAGCCCGGTGCCGAGCATGAAACCGAGGTGGAAGGTCCAGGGTTCGCGGGCGCGCAGCAGCCGCTCGCCCTCGCCGAGCCTGCGGGTGACGGCCAGCAGCAGGCCGAGCGCGAGGTCCGCGGTCGCGTCGACGAGCACGCCGGGGGTGTTGGTCACGACCACCCGGTGCCGGGCGAGCGCCTCGACGTCGATGTTGTCGTAGCCGACCGCGACGTTGGCAACGACCTCCAGCTGCGGGCCCGCGGCCTCGGCAACCGAGCCGTCCACCCGGTCGTGCAGCATCGCGACGACGCCGTGCGCGCCCCGGACCGCCTCCTTCAGCTCGTCGGCCGTCAGCGGCCGGTCCTGGCCGCAGACCACGACTTCCCCTGCCGCCCGCAGGATCTCCAGGGCCAGCTCCGGCACGGTCCTGGTGACCACGATCCGCCTGTCCACTCCGAAACTCCTGTCGTCGCCGTGCCGGGCAGCGCGAATCTACCCGGGCCCGGCTGCCGTACGTGGTCGCCGTTCCCCCGGTTTCACTACTCAAGAACCACCGCACGCGTGCTCCGGCAGCCAGGCGCAGCGGCCGATGATTGATTGATCAACTTGCTGTTCGCGTCCGGCCCGAGCGACCGGAGGTTCGGCCCAACCTGATCAGGAGGGGTTCGGTGTTGAGGTCCAGCAACGCCCGCCCGGTGCCACGGCTGCGGCATTCCGGGCGATCGACCGCGCACCACCGGGAACGGCATGGTGTTTCCACATGAGCGACGCGGACTTCACTGCGCCGGTCGCCGACCGCTCCCGGCGGTCCCCGACCGGCGGACTCGGCAACCAGACCTGTCCCATCTGCGGGGGGCCGATGATTCCCGTGCAGGGGACCGGGGATTGGGTGTGTCCGCGGTGTTGAGCGCGGTTGGCCCCAGACCCCCGGCAGGTCTCCTGGACCGAAGCGGGTTTGCCGGTTCGGTTGGGGACTTCGCGGCCGGGCGCGTGGGCTCTGAGGTTCGCCGTTCTGACTTGGTGCCCGACCCGCCTTGAAGCCCTGCCTACCCGCCAGATCCGCCGCGCACGATGTCGCGCAGCTTCGGCACGCGCTCGCCGAGCGTGCGCTCCGCGCCGCGGCCGGTGGGGCGGTAGTAGTCCCGTCCGACCAGCTCGTCCGGCGGGTACTGCTGGCGCAGCACGCCCTCCGGCTTCTCGTGCGGGTAGCGGTAGCCCTGCGCGTTGCCGAGCTTGCTCGCGCCCGCGTAGTGACCGTCGCGCAGGTGCGGGGGCACCGGGCCCGCCTTGCCCGCGCGGACGTCGCCGATCGCTTCCTCGATCGCCGTCGTCACCGCGTTGGACTTCGGTGCGGTGGCCAGGTGGATGGTGGCCTGCGCCAGCACGAGCCTGCCCTCCGGCATGCCGATGAACTGGACCGCGTGCGCGGCGGCGACCGCGGCCTGCAACGCCGTCGGGTCGGCCAGGCCGATGTCCTCGCTGGCGTGCACGACGAGCCTGCGGGCGATGAACCGCGGGTCCTCCCCCGCCTCGACCATCCTGGCCAGGTAGTGCAGCGCGGCGTCCACATCGGACCCGCGGATCGACTTGATGAACGCGCTGACCACGTCGTAGTGCTGGTCGCCGCCGCGGTCGTAGAGCACCGCCGCGCGGTCGACGGTGGCTTCGACGGTCGCCAGGTCGATCACGTCCGCGCCGGTGGAGGTGGCCGACTCGGCCGCCGCCTCCAGCGCGGTCAGCGCCCGCCTCGCGTCTCCCCCGGCCAGCGACACCAGGTGCGCCTCGGCGTCGTCGGCCAGCCGCAGCGCACCGCCCAGACCTCGCTCGTCGGTGACCGCGCGGCACAGCAGCTCGCGGATGTCCTCGTCGCCGTGGCTGCGCAGTTGCAGCACCAGCGACCGCGAAAGCAGCGGGGCGACCACGGAGAAGAACGGGTTCTCCGTGGTCGCCGCCACCAGCAGCACCGTGCGGTCCTCGACCGCGCCGAGCAGCGCGTCCTGCTGCGTCTTGGAGAAGCGGTGCACCTCGTCGATGAACAGGACCGTCGACTCGCCCGACCGGCCGAGCCTGCGCCTGGCCTCCTCGATGACCGCCCGGACCTCCTTCACCCCGGACGACAGCGCCGACAGCGCCGCGAACCGGCGCCCGGTCGCCCGGGACACCAGGTTCGCCAGCGTCGTCTTCCCGGTCCCCGGCGGCCCGTACAGCAGCACCGACGCCGGGGCCGCGCCCTCGACCAGCCTGCGCAGCGGGGCCCCCGGCCCCAGCAGGTGGTCCTGGCCGACCACCTCGTCCAGCGACCGGGGCCGCATCCGCACCGCCAGCGGCGCGTTCTCGGCCAACCGCTCGCCTGCCCGGTCCTCGGTCTCGGCGCCGAACAGCCCTTCGTCGAACAGGCCCTCACTCACCCCGCCGACGCTACCGGGCACCCACGACGGCCCCGGTCAGCCGGTCCTCGCGGGCAGCGCGACCTCGACGCTGTCCTGGCTGCGCCTGCGCTGAGCGGCCCAGTGCTCGACGGCCTGGTGGCAGGCGCGGTCGAGGTGGCGGACCATGGTCATGTCCAGGTGCACGTGCTTGCCGTCGGGCAGCCGCTCGAGGTGGTCGAGCAGCCGGGGCAGCCGCAGGAAGGTCGCGTTGCCGCCGAACTCGACGCGCACGTGGTCCTCGCGGTGGTGGTGCTCCACGGAGAACCGCGACATCTCCAGCGCGGTCTTCAGGATCGCGACGCCGAGGCCGACGAGGGTGCCGATGAGCAGGTCGGTGGCCACGATCATGCCTGCGGTCAGCACCACGACGAACGCCTCCGACTTGTGCTCGCGCACCAGCGCGACGACCTGCTTGAGCTCCAGCAGCTTCCAGCCGGCCTGGATCAGCAGGGCGGCCAGGACGGCGGTCGGGATGAAGTTGAGCACCCCGGGCAGCAGCATCACGAACAGCAGCAGCCAGCAGCCGTGCAGCACGCGGGACAGCTTGGTCCGCGCACCCGCCTGGACGTTGGCCGAGCTGCGCACGATCACCGCTGTCATCGGCAACGCGCCAAGCAGACCGCACACCGCGTTGCCCGCGCCCTGGGCGACGAGTTCCTTGTTGTACTGGGTTTTCGGGCCGTTGTGCATCCGGTCCACCGCCGCGGCGCTGAACAGGCTCTCCGCCGAGGCGATCAACGCGAAGGTGAGCATCGAGCCGAGCAGCGCCGGGTCGAGCAGTCCGCCCCAGGCGGTGGGTGGGTTGATCGCCTCCAGCAAGGAGCCGACCTCGATCTTCTTCACCGGCAGCGCCGCCACCAGTGCCACCGCGGAAGCGACGACGACCGCGATGAGCGCCCCCGGGACCAGGCGGACCTTCTCGGGCAGGCGGCCCCACAGCGAGATCACGACCAGGGTCAGCACCGCGAGGAACAGCCCGCTCAGGCCGACCGGCGTGGTCAGCGCGGTGATGGCGAGATCGGGGATGCCCGCGAACTTCTCCGGCGTGTGGGCCGGCTGCGGCAGGCCGCCGACGGGGTAGATCTGGCCCAGGATCAGCACCAGCCCGATCCCGGCCAGCATCCCCTGCACCACCGACGGCGAGATCGCCCGGAACCAGGAACCGATCCGGGACACGCCCATCAGGATCTGCAGGACACCCGCGCCGAGCACGATCACCCCGAGCGCGGCCAGGCCGTGCTGGCCCACCGCCGACGCGACCAGCACGGTCAGCCCCGCGGCGGGGCCGCTGACCTGCATCGTGCTCCCCGGCAGCAGGCCGACGACGATGCCGCCGACAACACCGGTGATGATCCCCAGCTCGGCCGGGACACCGGAGGCGACGGCCACGCCGACGCACAGCGGCAGCGCCACGAGGAACACCACGAGAGAAGCACCGAGATCGGCACCGAACGATTCCTTCGGCCAACGCGGCGCACTTCGCCGCACCGCGGGACGCGGCGCCTCGACATGCGTAGACATGAATGCACTCCAAATTGGGAGGTTTTCGGAAAAAGGGAATGCGGAAGCGCGCCCGCACCTTTGATCGCGCGGGCGTGCCCCGGTGGTGGTTGGTCGTGCGGCGGGATCGCCGCCAGGGATCAGAGCGGGAGGAAGTCCGAGTCCGACCTCAGGTCGCTCGGGCAGACGTAGACCAGGCCGGTGTCGATCTCGTAGAACCAGCCGTGCACGCGCAACGTGCCCGCCTCGACCCGCTCCCGCACGAACGGGTAGTCGTACAGGGTCCTGAGCTGGGCCCGCAGGTGGCGCTTGCTCTCCATCCGGACACCGTCCGACGGCTCCGCCGGTTCGGTGGACGCGTCGGTGCCCAGCCAGGTCCGCAGCGCGGGCAGCTGGTCCAGGCCGCGTCCGGCCGCGGTGAGCGCGGTGACCGCGCCGCAGTGCGAGTGCCCGCACACGATGATCTCCGGGATGCCGAGCACCAGCACGGCGTATTCGATCGTGCCCATTTCACTCGACCCGGAATCCGGCTTGTACGCCGGAACGATATTCCCCGCAGTGCGCAGCTCGAACAGTTTTCCGGGTTCGGCACCGGTGATCTGGGAAGGGATGACCCGCGAATCGGAGCAGCCGATGAACAAGGCTGCGGGCTGCTGTCCGGCGGCCAGCTGGCGGCGCTGGTCGGCCGGCAGCATGCTCGGGTGACGACGTGCGTGGTGCACGAAGTGCTCGAAATTCATTGCTCGCCCCACTCAAGGTGAACAGTGTTGTTGTCGGCACGCAACGCCCGTGTTTCGGGCGGGTTACCTCAGTGCCGGAACACCTGGAGAGCGGCGGGTGAGTGGAGTTCTCTGAAGCACTTCTCGTGCGGTTTGGAATTTCTTGAGGGAGGCACGGCCAGCGGGCGCAGCCGGTCGGCCACACCGTGCTGCATGCTCCCCGGAAGCGGCCTGTGGCCGCGCTCGGCCGGCTCGAAGTCCCTCCGGTGGAAGGTGATTCCGGGCAGCCGCTCGCGGTGCTTCTGGCTCTCCCGGTGCTCGTTCTTCTCTTCCGATGTCGACGGCGCCGACTGCGCCACCGGCCCGGCGACGGCCGAGGACTGGGGGCCGACGACAGCCAGCAACACCACGAAAAGCAGGAATATACCCGCTCTCACAGTGCCCCAAAGCAGCCCGACCACCGGTTCCTCCCACGATATGAAACGCGACTGATGCCGCCCCCGATCTCCTCGTCGAGAGTAGGGGGCGGAGGTATCAAAACGTTGAACTCAAGGTATCCGATATAGGCGGTTGGTCCGCAAGTCTCGGTTGAGATGAGCGGGGTCCGCCGAATGAAGAAATGTTCATTCGACAACACGCCCGTCACCTGCAAATTCACCCCAAAGGGCCCTCGCGGAACGGGGTCGGGGGCTGTCCGCGGGGGTACTGGCGGGTAGGACGGCGGGAAAAGTGTGATCGAGCTAACGCAGCGTGCCGGGCGAACCGCGACGCGTCACCCAAGCGGACCAGACGATTACCCGACCCGATAGTGGTAACCGTGCGAGCGCCGGAACCCCGCCTTCTCGTACAGCGCCCGCGCGCCGGGGTTGTCCGCCTCGACCTGGAGGAACAGCCGCCGCGCGCCCGCTCCGGCCGCCCAGCGCGCGCCCGCGCGCAGCACCGAGCCGGCGACCCCGCGCCTGCGCCGGGACTCGGCCGTGGCCATGCAGTAAACCCCGCACCAGGAACCGGAAACCGCGAACAGCCCGACGCCCGCGGCCACGCCGTCCTCCACCGCGACCGCGAACCCGGCGGGCCCGGCCATCGCGTCCAGCCCCGGCTCCACCGGCTGCCCGACCGCCGCGCACGCCGCGAACCACGACTCGTGCGGATCGGCCTCCAGCCGGACCTCCAGCCCGGGCTCAGCAGCCGCGACCGGCTCGACGTCGGCCACCATCACCTCGGTCTCCGACACCGCGCGGTAGCCGCGCCCGGCGAGGAAGCCGTCGAGCTCCCCGTGCCGCTCCAACGGGCTCACCTGCACCACCGGACGGCACCCGCGCTCGGCGTAGAAACCCTCCACCGCCTCGACCGCCGACCCCACGTCCGCGATCACGGCAGGAGGCAGCGCCGAGTTGGAGCGCTTGCGGCGGACCACCTCGCAGTGCCGCAGGAACCAGCCGTCCGCCCGCTCGACGGTCGACGCGGGCCAGGTCGCCACCGCGGCGCGTTCCACCTGGTCTTCGAGCAAGCGGTCGCTACTCGGTCCGGAACGCCGGGTACGGGAGCAGGTGCAGCGCTCCCGCCCCGAAGCGGTCCACGAGCGCGTCCACCAGCCGGCCTGCGTGGTCGACGAGCTCGGTCATGCCCGCGGCCTCGGCATCGGTGCGCAGGTGCCGCCAGCGGTCCACCAGCGCCGTGCTGCGGCGCGGCGAGGGCATGTGCAGGTCGATCGGCCGGTCGGTCTCACCGGTGCGCGGCAGGAACCACCACGTCGACACCCAGACCCACAGCAGCTGCGCGTCGAACAGGCGCGGCAGCAGGACCTCGTCGTCGTCGAGTTCCGGCCACACCTCCACGATCTCCGAGCGCCAGGTCGACAACATGCCCTCGGCCAGGTTGTCCGGCAGCGCGTAGGAGCACCACGAGGACGGGAACGGGTACTGCAGGTACGCCGCGTCGAGCGCGACGTCGCGCACGCAGCCCCACTCGAAGTCCAGGAACCGCACCCCGGTCCCGGTGACCAGGCTGTTGTCCGGGCAGATGTCGGACGGGCTGAACGAGCGGTACCTGCTCTGCCCGAGGAGTTCGGCCGCGCTGGTCAGCCGCTCGACGACCGCGGGCGAGGTCCGCACGCCGAGGATCTGGTCCAGCAGCTCGGGCAGCTCGGTCAGCGAGCGCACGATGTCGTCGGCCACCGGGTCGGTCCACGACTTGGTGCCCAGCCGCCGCATCAGCGCGTCGAAGTCCGGCTCGCTGCCCGCCATCGTGGTGTGCAGCCGTCCCAGCGCCCGCGCCCACGACAGCAGCGCGCGCTCGGCGGCGCGGGGGTCCTCGCCGAACAGGACGTCGGCCAGCGTCGAGCCGCGTCCGAGGTCCTCCAGCACCAGCAGGCGCTCGTTGACGTCGTGGGCGATCAGCTCGGGCCCGACCCGCATCTCCGGCGGCAGCGAGGTCGACAGCTGACAGCTGGCCGCCTCGTGCGCGAACGGATCGGACCGGGCCGACTCCGGACACTCCCCGTAGTGCTTGACCACGAGGGTCCGCGGCAGCTCGAAGGGGGACTCGGCAACCCGGACCCGCATCACGACCGAACGGTCGCTGCCGCCGAGGTCCTCGGCATCGGCGAGCCGCACCGCGGCCCCGGTACGCCTGCTGAGCACGGCTTCCGCGGTGCCGACGGTGTCGGTCACCTCCGTGCTCGCAGGGATGCGGACCTCCGGCGGGCCGGTGGTGATCTCCACGCTCATCGTCTCCAGACCCTACCCCCACTGCCCGAACCCGAACGGGCATGACCGGTCAAGTGACACACAGCTGGTGGTAAACCGTAAGCGCTGTGTGTTCGCCAGGCGGTTCTCCTCCTTTGCTCCAACCACCGAGCGGCCCCCTTGGACGATGACGGAGCCCCGTACCGCCCACGTTGCACGACAACGACGAACACGCAACCGCCTTCCTGTTTACCCCTCCGCGCAAGGAGTTACGACAGTTCGCGGGTGCGCACCCGGTCCTCGGCGCGCTCGGGTGCGCCGCGCACCAGCAGCACGAGGACCCCGGCCAGCACGATCCCCACCAGGTTGACAACCAACTGGGTGGCTGACCCCACGGCCTGTCCCCAGTCCCGGAGCAGCAACGCCACCACCGAGTAGCCGGCGGCGGGAACCGTGGTCACCGAGATGAACACCCCGACCAGCGCCGCCGACTTCGCCGAGGTCAGCGAGAGCATCCCGGCCGCTCCGGCGAGCAGCGCCACGATCAGCGACGACCAGCCGACGGTGTAGACGAACGACACCTGACCTCCGGTCGGCAGGCTGCTCGCGTCGATCAGCCCGGTCCACTTGCCCGCCAGCGTCGCCAGCGCGGTCACGCCCATCGCCACCGGGAAACCGACGGCGAGCGCGACCGCGGCCCGCCGCACCAGCAGCCACCGGCGGCACACCAGCCCCACCGCCAGCGCGGCCAGCGGCCCGAACTCGGGGCCGACGACCATCGCGCCGACGATGGTCACCGGGGAGTCGGTCACCACGCCCACCGCGCCCAGCAGGCACGCGATGGACAGGAACGCCAGGAAGGTGCCGTTGAGCCTGCACTCCTCGCCGGTGTTGGCGATCAGCTGGTCCCACACCACGGCGTCGGACCCTTCCCCGGGAGCGGACTCCTCGGCCCGCTCGGCGCGTTCGGAGATCGTGGTGCCCGCGTCGGTGAGCACGACCGCCCCGTCCTCGCCGAGTTCCGCCGCTCCGATGGCGTCGAGTACGTCGTCGGCGGCCTCCCTGGCCACATCGGCCTCGATCAGGTCCCCCGGCGGGTCCAGCGCGCCGCCGCGGGCGATCGTCAGGTGCGTCGCACCCGGCTGCGCGCGCAACGCGGCGAGCACGGTCTCGGTTCGTCCAGCGGGGCAGATGACGCGCAGGTGAAGCACGGCTCGTGTCCTCGTTCCAACCCGGTCCGGCAGTGGCTACCGGACGCTAATGCACGGCGGGCCCGCGCGATCGGTGATCGCACGGGCCCGCGGACCGGAAAACCTCAGCCCTGCTTCTCGACCACCCCGGGCGGGAAGACCGAGATGCTCTCGCCGCCGACCTGCGAAGCGGGCTTGGCGTCGACCCCGGCCTCCTTGCGCTGCTCGACCGTGATCGGCGAGGGGGCGCCGGTCAGCGGGTCGAAGCCGCCGCCGCTCTTGGGGAAGGCGATGACGTCGCGCAGCGAGTCGGCACCGGCCAGCAGCATGGTGATCCGGTCCCAGCCGTAGGCGATGCCGCCGTGCGGCGGCGGGCCGTACTTGAACGCCTCCAGCAGGAAGCCGAACTTGTCCTGCGCCTGCTCCTCGGAGATGCCCAGGATCTCGAACACCCGCTGCTGCACGTCGGAGCGGTGGATACGGATCGAGCCGCCGCCGATCTCGTTGCCGTTGCAGACCATGTCGTAGGCCCAGGCCAGCGCGTTGCCCGGGTCGGACTCGAAGTTGTCGACCCAGTCGGCGTTGGGCGAGGTGAACGGGTGGTGCACCGCGGTCCAGCGGCCGGAGCCCACCGCGACGTCGTCGCTCTGGTCGACCAGCTCGAACATCGGGGCGTCGACGATCCACACGAACGCCCAGGCGTCGTGGTCGATCAGGCCGCAGCGCTCGCCGATCTCCAGCCGCGCCGCGCCCAGCAGGCCGCGGGCCGGGCCGGGCTCGCCCGCGGCGAAGAAGACGCAGTCGCCGGGGGCGGCGCCGACGGCCTTGGCCAGGCCCTCGCGCTCGGCCTCGGACAGGTTCTTGGCGACCGGGCCGGACAGCTCGCCGTCCTCGCCGACCAGCACGTAGGCCAGGCCCTTGTGCCCGCGCTGCTTGGCCCACTCCTGCCAGGCGTCGAGCTGGCGGCGGGGCTGGCTCGCACCGCCGGGCATCACGACCGCGCCGACGTACGGGGCCTTGAACACCCGGAACGGGGTGTCGGCGAAGTACTCGGTCATCTCGGTGAGCTCGAGGCCGAAGCGCAGGTCCGGCTTGTCGGTGCCGTAGCGGGCCATCGCGTCGGCGTAGGTCATCCGCGGGATCGGGCGCGGGATCTCGTGGTCGGCGAGCCGCTTCCACAGCTGGCCGATGATCTCCTCGCCGAGCTCGATGACGTCGTCCTGGTCGACGAAGCTCATCTCGATGTCGAGCTGGGTGAACTCGGGCTGGCGGTCGGCGCGGAAGTCCTCGTCCCGGTAGCAGCGGGCGATCTGGAAGTAGCGCTCCAGGCCGCCGACCATCAGCAGCTGCTTGAACAGCTGCGGCGACTGCGGCAGCGCGTACCAGTTGCCGGGCTGGAGGCGGGCCGGGATCAGGAAGTCGCGGGCGCCCTCGGGGGTGGAGCGGGTCATCGTCGGGGTCTCGACCTCGACGAAGTCGCGGCCGTGCAGGACCTCGCGGGCGATGCGGCTGATCTCGCTGCGCATCCGCATGGCCCGGGCCGGGCCGGGGCGGCGCAGGTCCAGGTAGCGGTGCCGGAGCCGGACCTCCTCGCCGACCTCCAGGTGCTCGTCGAGCGGGAACGGCAGCGGGGCGGACTCGGAGAGGACCTCCAGTTCGGTGGCGGTCACCTCGATCTCGCCGGTGCCGATCTCGGGGTTCTCGTTGCCCTCCGGCCTGCGCACGACCTCGCCGGTGATGCGCAGGCAGAACTCGGAGCGCAGCCGGTGGGCGCGCTCGGCCATCTCGCCCTCGCGGAAGACGACCTGGGCCACGCCGGAGGCGTCGCGGAGATCGATGAAGATCACTCCACCGTGATCGCGGCGGCGCGCCACCCACCCGGCCAAGGTGACGGACTGCCCGGCATGACCGGCGCGAAGCGATCCGGCCTCGTGCGTGCGCATCACGGGTACTGAGCTCCTCTTCATGGACGGCGCGGGATCTGGTCAGCGCCCCGGCGCCGGTGCCCGCGGCGGCGTGGCGGCCTGCGGACGGCGGCGAGGACGTGAGATGTCAAGGCTAGCCAACCGGCGGGCGGGGCTGTCGAGCAGGTTTCGTTCCGGAGGCCGCGGTCGGCAGCGGGGTTGGCGGGCGGGCGGCGGCGGGGTCGGCGGGCCGGCGGCGGGGTCGACGCGGGGCTGCGGTCGGCAGGTCGGCGCAGGGGCTTCGGGCGGGTCGACGATGAGGATTGCGGCCCCACGACGTGGCCGGTCCCGAGGTGGCCACCGTGTCGCGACTGGCCACAGTCTCGCGGCAGGGCCAGAGCCCCGCAGTGGCCGCAATCTCGCGACTGGCCACAGTCCCGCGACGTGGCCGACGTCCCGAGATGGTCCCAGTCTCACGGCTGGCCACGGTCCCGTGGGTGGCGCCAGCCCCAACTGGCCGCAGTCCCGTGGCTGGCCCCAGTCCGGTGGCTGGCGGCAGTCCCGTGGGCGGCCCCAGTCCCCGACTGGCCGCAGTCCTGTCGGCGGCCCCAGTCCCGTGGGCGGCCGCAGTCCTGTGGGTGGCCACGGTCTCGTGGGGGCCGCAGTCCCATGGGGGCCGCGTTCTCACCGCACGGCCGCCGGACTCCACGCCCGGTTGCCCTGCGCGACCTCCGCGTCGCCGCGGCCGAGCGCCCGCCGGCACCGTCCGGCCACAGTGGACGTTGTCCGCGATGCGGACGCCGCGGACCCGGCAAATGGTCGATACCAATTTGGCGGCGGCCGGTCCAGAATTCGGGTCATCGCAGCCGTTATCAGTGATCAGCCGAGTGCCGGTTCGAGTGATCACCGGACCGAAACCATCCTTAAGTCGGGTCCCCCACCGCCTTAAGTACTAGGACCAATCCGGTACTCAGTCGTTGCACATCGTTGATCCACTCATTAGGTTTAGTGCGGAATTCGGCGGACACGAGGAGTAACGATGACCGGTCCGAAAACCGAGCCGCGTTCGACAGCATCCACCGTCGTCCGCGCCGAGCGCGAGAGCACCATCTCGGCCGAACTCGCCGAGCTCCTGCGCACCGGGCCGTTCGAAGCCGCCCTGCGCACGGCGATCCGCTGCAGCAGGTTGAGCCTGGAGCGAATCCAGCACCGGCTGCGCGCCCGGGGCACCCCGGTCAGCATCACCGCCCTGAGCTACTGGCAGTCCGGTCGCCGCAGGCCCGAACGGCCCGATTCGCTGCTGGCCCTCCAGCAGCTCGAAAGCGTCCTCGGCGTACCGGAAGGTTCGCTGTCCGCGCTGCTGGGACCACCCCGCCCGCGCGGCCGCACCCGCCAGGCGTCCAGCGACGCGCCGCCGCTGAGCGCGCTGTGGGCCGACAACGAGTCCGCGGTCGAGCTGCTGACCAGGATCGACACCAGCCACGACAGCAAGCTCACCCGGCTCAGCCACCACGACGTGGTGCACATCGACGACCAGGGCAAGCTGCGCAAGATCCGCACCCGCAAGCTCATCCGCGCCGAGTGCAACGGCGCCGACCGGTGGATCATCATGTTCGACGGGGCCTCGTCCAGCGAGACGCCGCCGATCATCCGGCCGATCCGGTCCTGCCGGCTCGGCCAGGTGCTCACCGACCACGCCCGCGACATGGTGGTCGCCGAGCTGCTGTTCGACCGCGCCCTGGCGCGCGGCGAGACCACGCTGATCGAGTACGAGATCATCGAGCCGCCGACCGGCCTCAACGAGGACGACCACACGTTCTGCAGGCTCTTCCGGCTCCCGGTGCGGCAGTACGTCATCGAGCTGCAGTTCGACCCGGCGCGCCCGCCGGTGCGGTGCGAGAGCTACGTGGGCGACTCCACCTCGCAGGAGGTCGAGCCGCCGAAGCCGCTGACCGTCGACCGCTACGGCCGGACCCACGCGGTCGCCCTCGACTTCGGCATGGGCGTCTTCGGCGTCCGGTGGGACCCGGACCTGGCGGCATCCGGACCGACCGCTGCCGCA
The DNA here is from genome assembly GCF_039534165.1 of Saccharopolyspora taberi. Taxonomy (NCBI): domain Bacteria; kingdom Bacillati; phylum Actinomycetota; class Actinomycetes; order Pseudonocardiales; family Pseudonocardiaceae; genus Saccharopolyspora; species Saccharopolyspora taberi. The sequence goes on along the minus strand of NZ_BAAAUX010000016.1, from coordinate 435,842 downwards.
ACCCGGACGAATGGACGTTGATCCGTTCAGCTTATTCAGTCGAGCACGCACCGTAACGACGGCCCGGGTTTTCCGGGCCGTTTCGTTGAGATCCGAACGAGATCGGCCCGGATTTGCCCGGCAGAAACAACGGCCTTCTGGACGAGAAGTGAAGAAATCGTTTTCTCGATTGGGGCGCGGGAGAACGGCCGAAATCCGCGATTATTCCGAGCGGGAAATCAGCGGCCACCCTGGAAGCTTCGCGATCACTGGGAACGCAGCTGAGCCCGCCGAGTGCTCCCGGTGGCCGCAGCACCGCTCAAACCGCCGCAGCAGGCGCCGGTGCTCCTGGCGGAGGCGGCGACCCGCCGGTGCTCTCGGCGAGGCCACGAACAAGATCGCGTGGCTACCGGACCGGACGCTCCCGCCGGAGCCGCCGCCGGCACCATGCGGCGGCCAGCGGCCGTCGCAGCTACCGAGACCACGCAGCTACCGGCGTCCGTCGCGGGCACCGAGCCACGCAGCCACCGACGCCCGTCGCAGGCACCGGAGTCCATCGCGGGCACCGAGCCACGCAGCCACCGAGACCACGCGCCCATCGGAGTCCGTCGCCACCGGCCCCCACCGCGCCCGCTGACGCCCACCGCGCCACCGGCGCCCGTCGCTCGCCCACCGGCACCCGTCGCGGGCGCCGGAGTGGCGTCCGCGACGGGCGGGCCGTCGCCGTGGCGACGGCCGGGATCGTCACTGCTGTCCCGGTAACCGGATCGACTGGGCGTGGCGGAAGATGTCCTGCGGGTCGTAGGCGGCCTTGGCCTGCTGCAACCTCGGGTAGTTCCCCTTGAAGTACAGCTCGTGCCAGGGCACGCCGGAGGAGTTCCACTCCGGGTCGGCCAGGTCGCCGTCGGCGTAGTTGATGAAGCAGCCGTCGGTGACGTCGTTGGGGACCGAGACTCCACCGGTGCCTGCGTAAACGGACCGGTAGACGTTGCGGTGGTAGTCGATGTGCTTGGCGTCCTCGCTCGGGTTCGCCCACGTCGTGCCCCACAGCAGCTTGAGCACGCTGTCGCGGTGCGGCTGGGCCGTCGCGTCCGGTGCGACCGCGTTGACCTGGCAGCCGTGGGTGGCGATCGTCAGGACGTAGCCCGGGTGGTCGTAGTCGGTCTCGGCCAACACCCGGTACAACGCGCCGATCTGGTCGTCGGTCAGGCCCTTGCGGTGGTAGCTCGACTTGTACTTGTACCGCTCGGTCGGGTTGCCGCCCGCGAAGCCGGGCCAGCCGGTGCCCTGCTCGAACGGGAGCTCGTGCTTCTCCTGGTAGAACTCCACGTCGACGCCGACGCCGTCGTTGATCGCCGCGATGAAGTCGTCGAGCAGCTTTCCGGCGCCCGGGACCGAGGTGTCCATCTGGACCGACAGCAGCACCTGCCCGGCGGCGCGCGCCTCCGGATCCAGCCGGGCCATGAGGCCGCGGTACGGCGAGTCCGGCGCGCTGTTCTCCTCGCACCAGGTGCCGTAGTTGCGCACCAGACGGGAGAAGCTGCGCTCGTCGAGCTTGTCCCACGGCCATCGCAGCCACGCCACGAACAGCGTCGACGGCGGGGCGGGCAGCAGCCGCGACGGCTCGCCCGTGGCACCGGGCGTGCGGAAGAAGTAGCGGGTCACGACGCCGAAGCTGCCTCCGCCGCCACCGGTGTGCGCCCACCACAGGTCGTGGTTCGGGTCGGCCGGATCGCGGGTGGCGATCACGGCGCGGGCGGTGCCCTCCGCGTCCACGACGACGACTTCGACGGCGTGCAGGTGGTCGACGATCAGGCCGTGCCGCCTGCTGAGGTTGCCGTAACCACCGCCCGGGACGTGGCCGCCGACGCCGACCGACGGGCACGAGCCACCGGGCAGCGTCACGCCCCAGCCCTTGAACAGGGTCGAGTACACATCGCCCAGGCGGGCCCCGCCGCCCGCGTAGAAGGCGCCCATCCCGGCGTCGTAACCGATGTCTGCCATCCGCGACAGGTCGACGATCGCCTGGACCTCGGGGTGGTCCACGAAGTCCTCGTAGCAGTGCCCACCGCCGCGCACGCTGATCCGCTTGCCCGCGCGGACCGCGTCCTGGACGGCGCCGACGGCCTGGTCGGTGGTGCCCGGCAGGTGGATCGACTCGGGCCTGCTCGCGAACCGCTGGTTCTGCCCCCTGGTCAGCGCGGGATAGCGGATGTCGCCCTCGACCACGACCGGCGCAGGCTCGGCGGCCCCGGACCGCGCGGGACCGGTCGGCGCTGCCTGGGCGGCACCGGTCGCGGCTCCCGCGACGAGTGCCGATCCGCTCAGCGAGGCAGCCCCCGCGAGCAGGGTCCGCCGTGACACTCCGCCCATGTACTCGACCTCCGTCGCCATCCTCTTGGTGGTTCACGGACACGTGCGTGCGAACAATGCCAACGGCAAGTGCGTCATCGCATCACGTGATCACGTGTAGCGAAGGCCGCCGAACGGCTACTCACTCGAACCCGGCAACGGCCGGACAGCGACGGTCACGGACAGCCAGGCCGAGGGTTGGGCGAAAGCATCACAACAGGCTCAGCTGATCGGCTCGCGCCTCGCGCGCGGGAGCCTCCGACACCTCCCGGAAGTTCCGCTCCGGCGCCCGGCTCCCGCCGTGCCGCCGTTTCGCCGCCTCCACCAGATCGACCACATAGGACTGGTACGACCTCGGCGCGTAAGCCCCGTTGCGGTACAGCCGCTCGTACAGCGGCAGCAGTCGCGGATGCTCCCGGCTCAGCCACCGGTGATACCACTCGCGCGCCCCTGGTCGGAGGTGCAGGACCAGCGGGGTCAGGTTCGCCGCACCCGCCTCCAGGATCGCGGCCACGGTCCGGTCGATCTGCTCCGGCGAGTCGCTGAGCCCCGGCAGGATCGGCGCCATCAGCACCGAGCAGCCAAGCCCCGCGTCGGCGAACCGGCGCACCACGTCCAGCCTGCGCAGCGGTGACGGCGCGCCCGGCTCGACGTCCCGCCACAGCCGCTCGTCGACCGACCCCACCGATACCGCCACCGAGACCCGGGTGACCTCGGCCGCGGCCAGGATCAGGTCCAGGTCGCGCAGGATCAGCGTGCCCTTGGTCAGGATCGAGAACGGGTTGGCGTGATCTCGCAGCACGGCCAGGATCTCGCGCATGATCCGGTAGCGGCCCTCCGCCCGCTGGTACGGGTCGGTGTTGGTCCCCATCGCGATCGGCGCGCCCGTCCAGCTCGGACTGGCCAGCTCGCGCCGCAGCAGGGCCGCCGCGTTCACCTTGACCACGATCTTGCTGTCGAAGTCGTGGCCCGCGTCGAGATCCAGATACGTGTGCGTGTTGCGGGCGAAGCAGTACCGGCAGGCGTGGCCGCAACCGCGGTACGGGTTGATCGTCCACTCCATCGGCACCCGCGAGGCGGATGGGACCCGGTTGAGGATCGACTTCGCGTGGATCTCGATCGCGAAGGCGTCGTCGGTGCCCGCTTCGATCGGGACCGGGTCCGGCAGCCGCAGCCCCGCCCGGCCACCGGCGGCCGGACGCTCGGGCAGCGCCAGCGGCAGCTCCCGCGTCACACCTGCTTCGGCGGGCGGCGACACCCGCTGCTGTTCCCATCGCATGATTCGATTCGAACACAGTTTCGAGATCAAGTCGAGCGCACCGCCCCCGGATCACCTCTCCGAGCGACAGCCGATCGGCGCCCCCATACGATTGGCGGATGACCGACGGCCCCCATCCCGCGCACTCCCCCGAAGGCGGGGAACCGCCCCCGCGCCGTCGGCAGCGCGAGCCGAACCACGGCCACGGCCACGGTCATGGCCACGGCCCGGCTGATCCGGCGTCCCGGCAGGTCAAGCGCGTACTCGCGATCGCGCTGGTGCCCTTCGCGCTCGCCGCGATCATCGGCGTCCTGCTGCTGTACCCCTTCGGGCACCAGCAGCGCACCGGCGCCGACCTCGGCTTCGGCCAGTACCCGGTCAACGGCGAGGTGATCGCCGCCGAGGCCGGTCCCTGCACCGAAGGCGCCGCCCCCGGCGATCCGGGCTGCGTGCACCTCAAGGTCCGCATGCACGACGGACCCCGACCGGACCAGGTCATCGAGCAGGTCATGCCGACCGACCCCGGAACCCCGAGGTTCGCCGTCGGCGACGACGTCGTGCTCTCCTACGCGGGCGCGAGCCCCGAGAGCGAGAGCTCCTACCAGGTGGTCGACTTCCAGCGCAGCGGCTCGCTCGGCCTGCTCGCGCTGCTGTTCGCCGCCGCGGTGCTGGTGCTGGGCCGCTGGCAGGGCCTGGCGGCGCTGGTCGCGCTCGGGCTGAGCTTGGTGGTCCTGGTGGCGTTCGTGCTACCCGCGATCCTGGCCGGACGCGATCCGCTGCTCGTCGCGATCGTGGGCTCCGGACTGATCATGTTCGTGGTCCTGTACCTGACCCACGGATTCTCCGCGCGAACGTCCACGGCCGTGCTCGGCACGCTGCTGAGCCTCGCGCTGATCGGCGTCCTCAGCGCCGTGTTCTCCGCGTTCACGCAGCTCACCGGGCTCGACGAGAACACGGCCGGCCTGATCGGCGTGCTGGGCGTCCCCATCGACGCCCGCGGTCTGCTGCTGGCCGGAATCGTCATCGGCGCCCTGGGGGTGCTCGACGACGTCACGGTCACCCAGACCAGCGCCGTGTGGGAGCTGCGCAAAGCCGACCCGGGCATGTCCTGGCGACGGCTCTACTCGGCCGGCCTGCGGATCGGCCGCGACCACGTCTCCTCGGCGGTGAACACGCTCGTCCTCGCGTACGCGGGTGCGGCGCTGCCGCTGCTGCTGGCCTACGCGCTGTCCGGACGCACGTTCGGCGAGATCGTCAGCTCGCAGGCCGTCGCCCAGGAAGTGGTCCGCACGCTCGTGGGCAGCATCGGGCTGGTCGCCGCCGTTCCGATCACCACGGCGATCGCGGCAGCGGTGGCGATCCGCGAGCCGGTCGGCAACGGCAGCGCCAACGCCGCCGACCAGGTCAGCCGCGGCGCGGCGATCAGCGCGGGCACGCCCACCCGGCGCCGCAGGCCCGGCGGGCTGCCGCACCGCGGCGAGGCGGACTGACGCTCAGCCCAGCGCGGTCACGAACTTGGCGACGGCATCGGGGTGCAACCGCTGCGCCAGCCTGCCCTGCGGGGCGAGCGACGCCAGCCGGTACAGCGGCCGGTCGGCCGCGGCGTCTCCCCTGGCCTCGGACCTTAGCTGCGCGACCACCAGCTCGGAGAGCACAAGCGCGTGCGCGTAGCCGGTGCCCGCCAGCGCGTCGGCCAGCCTGCGCAGCGGGTACACGCCGAGCTCCCGGCCTCCGGTGCCCGCGTACATCGCCAGCGCGATGCTGATCGCCTTGCCCTTCGGCGGGCCCGCGACCAGCAGGCTCACCGTCCGCATGCCGCGGGTGTCGGTGACGATCACGTCGAGCCGGGTCGCCTCCTTCAGCTCGACCGCGCGGGTACCGATGGCGCGCACCGAGACGCGGGTCCCGGTGAGCCAGCACGTCTTGCGGGACTCCGACCACGCCAGCAGCAGCAACGGGACCGCGACGATCGCGGCGGTGATCGCGAAGCCCTGCGGCCCCGCGATCAGCCCCACGACACCGCCGAGCGCGGCGGCCACCACCAGCGCCGCGAAGGCCACGTTGCGGGAGCGCTTGCGCAGCGTGGCGCGGTCCAGCAGGTCCAGCGGCACCGGCTCGGCGTCGGTCACGGTCGCAGCGCCTCCCGGATCGTGTCCACAGCCGACTCCAGCGGCACCGGCCGCTGCTCGCCGCTGCCGAGGTCCTTGAGCTGCGCGGCACCGGACTCCAGGTCGCGCTCGCCCAGGACCAGGGCGAACCGGGCGCCCGAGCGGTCGGCGCCCTTCATCGCGCCCTTGAGGCCCTTGCCGCCGTAGGCGAGGTCCACGCGGACGCCCGCCCGCCGCAGCTCACCGGCGACGGTGACCAGCCTGCGCTTGGCCACCTCGCCCAGCGGCACGCAGTAGACGTCGCAGCGGGCCTGCTCGCCGACGGTCAGCCCCTCGGCCTGGCAGGCCAGCAGCGTGCGGTCGACGCCGAGGCCGAACCCGACCCCGGACAGCTCCTGCCCGCCCAGCTCGGCCATCAGGCCGTCGTAGCGGCCACCGCCGCCGATGCCCGACTGCGCGCCGAGGCCGTCGTGGACGAACTCGAAGGTCGTCTTGGTGTAGTAGTCGAGCCCGCGCACCAGCCGCGGGTTCTCGGCGAACTCCACGCCCAAGTCGGCGAGGTGGCCCTTGACCTGCTCGTAGTGCTCCTTGGCCTCGGCCGAGAGGTGGTCGACCATCAGCGGCGCTTCGGCCAGCAGGTCGCGGACCTCGGGCCGCTTGTCGTCGAGCACGCGCAGCGGGTTGAGCTCCGCGCGGCGCCGGGTCTCCTCGTCCAGCGGCAGGCCGCGCAGGAACTCCTGGAGCTTCGCGCGGTAGGCCGGACGGCAGGAGTCGTCGCCCAGCGAGGTCAGCTCGATGCGGTAGCCGGTCAGGCCGAGGCGCTTGTAGCCCTCGTCGGCGATCGCGATCACCTCGGCGTCCAGCGCCGGGTCGTCGACCCCGATGGCCTCCACGCCCAGCTGCTGGAGCTGCCGGTAGCGGCCCGCCTGCGGGCGCTCGTAGCGGAAGAACGCGCCGCTGTAGTACAGCTTCACCGGCAGCTGGCCGCGGTCGAGGCCGTTCTCGATGACCGACCTGGTCACGCCCGCGGTGCCCTCCGGCCGCAGCGTCACCGACCGGCCGCCGCGGTCGGCGAAGGTGTACATCTCCTTGCTGACCACGTCGGTCGACTCGCCGACACCGCGCGCGAACAGCGTGGTGTCCTCGAACAGCGGGAGCTCGACGTAGCCGTAGCCCGCGCGGCGGGCGGCGTCGGCCAGCGTCTCGCGCACCGCGAGGAAGCTCGCCGACTCCGGCGGGAGGTATTCGGGAATGCCCTTGGGGGCGCTGAAAGTGCTCATCGGTTCTGGTTCGCAGTCCTAGTCGCGCGGGGGAACGGGTGCGGGCAGGTCCTGCAGGAAGGGGTTGCTCGCGCGTTCCCGCTCGATGGTGGTCGTTGGTCCGTGGCCCGGCAGCACGGCGGTGTCGTCGGCGAGCGGGAGCACCTTGGTGCGCAGGCTGTGCAGCATCCGCTCGTGGTCGCCGCCGGGCAGGTCGGTCCGTCCGATCGAACCGGCGAACAGGGTGTCGCCGGAGAGCACCAGCCGACCGCCTTCGTCGGTGGCGGTGCCGAACAGCACCGACCCGCCGGTATGGCCCGGGGTGTGCGTGACCTCGAAGGTGATCCCGGCCAGCTCCAGCCGCTCGCCGTCGGCGATCTCGCGCACGTCGGCGGGCTCGGCCATCGCCACGTCGCCGAACAGCTGGCGGCCCGCGGGGCCGAGCGCGGCGCCGGGGTCGGCGAGCATGAACCGGTCGTCGGGGTGGATCCAGGCCGGGACGTCGTAGGCCCGGCACACCTCTCCGGCGGAGAAGACGTGGTCGAAGTGCCCGTGGGTGAGCAGCACCGCGGCAGGGGTCAGCCCGTGCTCGCGCAGCTGGGCGCGCAGCGGCTCGGACGCCTCCTGCCCGGGGTCGACGACGACGCAGGGCTGTCCGTCACCGCGCGCGAGCACGTAGCAGTTCGCCTGCAACGGCCCGGCGGGAAATCCGAGGACGAGCACTAGGTGCGACCTTCCTTCGATCGTGCGAGTACCGGTGTGATGGCCCGGGATTGGTCAACCTGCACAACGGCAGATGTCCGGTTCAGGTTACCGCCCCCCGATCTCTCAGGTTCGGGTGACGGCGCACCCCATAAACTCCCCCGCAACGTCATCGATTTCGCCCGACCGGGGAGGGGAGCACTTGCCCAGCAACGAGCAACGTCGGCAGGCGGCCAAGCGGAAGCTGGAACGTCAGCTGGAGCGCCGTGCCGAGCAGGCCAAGCGACAGCGGATGATCACCATCGGGACCACGATCGCGGTGGTCGTCGTGCTGGTCGCGGGTGTCTTCTACTTCACCAGGAGCGGCGGCGAGCAGCAGCCCCCGGCCGCGCAGCCCCCGCAGCCGCAGGTGCAGATCCCGACCGAGCCGGCGCCGCCGCCGGTCCGACCGGTCGCGCTGCCCGACCCGACGTCCTGCACGTACCGGCCCGACAAGCAGGCCGCCAAGCCGGTGCAGCCGCCCGCCAACGGCGAGGTGTCGTCGAAGGGCACCGTGCAGGCCACCATCGAGACCAACTCCGGCGCGATCCCGCTGACCCTGGACCGGTCGCTGGCCCCCTGCACGGTGAACAGCTTCATCAACCTCGCCAAGCAGGGCTACTACACCGACACCAGCTGCCACCGGATCGGCACCGAGGGCCTGCAGATGCTCCAGTGCGGCGACCCGAGCGGCACCGGCAGCGGCGGCCCCGGCTACGCCTTCGACGACGAGACCTTCCCCGAGCTCAGCTACGGCCGCGGCTACCTCGCCATGGCGAACTCCGGGCCGAACACCAACGGCAGCCAGTTCTTCATGGTCTTCGGCGAGGCCCCGCTCTCGCCCGACTACACCGTGTTCGGCACGATCTCCGAGGACGGCCTGAAGGTCATCGACGACATCGCCCGCGCGGGCCACGACGGTGCGTTCGAGCCCTCCCCCGGCGGCGGCAAGCCGCTCAAGGACGTCAGGTTCACCAACGTCACGGTCAACGCCTGACCTGACAGGCGAAAAGGCCCGGACCCCGCGAGGTCCGGGCCTTCTGGCTTCTCAGGACGCCGAGGTCACGCGGTAGACGTCGTAGACGCCCTCGATGTTGCGGACCGCCTTGAGCACGTGGCCCAGGTGCTTCGGGTCGCCCATCTCGAACGAGAAGCGGCTCACCGCGACCCGGTCCTTCGAGGTGGTCACCGAGGCGGACAGGATGTTCACCCGCTCGTCGGCGAGGACCTTGGTCACGTCGGAGAGCAACCGGTGCCGGTCCAGCGCCTCGACCTGGATCGCGACCAGGAACACCGACGACGCCGACGGCGCCCAGTACACCTCGACCAGCCGCTCCGGCGACTTGCGCAGCTCGTCGGCGTTCGTGCAGTCCGTCCGATGCACGCTGACCCCGCCGCCGCGGGTGACGAAGCCCAGGATCTCGTCGCCGGGGACCGGGGTGCAGCAGCGCGCCAGCTTCGCCCACACGTCCCCGGCGTCCTTGACCACCACGCCGGAGTCGCCGCGGCTCGGGCGGCCCTGGATGGTCGACGGCGTGGAGCGCTCGGCGATCTCGTCGGCGGCCTGGTCGACCCCGCCGACCGACGCGACCAGCCTGCTGACCAGGTGGTTCGCCGAGATCTGCTTCTCGCCGACCGCCGCGTACAGCGCGGTGACGTCGACGTAGTGCAGCTCCCTGGCGACCGCGCCGATGCTCTCGGCCGAGACCAGCCGCTGGATCGGCAGGCCCAGCCTGCGCAGCTCCTTGGCGATCGCCTCCTTGCCGGACTCGATCGCCTCCTCCCGGCGCTCCTTGGCGAACCACTGCTTGATCTTGGCCTTGGCCCGCGGCGAGGCGACGAACGACAGCCAGTCCCGGCTCGGCCCAGCGCCCTCGGCCTTCGAGGTGAAGATCTCGACGACCTCGCCGTTCTCCAGCTTGCGCTCCAGCGCCACCAGCCTGCCGTTGACCCGGGCGCCGATGCAGCGGTGCCCGACCTCGGTGTGCACGGTGTAGGCGAAGTCCACCGGGGTCGACCCGGACGGCAGCGTGATCACGTCGCCCTTGGGCGTGAACACGAAGATCTCCCTGGTCGCCAGGTCGTAGCGCAGCGACTCCAGGAACTCGCCCGGGTCGGCGGCCTCCCGCTGCCAGTCGAGCAGCTGGCGCATCCACGCCATCTCGTCGACCTCGACGGCCGCGTGCCCGGAACCGCCGTTGCGGCCCTTGGTCTCCTTGTACCGCCAGTGCGCCGCGATGCCGTACTCGGCGGTGCGGTGCATCTCGTGGGTGCGGATCTGCACCTCCAGCGGCTTGCCCTCCGGACCGATCACCGTGGTGTGCAGCGACTGGTAGACGCCGAACCGGGGCTGGGCGATGTAGTCCTTGAACCGCCCGGGCATCGGCTGCCAGAGCGCGTGCACGACGCCCATCGCGGCGTAGCAGTCGCGGACCTCGTCGACCAGGATGCGGACCCCGACCAGGTCGTGGATGTCGTCGAAGTCGCGGCCCCGGACGATCATCTTCTGGTGGATCGAGTAGTAGTGCTTCGGTCGGCCCTCGACCTTGGCGGCGAGCCTCGCGGTGTCGAGCTGGCCGGACAGCTCGTCGATCACCGTGCGCAGGTAGGTGTCGCGGGACGGGGCGCGGTTGGCGACCAGCCGGACGATCTCGTCGTACTTCTTGGGCTGCAGGATCGCGAACGCGAGGTCCTCCAGCTCCCACTTGACGGTGGCCATCCCGAGCCGGTGCGCCAGCGGGGCCAGCACCTCCAGGGTCTCCCTGGCCTTGCGCGCCTGCTTCTCCGGCGGCAGGAAGCGCATGGTGCGCATGTTGTGCAGCCGGTCCGCGAGCTTGATCACCAGCACCCGCGGGTCGCGGGCCATCGCGATGATCATCTTGCGGATGGTCTCGGCCTCGGCCGCCGCACCCAGCTTGACCTTGTCCAGCTTGGTCACCCCGTCGACGAGGTGCGCGACCTCCTCGCCGAAGTCGTCGCGCAGCCGGTCGAGCGAGTAGTCGGTGTCCTCGACCGTGTCGTGCAGCAGCGCGGCGACCAGCGTGGTCGTGTCCATGCCCAGCTCGGCGAGGATCGTGGCCACCGCCAGCGGGTGGGTGATGTAGGGGTCGCCGGACTTGCGGCGCTGTTCCTTGTGCTTGTCCTCGGCGACGTCGTAGGCGCGTTGCAGCAGCGCGAGGTCGGCCTGCGGGTGCAGCTCCCGGTGGACCGCGGCCAGCGGTTCGAGGACCTGCTTTACCTGGGCGGCGCGCTGCGCCGTGATTCTCCTCGCCAGCCGGGCGCGCACGCGCCGGGTCGCCGACGCGGTGCGCGGTGGGGCGGCCGGATCGGTCGCCGGGGCAGGAGACTCTACGTCGTGGCTCACCGCACGCTCCCGGGGTTGGCTCTGTCCCGGATCGGTGCTTCAGGACCCGGGCATTGAGAATAACGCCGTTCGGGCGACGGCCCTTCCCCGGCGTGCCCCTCGAACGCCAGGCGGTCACTCTCTGCTGTGAACCGCCATCGGGAGTTCAGCCTGACCGATCACTCGGCGTGCCGATCAGACCGAAAGCAGCGGCCTCAGGTCCTGCTCGTCGAGCCGGGCGCGCCCGCCGAGCGCGGTGAGCTCCAGCACGACCGCCGCCGCGGCGACGCCGGCCCCGGCCCGCAGCACCAGGCGGCAGGCCGCGTCGAGCGTTCCGCCGGTGGCCAGCACGTCGTCGACGACCAGCACCCGCTGGCCCGCCTGGAGGGTGTCGGCGGGCAGTTCCAGCGTCGCCGAGCCGTATTCGAGGTCGTAGTCGACCCGGTCGGCCACCTCCGGCAGCTTGCCCGGCTTGCGCAGGCCGATCACACCGGTCCCGAACGCCTGCGCCACCGCGGCGCCCAGCAGGAACCCGCGGGCCTCCACACCGGCGACGACGTCGAACTCCAGCCCCCTGCCGAGCGCGGCGACGACCGCGTTCAGCGCCGCGCCGTCGGCGAGCATCGGGCTGATGTCGCGGAACAGCACGCCGGGCTCCGGGAAGTCCGGGACCTCCCGGATCAGCTTCGCGGCCTGCCGCAGGTCGTCGTCGGAACCGTCGAGCACCTGAACCTGGTCGCCCACGTCAGCGCCGCTTCTTGCCGGTCGGACGTCCCGACTTGCCCGCGGGCCTGCGCCGCGACTCGGGCCCCTTGCCGGTGCGCGCGGGCGCGCTGGCGGCCGCCGCCATCTCCCGCTCCCGGCGCTGCTCCTCCTGCTGCGGCTCGTCGCCGGACTCCGCCTTGCCCGCGGCCCGGTCGCGGCGCGCGCGGACCTTGGCCGCCTGCGCCTTGTACTTCGGGTCGCGCATCTTGAAGTCGACCAGCAGCGGGGTCGCCAGCAGGATCGACGAGGTGACACCCGCGATCATGCCGACCATCTGCACCAGCGCGAGGTCGCGGAGCACGCCCACGCCCAGCACTCCGGCACCGATCACGAGCAGGCCCAGGACCGGCAGGAGCGCGATGATCGAGGTGTTGATCGAGCGCATCAGGGTCTGGTTGACCGCGAGGTTGGCGGCCTCGCCGTACGTGCGGCGGGTCAGGCCGAGCAGGCCGCGGGTGTTCTCCTTGACCTTGTCGAAGACCACGACGGTGTCGTAGAGCGAGAACCCGAGGATGGTGAGCAGGCCGATCACGGTCGCCGGGGTGACCTCGAAGCCGATGATCGAGTACACGCCCGCGGTCACCACCACGTCGTGCAGCAGCGAGATCAGCGCCGCGACCGCCATCCAGCGCTCGAAGTAGAACGTCAGGAAGATCGTCACCAGCACGATGAACACGCCGAGCGCGATCAGCGCCTGCTTGGTGATCTCACCGCCCCAGGTGCCGCTGACCGCGCTGTCGCTGATCGTCTGCTCGCTGGGCTGGCCCTGCGCGTTCACCGGCTGGAGCCGGTCGAACAGCACGTCCTTGACCTTGGCGACGTCGTCGGGAGAGAGCGTCTCGGTGCGCACCTGGATGCTCTGGCTGCCGCCGGAGCCGACCAGCTGCACGGTCTCGGCCGGGTGGCCGACGGCCTCCCGGAAGCCCTCCTGGACCTGGTCCGGGCTGATCGGGCCCTGGGCGCCGACCGCGGGCAGCTGCATCTTGGTGCCGCCCTCGAAGTCGATGCCGAGGTTGAAGCCCTTGATCCCCATGGTGCCGACGCAGACCAGCACCAGCAGGCCGAGCGCGACGTACCAGCGCATGCGCTTGCCGATGACGTCGAACGCGCCGGTTCCGGTGTAGAGGCGCTGGAACACGCTCTCGCGCTTGGCGGTGGCGGGAGTCGTCACGTCACGCCTCCTTGGCGGTGGTCTGCGCGGCGCGCTTGCGCTCCGACTTGTACTGCTCGCCCAGGCGCTGCACCGCTCCCAGGCCCGACAGCGACGGCTTCGACAGGATCTTGTTCTTCGACGCCAGCGCGACCAGCGGGTGCGTCACGAGGAAGACCACGACCAGGTCGAGCACGGTCGACATGCCGAGGGTGAACGCGAAGCCCTTCACCTGCCCGACGGCCAGCACGTAGAGCACCGCGGCGGCCAGGAAGCTGACCGCGTCGGCCGACAGGATCGTGCGCTTGGCCCGCTCCCACGCCCGCGGCACCGACGAGCGGAACGTGCGGCCCTCGCGGATCTCGTCCTTGAGCCGTTCGAAGAACACGATGAACGAGTCCGCGGTGATGCCGATCGCGATGATCAGACCGGCCACGCCCGCGAGGTCGAGGGTGAAGCCGACCCAGCGGCCCAGCAGCACCAGCACCGCGTAGACGATCACGCCCGACAGCGCCAGCGACAGGATCGTGAGCAGCCCGAGCAGGCGGTAGTAGAACAGGCAGTAGATCGCGACCAGCAGCAGGCCGAGCCCGCCCGCGAGCAGGCCCGCCTGGAGCGAGGCCACGCCCAGCGTCGCCGAGACCGTCTCTGCCTCGGACTGGTCGAAGGCCAGCGGCAGCGAGCCGTACTTGAGGATGTCGGCGAGGTCGGTGGCGCTCTGCTGGTTGAACTGGCCGCTGATGTTGGCGCTGCCGCCCAGCAGCGGCTGGTTGATCGTGGGCGCCGAGACCACCTCGGTGTCGAGCACGAACGCGGCGTTCTGGCCGACGTTGGCGGAGGTGAAGTCCGCCCAGGTCTTGGCGCCGCCGCTCTTGAACTGGAGGTTGACCGACCAGCCGGGGTTGCCCTGGGTCGGGTCCGGCGGAGCCGCCTGCGCACCGGCGATCTCCTTGCCCTCCAGGAACACCGGCTCCAGCACGTACTTGCGGGCCTTCTCCCGGTCGCAGGCGACCAGTGGCAGCGTCGGGTCGTCGTTGCCGCGCAGCGGGTCGTCGGCGTTGCAGTCAAGCGCCTGCAGCGCCTGCATCTGCACGTTCGGGTCGGTGCTCTGGCGGGTCCTGCGCGCCTCGGCGACCGGGTCGGCGCCCGGCTGCTGGGTCGTGGCCTGCGGAGTGGTGCCCGCCGGGTTCGGCGCGGGCGGGCCGGCCGCGACCATCATGCCCGGCACGACCTTGCGGAAGCTCAGCTCCGCGGTCTGGCCCAGCTGCTTGGCCTCCTCACCGCCCGCACCGGGAACGGTGATCACCAGGTTGGAACCGTCGCGGGAGACCTCGGATCCGCTGATGCCCATGCCGTTGACGCGGGTCTCGATGATCTGCCGCGCCTGGTTCAGCGACTCCGTGCTCGGCGGCCTGCCGTCCGGCGTGCGCGCCGTGAGCGTGACGCGGGTGCCGCCCTGCAGGTCGATGCCCAGCTTCGGGACGGGTTTCTGGTCGCCGGTGAAGAACACCATTGCGTACAAGGCCGCCACGATCAGCACGAAGATCGCGAGGTAACGCCCTGGGCGGATCTGCCCGGCCGGAGGTGCCACGGTGCGTCGGTCTCCTGTCCACGGTCTGTGTCGAGGTCAGTGATCATCCGCCGCCGGGTTTCGGCGGCGGATGATCACCACGAGCGTTGGTCAGTCTTGCAGGCCGCGCGAGCTCAGCACACCGCCGGGGTCCTCCGCAACGAATGCGACCCGGGCGGCACCGGCCCCGGCGGCGGGAGCGGTGCTCGTGTGGTGGGAGCTCAGTTGGTCTTCTGCTGCTGCTCGATCGGCTGGGCGACCTCGGCCTTCGACTCGGTGGTCTCGGCCTTCGACTCGGCAGGCGCGGCGGCGGACTGCTCGTCGTCGGACGAGGTCTCCTCGGTGGCCGCATCGTCGGCGTCGGTGCTGACCTTCTCCCGGACCGCGGCGCGGACCCAGGTGGTGGTCAGGCCGGGGGCGATCTCCAGGTCGATGCTGTCGTCGCTGGTGGCGACCACGGTGCCGAACAGGCCGGAGGTGGTCATCACCCGGTCACCGGTGGTCAGCGAGCTCTGCAGCTTCTGCTGCTCCTGCATGGCCCTCTTCTGCTTGCGCGCCTGCAGGAACAGCGGCACGGCGAGCAGGGCGATCAGCAGCGGGAAAATCAGGGATTCCATCTTGCTCCGTTCGGCGGACGCGGGGCTGAGGAACTACCTCAGGAGAGCGTGCGCGTCCGAATTGTTCGGATGTACGCCCCCCAGTGTGCCAGTTCCACGAGGTGTGGCGGGGACACTACTACCAGGCAGCCTCGTCCCGGCCTCGTCTCGGGGGCCCCGATGACGTGCTGGAAGTGCACTGCCGGGGCTCATGGGTCCTCCGCGAACAGACCGGGCAGGCCCTCGCCGGGTGCGTGCTGCGGCGGAACGAGTCCCAGATGTTGCCAAGCCGACACCGTCGCGACACGGCCCCGGGGCGTCCTGGCGAGCATGCCCGCGCGCACCAGGTACGGCTCGCACACCTCCTCCACGGTGGTCGGCTCCTCCCCGACCGCGACGGCCAGCGTGGACACGCCGACCGGTCCGCCGTTGAACGACCGCACCAGCGCGCCGAGCACCGCGCGGTCGAGCCGGTCGAGCCCGAACTCGTCGACGTCGTAGACCTCCAGCGCGGCCCGCGCCACCTCCAGCGTCACCGCGCCGTCCGCGCGCACCTCGGCGAAGTCGCGCACCCGCCGCAGCAGCCGGTTGGCGATCCGCGGGGTTCCCCTGGAGCGGCGGGCGATCTCCACCGCGCCGTCGTCGCGGAGGTCGACGCCCAGGATCCCGGCCGACCGGCGGATCACCAGTTCCAGCTCGGCGGGCGAGTAGAACTCCATGTGCGCGGTGAAGCCGAACCGGTCGCGCAGCGGACCGGTCAGCGATCCGGACCGGGTGGTGGCCCCGACCAGGGTGAACGGCGCGATCTCCAGCGGGATGCTGGTGGCGCCGGGGCCCTTGCCGACGACGATGTCGACCCGGAAGTCCTCCATCGCCAGGTACAGCATCTCCTCGGCCGGGCGGGCGATCCGGTGGATCTCGTCGATGAACAGCACGTCGCCCTCGGCCAGGTTGGACAGCATCGCGGCCAGGTCGCCGGGGCGTTCCAGCGCGGGGCCGGAGGTCACCCGGATCGAGGCGCCCAGCTCGGCGGCGATGATCATGGCGAGGCTGGTCTTGCCGAGCCCGGGCGGGCCGGAGAACAGCACGTGGTCGGGCTGGTCGCCGCGGTTGAGCGCGCCGTGCAGCACCAGCTCCAGCTGCTCGCGGACCCGGGCCTGGCCGACGAACTCGCTCAGCCGCCGGGGCCGCAGGGTGGTCTCGACGTCCTGCTCGGCGGTCTCCTGCTGCGGGGCGAGCGAGACCTCCTCCCCCGGCAGCGGCGCGCTGGCATCGACCGCCCGGTCGTCCTCGTGCATCACGCCACCGTCACTTCTTCGGTCCGAGCGCGGCGAGCGCCTTGCGCAGCACCGCCGAGGTGTCGGTGGTCCCGCCGTCGGCGGCCAGCACCGCCTCCACGCTCTGCTCGGCCTGCTTCGCCGAGAAGCCCAGGCCCACCAGCGCCTCGGAAACCTCGGTGCGCAGCCGGCCGCGGTCCGCCGCCACCGGCTCGGCCCCGCCGGTCCCGGCGAGCACGCCCACCTTGTCGCGCAGCTCCAGGATCAGCCGCTCCGCGCTCTTCTTCCCGATGCCCGGGACCTGGGTCAGGGTGGTCAGGTTGCCGTCGGCCAGCGCGTGGCAGAGCTGGTCGGGCGAGAGCACCGCGAGGGTGGCCAGCGCGAGCCGGGGACCGACGCCGGAGGCGGTCTGGAGCAGCCCGAACAGGTCGCGGGACTCGGCGTCGGCGAAGCCGTAGAGGGTCAGCGACTCCTCGCGCACGATCAGCGAGGTCCACAGCCTGGCCTCCTCGCCGCGCCGGAGCCCGGCCAGGGTGGCCGGGGTGGCGTGCACCGCCAGACCGACCCCGCCGACCTCGATCACGGCGTGGTCCAGCCCGGTCGACAGCACCGGTCCTCGCACCGAGGCGATCATGACGGCAGTCCTCCTGTCTGTGCCGACCCCTTGCCCGCCGACCCCTTGGCGGCCGGCCCCTTGCTGGCCGACCCGTTGGCGGCCGACCGCTGCGCGGCCCGGAGCCGCTCCCGGTGGTGGCGCGCCAGCTCGGCGGCCCTGGCCTCGGCCGCGGCGAGCCGCCCGGCCATCGGCGCGCGCCACAGGTGGCAGACGGCGAGCGCGAGCGCGTCGGCGGCGTCGGCGGGTTTGGGTGCCTCGGCGAGGCCGAGGATCTTGGTGATCATGGTAGTGACCTGGCGCTTGTCGGCCCGGCCGGAGCCGCTGATGGCGGCCTTGACCTCGCTGGGGGTGTGGAAGGCGACCGGCAGCCCGCGGCGCGCGGCGGCCAGCGCCACGATCCCGGAGACCTGCGCGGTGCCCATCACGGTGCGGACGTTGTGCTGGCTGAACACCCGCTCGACGGCGACCACCTCTGGCTCGTGGGTGTCCATCCACTCCTCGACCACGTCGGCCACGCCCAGCAGCCGCGCGGACAGCTCGGCGTCGGCCGGGGTGCGGGCCACGCCGACCGCGACGCAGCTGACCGAGCGGCCGCGGCCGCCGTCGACCACGCCGATGCCGCACCGGGTCAGCCCGGGGTCGACTCCGAGCACGCGCACGACGATCCACTCCCCCGCCAGTCGGTGAACATTCGTTCGAACCCTACCCGGTCGACTTCGGGCGCCTCCGCACGACACGCGCACGCCGCCACCCGGACGGGCGAGGTCAGGGACCGTCCGAACCGGGCGTCCAGCTCTCCGGTGCCCCGCTGGCGGTCAGCACCGGCTGGTACTCGGCGAAGCCCTGCGGCGCGTCCTCGTGCCACGGGAACTTCCCGTCCGGGGTGGCCGCGATCAGCTGCACCGCGGGGAAGTCGCCGTCGCCGTAGACGAGGAACGCGCTGCCCAGGAACTCCGGGTAGTGCTGCTTGGCGACCTTCTCCAGGGTGATCGGGCAGCCCTCCAGGAACCCGTCGTAGAGCCGCCCCGGCCTGAACCGCTCGCCCCCGGCGGCCCGCTGCACGTAGGTGTTGACGACAGCGTGCGCGACCTCCTTGGGCAACCCGATCACGACCGCCTCCGGCTTGCCGAACCGGCGCCAGGCCCCGACGGAGAAGGCGTAGGGCGCGCCGTGCTCGTCGCCCGCGACGTGCATGACCGCGGCGCCGTCGCGGTCCGCCGTGTTCACCAACCATTTGCGCAGGCGCTCATCCGTGTCGACCACGGCGGCCATTGAAGCCCATCGGCACATCCGCGACCAAGCGCCCCACCCCGCACGCGGGGTGCGTTCGGCCACACCGGTACCTGCGGAAACCGGACGCGCACGCAACGTGGCTTGACTTACAGCCATCTCTAAGTTCGAAGGTGGTGCCATCCCGCACCGTGAGGAGTCAGCGACATGGAAGCGTCCATCCCCCGCACCCGGTTCGACAGCGCCTACGAGACCGGCTTCGCGCCCTGGGTGATCGGCGAGCCCCAGCCCGCGATCATCGAGCTTGAGCGCGCGGGCCTGATCAGCGGCTCGGTGCTCGACCCGGGCTGCGGCACCGGTGAGCACACGATCCTGCTCACCAAGCTCGGCTACGACGTGATCGGGATCGACTTCTCACCGCGGGCGATCGAGAAGGCCCGCGCCAACGCCGCCGAGCACGGGGTGGCCGCGCGCTTCGAGGTGGCCGACGCGATGGAGCTGGGCGACCTGCCGCCGTTCGACACGATCGTCGACAGCGCCCTGTTCCACATCTTCGGCCCCGAGGAGCGGGTCGCCTACACCCGCAGCCTGCACGCCGCGTGCCGTCCCGGCGGACTGGTGCACGTGCTGGCCCTGTCCAACACCGATCCCGGCATCGGGCCCCGGATCGGCGACGACGTGATCCGCGACGTCTTCACCGAGGGCTGGGACCTGGAGTCGCTGGAGCCGAGCAGCTACCGCGGGGTGTTCGGCGAGGAGGACGCCCGGCGGGCCGGGCTGGAGACCGGGACGATCTCGGACGCCACCGCCTGGCTGGCCCGCGCCCGGCGGCTGTGACCGCGGCGGTCGGTTACGGTTGGGCCGCATCCGACAAGATCGATCAAGGACCGTCGATGATCTTCATTACCGCCAGGTTCCGGGTCCGGCCCGAGCACGCCGAGCAGTGGCCCGAGATCACCAGGGAGTTCACCGAGGCGACCCGCGCCGAGCCGGGGTGCCTGTGGTTCGACTGGTCGCGCAGCATCGCCGACCCCGCCGAGTACGTCCTGCTGGAGGCGTTCCGGGACGAGGAGGCGGGTATCGCGCACGTGCAGTCCGACCACTTCCGGGCCGCGCAGGAGAAGCTGCCGCCCCACCTCGCCGAGACGCCGCGGGTGATCAACACGACCCTTCCGCAGAACGACTGGTCCGAGCTCGGCGAGCTGGCCGTCGACCGCTGACCGGAGCGCGGTGGGGCCGCACCGGTCCCACCGCGTTCGCTCGCCCGCACAGAGCATGGCCGCACAGGCGCTCGCGGTTCGCCGAAGATCGGCGCGAGGCCTCCCAAGCGCGCTCGTGCGGCGTCGAGCGCAGCACAACAAGAGCGGGGTGCGGCCGCCGTTCGGCCACACCCCGCCGCGAGGAACCTCGCAGGCTCAGCCGACCTCGGCCATGACCTCGTCGGACACGTCGAAGTTGGCGAAGACGTTCTGCACGTCGTCGCAGTCCTCCAGCGCGTCGATCAGCTTGAACAGCTTGCGCGCGCCGTCGGCGTCCAGCGGCACGTTCACCGAGGCCAGGAAGTTGGTCTCCGCCGAGTCGTACTCGATGTCGCTGGCCTGCAGCGCCTTGCGGACCTCGACCAGGTCGGTCGGCTCGGCGAGGATCTCGTAGCTGTCGCCGAGGTCGTTGATCTCCTCGGCACCCGCCTCCAGCACCGCCGAGAGCACGTCGTCCTCGCTCAGCCCGTTCTTGGGCAGGATCACCACGCCCTTGCGGTTGAACAGGTACGACACCGAACCGGCGTCGGCCATCGACCCGCCGTTGCGGGTCATCGCGGTGCGCACCTCGCCCGCGGCCCGGTTGCGGTTGTCGGTCAGGCACTCGACGAGCACGGCCACGCCGTTCGGGCCGTAGCCCTCGTACATGATCGTCTGCCAGTCGGCGCCACCGGCCTCCTCGCCGGCCCCGCGCTTGCGGGCGCGCTCGATGTTGTCCAGCGGGACCGAGTTCTTGCGCGCCTTCTGGATCGCGTCGTACAGGGTCGGGTTGCCCTCGGGGTCGCCCCCGCCGGTCCGCGCGGCAACCTCAACGTTCTTGATCAGCTTCGCGAAAAGCTTGCCGCGCTTGGCGTCGAGGGCGGCCTTCTTGTGCTTGGTGGTGGCCCACTTGGAGTGGCCGCTCATCTCTCCTCCGTCAAATTCTGTGACCGCACGACCGGTCGCGACGCGGTCCGGTCAGGACGCGCGGACGGTCTGCACGAAGTAGCGGTGCACGCGCTCATCCCCGCTGACCAGCTCCGGGTGGAAGGCGGTAGCGAGCACGGGCCCCTGCTGAACCGCGACGATCCTACCGGCGGCCGGTGTGACGCCGGTTCCACCGGGGGTGACCGTGGCCAGCACCTCGACGTCGGCGCCGATCTTGTCCACCCACGGCGCGCGGATGAACACCGCGTGCACCGGGCCGCCGGTGATCCCGGCGAAGTCCAGGTCGGCCTCGAAGGAGTCGACCTGGCGGCCGAACGCGTTGCGCCGCACGACGACGTCGAGCGCGCCGAGCGGTTTCACCGGCGGCACGTCCTGCTCGGCCCGGTCGTCGAGGACCGAGGCCGCCAGCAGCACCATTCCCGCGCACGAGCCGTAGGCGGGCATGCCCGCCGCCAGCCGCTCGCGCAGCGGGTCGAACAGTTCGAAGCTCTCCAGCAGGCGGGTCATCGTGGTCGACTCCCCGCCGGGCAGCACGAGGCCGTGCACGGCGGCGAGCTCCTCCGGCCGCCGGACGGGCCGGGCGTCGGCGCCGCTGCGCTCCAGCGCGGTCAGGTGTTCGGCGACGCCCCCCTGCAGGGCGAGCACTCCGATTGCGGGTTTTGGCACGTCACCCATTGTCCAGCACGCGGGTCAGGTTGACGAAGCCCGGCCGCGCACCAGGCGCCAGCCGACCGCGACGGCGACCGCGACCACCGGCACCGCGTAGAAGGACCACCGCACCGCTGTCTCGTCGGAGAACCCGGCGAGCAGCACGATGAGCACGAGGAAGGCCAGCACCACCCAGTTCGTGTAAGGCGAGCCCGGCATCCGGTAGGCCGGGCGCACGAGTTCGCCGGAGGCGGCGCGTTTGCGGAGCCTGGTCTGCGCGTGGAGCAGCGCCGCCCAGGTCGCGATCACGCCCAGCGCGGAGATCGAGGTGGCGATGTCGAAGGCTTCCTTCGGCACGACGTAGTTGAGCAGCACCCCGGCCAGGAACACCGCGCCGGTGAACAGCACCGCGCCGTAGGGCGCGCGGCGGGAGTTCAGGCGCTCGGTGAACGCCGGTGCTTCGCCGCGCTGCGCGAGCGAGCGCAGGATGCGGCCGGTCGAGTAGAGCCCGGAGTTGCAGCTCGACAGCGCCGCCGTGAGCACGACGAAGTTCATCAGGTCGCCCGCCCACGGGATGCCGATGCTGGAGAAGACCGTGACGAACGGGCTCTGGTCGCCGTTGTAGGCGGTCCACGGCAGGACCATCGCCAGCAGCAGCACCGAGCCGACGTAGAAGACGCCGATCCGCCAGACCACGCTGTTGATCGCCTTCGGCATGACCTTGCCGGGGTCCTTGGTCTCCCCCGCGGCGATGCCGACCATCTCGATGGAGGCGTAGGCGAACATCACTCCCTGCAGGCTCATCAGCACCAGTGGCAGGCCGTTGGGCAGGAAGCCGCCGTGGTCGACCAGATTGTGCGGGCCCGCGGTGGTGCCGCCGACCTCGGCGTCGGTGAGCACCAGCGACAGGCCGACGGCCAGGAACGCGAGGATGGCCAGCACCTTGATCACCGAGAACCAGAACTCCAGCTCCCCGAACAGCCGCACCGACAGCAGGTTCACCGCCAACAGCACGACCAGGCAGATCAGCGCGGTCAGCCACTGCGGGAAGTCCGGGAACCACTTGGCGACGTAGATCCCGGCGGCGGTGATCTCGGCGATGCCGGCACCGGCCCAGTTCAGGAAGTACATCCACCCGGTCGCGAAACCGGCCCACGGGCCGATGAACTCGCGGGAGTACTCGACGAAGCTTCCCGCCACGGGGCGGTAGAGCACCAGTTCGCCCAGGGCGCGCATGACGAAGAACGCGGCGACCCCGCACAGCACGTACGAGAGCACCAGCGCGGGACCGGACTGCTCCATCCGGCCGCCGACCCCGAGGAACAGGCCGACGCCGATGGCGCCGCCCATCGCGATCATCTGGACCTGCCGGTTGCCCAGCCCGGCCGCATAGCCGTCGTCGGTGGTGGGCACCTCGTCGGTGGTGCGCACGTCGTGCGGCGAATCGGGTGTCGTGACCAAGGAACGGCCTCCCGTGCCGGGTTCGGATGGCCCAGCTCGTTACTACGTCCGGGTGTCACCCGGTTTGGCGTGGGAGACCCTAATCACCCGCGTCCGGAAGATCGCCACGGGGGTTAACGAGCGCTCACACCCCGGCGCTCAGTCCAGCCGGTACCCCTTGCCGCGCACGGTGGTGATGCGGTCGGCGCCGAGCTTGCGCCGCAGGTACCGGACGTAGACGTCGACCACGTTCGAGCCGGGGTCGTGGTCGGCGCCCCACACGGCCGAGACCAGGTACTCCCGGGTGAGCACCCGTCCGCGGTTGCGCAGGAGGACCTCCGCGAGCGTGAACTCCCGGGCGGTGAGGTCGACGATCCGGTCGTCGACGTGCATCTGGCGCAGCCGGAGGTCGAGCGCGAGCCCGCCGTGGCGCAGCAGGTGCGCCGCGGCGTCGTTGTCGTCCCGCAGCCGCAGCCGGATGCGCGCGAGCAGCTCCTCGAAGCGGAAGGGTTTGCTCATGTAGTCGTCGGCCCCGCCCTCGAGGCCCGCGACGGTGTCCTTGACGCCGCCGCGGGCGGTCAAGATGATCACCGGGGTTCTGCGGTCCTCCTCGCGAAGCCGCCGCAACACGGTGAACCCGTCCACGGAGGGCAACGCGATGTCGAGGACCAGGAGATCGTGTTCGCCCGATCTGGCTTGCACGTAGGCGTCCCGGCCGTCGGCGACGACCGTCGTGGCGTAGCCGCCCGCGCGCAGGCCGTCTTCCAGCAGCGCGGCGATCCGCCGCTCGTCCTCGGCGATCAGGATCTTCTGCCTGCTCGATGCGTTCATCGCGGAACCTGGGAGTGGCTGGTCGGGACGGACTCGCTGATGGGCAGTTCCAGCACGAACGTCGCTCCGGCTCCGGGCCGGTTGTGGAGCCGGACGCGGCCAGCGTGCGCTTCGGCGATCGCCTTGACGATCGCCAGTCCGAGCCCCGCCCCCTGGGAGTGCCGGGTGCGGGTCGCGCGGGCGAACCGGTCGAAGACGTGGTCCTGCTGGTCCGGCGGGACGCCCGGGCCGCTGTCGCGGACCCAGATCCGCGCGACCCGGCCGTCGACGTCGGAGCCGATCCAGATCGGGCTGTCCGGCGCGGTGTGCTGGACCGCGTTCTGCGCGAGCTGGATCAATGCCTGCGTGATCCGCTGGCGATCCGCGTGCAGCACCGCGGGCGGCGCGTCCGCGGGCTGGTCCAGCAGCCAGGTCCGGTCGGCCAGCGCCGAGGCCTTGACGAAGACCTCCTCGACCACCTCGGACACCTCGATCGGCGCCGGGAGCAGGAAGTCCGGCCGGTTCGCGGTGGCCAGCACCAGCAGGTCCTCGACCATCCGGCTCATCCGGTCGAGTTCGTCGGTGACCAGCTCGATCCGCGCCCGGCGGGCTCGCGGATCGGCGTCGACCAGTTCGAGGTTGCCGCGGATGATGGTGATCGGGGTGCGCAGCTCGTGGCCCGCGTCGTCGAGGAACCGCCGCTGCGTGGAGAACGCCTCCTGCAACCGGTCCAGCATGCGGTTGAACGTCTCGGCCAGCTGGGTGATCTCGTCGTCTCCCCGCAGCGGGATGCGCCGGGCGAGGTCGGACTCGGTGATCGAGTTGGCGGTGGCTCGCAGCAGCCGGAGGGGCGCGAGCAGGCGACCGGCGAACAGCCAGCCGACCACGGCGGCCATGAGCAGCGCCCCGAAGCCGATGAGCACGTCGGTGCGGACGGCGTCGAGGATCTCGGCCCGCTCCTGGTCCGGGTACGCCACCACGACGAAGGTGCCCCGCGCGGAGTCGGACGCCACCGCGACGGGCACGACGGCGTAGCGGACGCGGCCCGCCTCGGTCATCGCGTCGCCGTAGACCGGCCTGTCGGCGGAGACGAGCCGGGCCCGCAGCGCCGGATCGTCGAGGAGGTCGCCGCCCGGACCTGCCTCACCTGGCGGCAGCACCGAGCCGTCGACCAGCGCGAGGAAGGTCTGGTGCTCGTCGGGGACGACGGTGCGCAGCGCCGATTCCAGCAAGCCCCGCACGCTGGTCACCGGATGCGCGCTCATTTCGGCGTGGCTGGCGACGTACTTGCGGAACTCGCTCACCTCCTCGGCGAGCCGCACGTCGACCCGTTCCTCCAGCTGCGTCGTCAGGACGACGGCCATCGCGCTGGTGGTGACCCCGAGCGTGATCCCCACCAGGAGCAGCATCCAGGCCAGGATCCGCACCCGGGCGGACTGCAGGGCGCCCGTTCGCAGGCGAGTCCCGGGCTCAGTCGTCATCGCCGCCGCCGTCATCGCCGTCATCGCTGCCGGACGATGTGTCCTGCGTCGGTCGTGCGGACGTCGCCGGCCGCGGCACGGCGCTCGAAGTCCGGCGGGCGACCAGCTCGGTCGGCGGGGCGGGAGGAGCCGGCCGCACCGGTCGGTCGACTGGTCGGTCAACCGTCGCCGACGGCCGCGGGGCGGGCTCGCCGGTGCCGGACGTCGGTACCGGTGCGGCCGGGCGGCTCGGGACGAGGACGGTCTCGCCGAGGTGGGGCGGATCCTCATGCTCGGCCAGCACGACCAGCACGGCCGCGAACACGACCGCGGCCACCGCGAGCAGCAGGTGCGGCAGGCCGCGCCGCCCGATGCCGGCGGCGGTGCGGTGACCGTGACGCATCGATCGCTCTCCCCCACGTGGTTGAGCCGGGGCGGCGCGGGCAGAGTAACGCCGGAAACGCCGGTTTCCGGTTCCGCACGACAGGAGTTCGCCTGCCGTACGGAACCAGTTCTCAAACCGTTGCCAGCTCTCCCGACTGCGTCGTCTCCCCGACCGGGGTGAACTCGCCGCTCTCCCGGTCCAGCAGGTGGACCCGCGCGGTGGCGATGTCGAAGTACATCCCGACCAGCTCGAGATCGCCGCGGGCGACCCGTTCCCGCACACCGGGGTGGGTGAGCAGGTTGTCGAGCTGCTGGACCACGTTGGTGCGGCACAACGTCTCGTGGTCCGATCCACCGTTGTCCACTGTGGAGTCGACGCCGAACCGGGCCAGGCTGTGGGCGCCGTGGCCGAGCCACGAGTCCAAGCCGCCGCGGCCGAGCCGCGAATCCGGCCCGCTGTCGGCGTTGGCGCCACGGCCGTCCAGGACCGCCTTCATCGCACCGCAGCCGGAGTGCCCGCACACGGTGATGCTGCGGACGCCGAGGACTTCGGTGGCGTAGTCGATGGCCGCGGTCACCGAGAACTCCCCGGATCCGGCCGACGCCTCCTGGTACCGGGGCACGAGGTTGCCGACGTTGCGCACCTCGAACAGATCACCGGGACCGCTCGCCGTGATCAGGTGTGGCACCACCCGCGAGTCCGAGCAGGTGATGAACAGCTGGGACGGCGACTGGCCTCCGGCGAGCTGCTCGAACAGCTCCCGCATCTTCGGCGCCAGCCCGCGGTGGAACTCCTGGACGCCTTCGACCACCTGCTCGTGGGCGACCGGGTGGTGCGACCACGGCAGGAAGTTCGGCCTGGCGGGACCGGACTTGCGTCCACCGGCGCCGGTGGACGACGCGTTGCGGTACCAGGACTCGTGGATCTCGTCGATGTCGACCCGTCCGCCCAGCCGCTCGTGCGAGGTGCGCCAGTTGTGCAAGGACTCGAAGGCGGCGTGGTCGAGGAAGTCGACCGCGAGGTCCACGTCCACGTCCGCACCGGCCGGGATCTGGGCCAGCGCGCGGGACAGCTTGGGCACCGCGACGAAGGTCATGGAGCCTTCGACGACCACGTGCCAGCGCTGATCGCGGGTTTCGGTCCGGATCGTGCAGCGGGTGAGCCGGAACAGCGCGAGCAGGATCGCCGCGCCGATGCCCAGCAGGACGCCGTCCATGAGGTTCAGCTCCACGACACCGACCGCCGTGATGACGTAGAGCGGTAGCTCGCGGTGGCGCAGCAGCCCGCGGATCTCCTTGAGGTTCACCAGCTTGATGCCGATCATCACCAGCAGCGCGCCCAGCACCGAGGTCGGGATCTGCCGGAGCAGGCCCGCCGCCAGCGCGACGAACGCGAGCACCCAGACGCCGTGCAGGATCGCCGAGGCGCGGCTGCGCGCGCCGGCCGCGACGTTGGTCGAGCTGCGCACGATCACGCCGGTGATCGGCAGCCCGCCGAGGGCGCCGGAGACCATGTTCGCCAGGCCCTGCCCGACCATCTCCCGGTTGAGGTCGGCGCGCGGGCCGTCGTGCATCCGGTCGACGGCGACCGCCGACACCAGCGACTCGATGCTGGCGATCAGCGCTACGGTCACCGCGGCCAGGGCGAACCCGCCCCAGTCGCCGGGCAGCTCGGGCAGGACGTGCGCGCCCAGCAGGTCTTCGGGGATGTCCACCCGGGGAACGTCCAGCCCGGCGATCCACGCCGTGGCCGTGGCCAGCACGACCGCGACGAGCTGCGCGGGCACCACCCTGATCCGGCGCGGCAGCTTCGGCCAGCCGACGAGCACGGCGATCGTGAGCGCGCCCAGCCCCACCGCGGCGAGGTTGAGGTGGGCGAGCTGGTCCGGCAGCGCCAGCAGGCTTTCGTTGGCCGAGGTGTGCGGCTTGCCGCCGAGGACCACGTGGATCTGCGCCAGCGCGATGACGATGCCGATGCCGGCCAGCATCCCGTGCACGACCGCGGGCGAGATCGCCAGCGCCATCCGGGCGACCCTGGACAGCCCGAGCAGGATCTGCAGCAGCCCGGCGGCGACCGTGACGGCGCAGGTCACCGCCCAGCCCACCTCGTGCACCAGGCCGGCGACGATCACCGTCAGCCCGGCCGCGGGACCGCTCACCTGGAGGGCCGAACCACCGGCCATGCCCGCGACGACGCCGCCCACGACGGCGGCGATGAGCCCCGCCATGATCGGCGCTCCGGACGCGAGCGCGATGCCCAGTGACAGCGGGATCGCCACCAGGAAGACCACGATCGAGGACGCCAGGTCGTACCGGAGGTTGTGCCACCACCCGCCGGAAGTGCGTTGCGGGGATTCTTGGTCGATATGCGCCATGAATTCCTCCTGTGCAGGAAAATCGCGACGGAACGGAGCACGACGTCATCGGCGGCGGATCCGTCGAAGCCACCGGCGAACGCATTTCCGGCGGCGATGGAATGGAAGAAAAGCAAGGTGAACGACCCGTGACGGCGGGTCGACGGCGGCCTGATCGGATTCCCGGGGAAAACGGTCGATCTCATGAGAGATCTGCCATCTCCGCGCTCGGGAAACGTTTCACGCCTAGTAGAGCCCGAACGCGTGCGCAGCCGCGGCAGGCACGCCACCGGCCTGCAGGAATCCCAGCAGCGCACCGGTCACCGCCCGCCCCGCCGCCCACGACGCCTGCGCCCTGACCTCGGGGACGGACCGCGAAGCGCCCCACAGCACGGCCAGGCAGCAGATGATCCCGGCCAGGCCGAGTGCGACCGAGACCCAGCACAGCCTCGGGATCACCCCGACCACCACGGCCAGCGACCCCGTCACGGTCGCGACGAACACGTACCTCGCATCGGCTTTCCGCGGCCTCGGCTCGGCGGGCCTGCGTTGATCAGTGAGAACTGACATGTCTTTTCCCTTTCGCACGAACGATCCAGCTCATGCGACGGTCAGACTCGGCGTCATCGTCGGCGAACCGTCGGTCGCCGCCCCGCGGGTCCGGGCGGCCCGTAGATCGAAAGCCACGGTGGTGAACAGTTCGTGACCGCGGGCGAAATACCGGCGAGCGGGAGCGCGCACTGCCGCGGACGATCGGATGAGCGCTTTCCCATCCTCGGACCGGCGCGAGGAATGGGGGATTTTCTCTTCTTTTCGGCGAATCCGGTAAACCCGTTGGTTCCGGACGAGCACCTTGCACGACACGTCCGGTTCACCTGCCTGCGCTTCGATCTCGCGTGGAGAACTCAGCTCCACCTTCGACGAAGGAGATGGCATGGCACCGTCCCGCACGCCGTCGACCACCGTGGTCGCCGCGAGCGTTCTCGCGCTGCTGTTGACCGGCGCGCCGAGCGCGTCGGCCGACGACGAGCTCGGTCAAGCGCACGCCCTGTTCGAAACCGCGTCCAACTTCGACGACGAGGCCGGCGGTGACGCGGACGCCGACGATCCCGCGATCTGGCGGCACCCCGCCGCACCCGCCGACAGCGTCGTCGTCGGCACCTTGAAGAACGGCGGTCTGACGGTGTTCGACCTGCGGGGCCGGGAACTCCAGCGCATTCCGGCACCGGCTGCCCCGGCACCGGAGGCCGAGCCCGGGCGGTTCAACAACGTCGACATCGTCCAGGGGGTCCGGATCGGCGACCAGGTCGCCGATCTCGCGGTGGTGACCGACCGGGGTCGCGACCGGCTGCGGATCTACCGCATCGATCCGCGCGGTGCGAAGGCCGGTGCCGAGGTGCTGGCCGACGTCACCACCGACAGCGCGCCCCTGCTGTTCTCCGCGAACGAGGCCGAGGTGGACCAGCAGCACACCGGTTACGGCCTGGCCCTGCTGCCCGACCCGGCGGGCGGCGCGCCCCTGGTCGCGGTGAGCCGGCGCAGCGAGACGACCGTCGGCCTGTTCCGCCTCACCGCCGACGAAACGGGGAAGATCAGCTACGAGCGGGTCTCCGCGGTGGACCTTCCGGGCGAGTTCACAGTGGACGGCAAGCAGTGGACCCCCTGCGAGGAACCGGGCGTCCGGCCGCAGGTCGAGGGCATGGTGTTCGATCCCGCCGGAGCGCTCTACGCCGGCCAGGAGGATGTGGGCATCTGGCGCATTCCCCTGCGGGACAACGGTTTCGGTGAACCGGTGCTCGCCGAGCGCACCCGCGAGTACGGCCAGCCTGCCAGCTACGACGAGCAGACCGAGGAGTGCCAGGCCACCGGCCCCGCGTCACCGGAGGCCGGAAAGCACCTCAGCGCCGACGTGGAAGGGCTGACCATCGCCGCCAGCGGAACGCGGCGGAGCCTGGTCGTGTCCAGCCAGGGCGACAACACCTTCGCGGGCTACGAGATCACCAGCAGCGGTCTGGCCCACCAGGGCGGTGCGCAGGTCACCGACTCCAGAACGATCGACGGCGTGCAGGAATGCGATGGAGCGGCGGTGGTCACCGCCCCGTTCGGGCCGGACTACCCGCATGGTCTGCTCGTCGTCCAGGACGGCGACAACACGCCGGAAACTCCCGGCGAAGGCGGCGAGCCGCGGCCGGACACGAACTTCAAGCTCCTGCGCTGGGAGCAGTTCGCCGAAGCGGCCGGGCTGACCAAGGACTGAGCACCCGAGGCGGGCGGCCCGTGCCGCCCGCCTCAGGCCAGGCCGAACAGCCGCAGGCCCGCGGTGGTCAGCGCAGCGGCCAGCACCACGACGACGAACGGCGCGCGCCGCCAGGCGAGCACGCCGCCGACCGCGACCCCGGTCAGCCGGGCCCAGCCCGCGAAGCCGCCGCCCTCGGCGACCGCGCTGGTGACCACGAACGCGCCCAGCAGCGTGATCGCGGCGATCGACATCAGCCGCTCCCAGCGCTCGGAGAAGGTGATCCGGCCGCGCAGCAGCGGACCGGCCAGCCGCATCGCGTACGTCCCGGCCGCCAGCGCCAGCACCACGGTCATCGTCATCGCGCTTCCTCCCGCCGGTTCGGCAGCGGCAGCGCGGCGGCGACGCCGACCAGCGCGGCCATCACGGGCAGCCCCTCGGGCAGCACCGGCGTGGTGACGACCGCGATCAGCGCGCCGACGGCGACCGCGCGCAGCGTCGCGTGCTCGCGCAGCGACGGCATGATCAGGGCGAGCAGCGCGGCGGGCAGCGCCGCGTCGAGGCCGAGCGCGTCGGGATCGCCCATCTGCTGGCCCAGCAGTCCGCCGAGGAAGATCGACGGCGCCCAGGTGCAGTACAGCACCGCACCGGTGATCCAGTAGGCGCGCCGCTTCTCGGCGGGCGATTCCTGCGCGAGGGCGAAGGCGACCGACTCGTCGACCATCAGGTGGCTGCCGAGCAGCCGGGCGGGCCAGCGGCGGCCGACCAGGTCGCCGACGGCCAGGCCGAACGGGAAGTGCCGGGCGTTGAGCATCAGCCCGCCCAGGATCGCCGTGAGCGGCGCGGCGCCGGCGGTCATCAGGCCGACGGCCATGAACTCCGAGCCGCCGGCGAAGATCACCAGGCCCATCAGCGTGATCATCCAGAGCGGAACGCCCTTGGTCACGGCGATGGCGCCGAGCGAGAGGCCGACGATCGCCATGGCCGCCGCCATCGACGTCACGTCGCGCAGGAGCTTGTCGTGCCAGAGGCCCCGGCGCGTTCGCTGTAACGAACTCACAGTCCGTTATCCTGAACAAAGCACCCCTTGTTCGTCAAGGCGAACAAATGGACCGACGAAACGAACGAAGATGAGCGCGACCGAGAACACCCCCCTGGAGATCATCTCCGCCTCGCTGCGCCGGGAACGCGAGCGCGTCGGGCTGTCGCTGACCGACCTCGCCAAGCGGGCCGGGGTCGCCAAGTCCACGCTGTCCCAGCTCGAGTCCGGGTCCGGCAACCCCAGCGTGGAGACGCTGTGGGCGCTGGCCGTGGCCCTGGGCGTGCCGTTCAGCCGCCTGGTCGACCCGCCGACGCCGCAGGTGCGCGTCGTGCGCTCCGGCCAGGCGACGCTGGTGCGGTCCGAGCAGTCGCCGTACGCGGCGGCGCTGCTGTCGTCCTGCCCCGCAGGCGCGCGGCGCGACGTCTACCTGCTCCAGCTCGACCCCGGCGGAGTCCGCAACGCCGACGCGCACATCCCCGGCACGGTCGAGCACCTGATCCTCACCGCGGGCCGGGCGCGGGTCGGACCGGTGGAGAACCCCGTCGAGCTCGCGCCGGGGGACTACATCTCGTTCTCCGGGCACGTGCCCCACGTCTACGAGGCGCTGGAGTCGGGGACGACCGCCGTGCTCGTCATGGAGCACGTCTGAGGATCACTGCGGCTGGTAGGTGCCGAAAGCCCAGTGGTTCCCCTCGAAGTCGCGCGCGCTGTACTCGCGCGAGCCGTAGTCGGTGTCGCGGAGCTCCATCGTGATCTCGGCACCTGCCTCACGCGCCCGCGCGTAGTGCGCGTCGACGTCGGGCACCGCCACGTAAACCGTGAAGTGCGCGGCGCGCGGATCCGGGTCGGTCTCCGGGACGGAACCCTTCGGCGCGGAGCCGAACATGACCCGGCCCGCGCCCAGGCGCATCTCGGCGTGCGCGACGGTTCCGTCCGGGCCCGGCACCGACATGACCTGTTCGAAGCCGAACGCGTCGCGCAGCCAGGTCAGCGCCTTCTGCGCGTCGGTGTAGCGCAGTGCGGGAAAGATGTTCGGGTTGCTCATCGTGCTTCCTTTCGTCGCTTGTGGACTCGACGTTAGAAGAACCGGCCCGCGGCGGCTTGGAAGAAACTGAACCGTCAGGCGGGCTTGGGCAGGTCCAGCCTGTACTCGCTCCCCCACTGCGTCGGGGTGATCCCGGTCAGCAGCCGGAAGTCCCGGTTCAGGTGCGCCTGGTCGCTGTAGCCGCAGGACAGCGCGACGTCGCCGACGCGCAGGCCACCGCGTTCCAGCAGCCGGATCGCCCGCGTGCAGCGCAGCACCCTGGCCAGCGTCTTGGGCGGCACGCCGACGTGGCGGCGGAACTCGGTGACCAGGTAGCGGTGGCTGCACCCGAGCTCGTCGGTCAGCGAGCTGATCGCGATCCGCCCGTCGGTCTCGGTCAGCCGCCGCCACGCCCACGCCGCGGCCGGTGACGGTGCCCGGCCGCGGTCCAGGAGACCGGGCAGCACCCGGTCGAGGAGCGCGAACCGCGTCGGCCAGTCCGGCAGGTCCGCGAGCTGGTGCGCCAGCCGCCTGCCCGGCGCGCCGATGACGTCGCCGAGGTCGAGCGCCTGACCGGCCAGTTCGTCCATGGGCACGCCGAGCAGCCTGCTCGCGCCCGGCGGGGTCAGCGCGATCTCCAGCCCGTGCTGCTCACCGGTGTACTCGGTGACCGCCCAGGTGTCGTCGACCGGCGCGACGAAGCTGGTCAGCCGCAGCGGCGGGCCACCGGCCGGGTCGGCGACGTCGATCGTCGGGCCGAAGCTGAGGATCAGGGTGACGTCGCCGGTGGGCACCTCCCTGCGGCGGACCGGAGCCGAGGACTTCTCGCGATACCCCGTGTAGCTCCGGACGGCGCCGCGCAGCGCAGGCGCGGGAAGTCCGCCGACCAGCTCCCACCAGCCGTGTTCGGACTCCCCGCGCAGCACCTCGGGCACGCCGGCAACGGTAGCCGCCGCGAAGCCTCAGCGGGCGAGTTCGGGCAGCCGCCGCGCGACCTCGGAGGGGGCGGGCATCGCGGCGATCTCGGCCGCGATCCGCCGGACCGGCTCGTCGACCTCGCCGGCGCCGAGCAGCTTGCGCGCGCAGGTCGCCACGGCCTCCGCGCTGACGTCGTCGGGCTGCAGGCTCATCGCCGCACCCCCGCCGACGACCGCCTCGGCGTTGACGAACTGGTCCGCGCCCTGCGGGATGAACAGCTGCTTGACCCCGGCCCCCAGCGCGCCGAGCGTGGTGCCGGAACCGCCGTGGTGGACGACCAGGTCCAGGTGCGGCAGCAGGTCGGCCTGCGGCAGCCAGGACACGACGCTGACGTTGCCGGGCAGCTCGCCCAGCTCGGACTCCTCGACGATCCGCCCGCCCGAGACCAGCACCCGCACGTCCAGCGACGCCAGCCCCTCGATCGCCTTGCTCAGGACCGGCGCGCTGCCGAACGCGGTGCCCAGCGTCAGGTAGACCAGCGGACCGCTGCCCTCGGTCACCGCGGCGGGCAGTTCGCCGGGCTCGGCGTAGGGCACCGGGCGGAGCTCGATCCGGTCCCCGTTGGCGACGAAGTCGGGATGCTGTAACGACGGCGGGTAGATGTCCAGGTACGGGTTGCCCAGCCCGATCGAGTAGTCGCCGGAGGGCACCTCGACGCCGATTTCCGCGGCGAACGCGCCGAGCTCGTCGGTGATGAACGCGCTGAGCGACTCGTCCTGCGTCATCCGGCCGAACCCGTGGCACACGCCGGGAACCCCGGCCCGCCGCGCGGCCAGCCCGGCGCCCGGGTTGCCCGCTTCGTGCACCACCAGGTCGACGGTGGGCACCACCGGTTCCAGGTCGGCGGCGAACTGCCGGGGCATCTCCGAGCCGAACGCGCGACCGATGATCAGGTTGCGCTGCGCGGGATCCACCTCGCGCGCGTCGCCGACGCCCGCGATGGCGGTCGAAGCGCGGGCGAACGCGTCATGCATCGATCCGCCCGCGGAGACCGGGGTCAGGCCGAGCGATTCGAGCACGGGGTGGAAGTCCTCGCCGGTGCCGTAGAGGACCTCGTGCCCGGCGTCCCGGGCGGCCCTGGCCAACGGCAGCAGCGGATAGGTGTGTCCGTGGGAGGTAAGACTGGAGAAGAGAATGCGCACCCGGCCAGCTTACGCGCGCGATTCCCTTGGGGCGCACGGATTTTCGGTCCCGTGGGCGGCACGGATTCCGGCCCTGTCCGAACAGTGGCGGAAATCGGCGGGCGCCCGGTTTCGGCGGCCGGGCGCCCGCGGTCTCACCAGCCGCGCTGGGCGTAGCGCTGCTCGGTCGGCAGGTCCTCGACGTTGATGCCGACCATCGCCTCGCCGAGACCGCGCGAGACCTTGGCGATCACGTCCGGGTCGTCGTAGAAGGTGGTCGCCTTCACGATCGCCTCGGCCCGCTGGGCGGGGTTGCCGGACTTGAAGATGCCGGAGCCGACGAACACGCCCTCGGCGCCGAGCTGGCGCATCATCGCCGCGTCCGCCGGGGTCGCGATGCCACCGGCGGTGAACAGCACCACCGGCAGCTGCCCGGTGCGGGCGATCTCGCGGACCAGTTCGACCGGCGAGCGCAGCTCCTTGGCCGCGGCGTAGAGCTCGTCGTCGTCCAGCGTCGACAGCCGCCGGATGTCGGCGCGGATCTGCCGCATGTGCCGGGTGGCCTCGACGACGTTGCCGGTGCCCGCCTCGCCCTTGGAGCGGATCATCGCCGCGCCCTCCGAGATCCGCCGCAGCGCCTCGCCGAGGTTGGTCGCGCCGCAGACGAAGGGCACGGTGAACGCCCACTTGTCGATGTGGTGCGCCTCGTCGGCGGGGGTGAGCACCTCGGACTCGTCGACGTAGTCCACGCCCAGCGACTGGAGCACCTGGGCCTCGACGAAGTGGCCGATGCGGGCCTTGGCCATCACCGGGATGGACACGGCGTTGACGATGCCCTCGATCATGTCCGGGTCCGACATCCGGGCGACGCCGCCCTGCACGCGGATGTCGGCGGGCACCCGCTCCAGCGCCATCACGGCCACCGCGCCGGCCGCCTCGGCGATCTTCGCCTGTTCGGGGGTGACCACGTCCATGATCACGCCGCCCTTGAGCATCTCGGCCATGCCGCGCTTGACACCGTCGGTTCCGGTCACGGGCTTGTCCTGGGTCACGTTCGGCCTTTCTCGAAGTCAACGCACTGCCGGTCCCAGGCTAGGTCCGAACTGGACCACATGCGCAGTCCACTAATCCGCTTTCCTGGTAGTCCACTTCTCCGGCGCGGGCGGCTCCCTTGCACGACCCGCACGACAGGTGTGTGATCGGGGACACATCTGGTGCCGGCAGCGCGGGCAGGGCAGCCGGCCATCAACGCAGGGAGCGAGTCATGGGCACCAAGCAGACAAGCACCGTGGGAGGTCACGCCGGGCCGGCTCCATCGGACCCGGCCATGATCCGCAACGTCGTCCTGGTCGGGCCTTCCGCATCCGGCAAGACCACGCTGGCCGAGGCGTTGCTGGCGGCCACCTCGACGATCAACCGCAGCGGTTCGGTCGTGGAGGGCACCACGGTCTGCGACCACGAACCGGCGGCCATCGAGCAGCAGCGCTCGGTCGGCCTGGCCGTCGCCGCGATGCACCACGGCGACCACAAGATCAACCTGATCGACACCCCCGGGTACGCCGACTTCGTCGGCGAGCTGCGCGCGGGCCTGCGCGCCGCCGACGCGGCGCTGTTCGTCGTCTCGGCTGCCGAAGGCGTGGACGCGCCGACGCAGACCATCTGGCACGAGTGCGGCGCGGTCGGGATGCCGCGCGCCGTGGTCATCTCCCGGCTCGACGCCCCGCGCGCCAACCTCGACGCCGCGATCGAGTCCTGCCGGGAGGCGTTCGGCCCCGGCGTGCTGCCGCTCTACCTGCCGCGGCGCGAGTCCGACGGGACCGTCTCCGGCCTGATCGGCCTGATCACCGGGGAGGGCCAGGACGGGCAGCGGCGCGACGAGCTCATCGAGGCGATCATCGCCGAGAGCGAGGACGAGACGCTGATGGAGCGCTACCTCGGCGGCGAGGCCGTCGACGAGCAGACGCTGATCAGCGACCTGGAAACGGCGGTCGCGCGCGGCGGCCTGCACCCGGTGCTGCCGGTGTGCGCGCTGACCGGGGTGGGCGTGACCGAGGTGCTGGACGGGATCATCCGGGGCTTCCCGTCCCCGCTGGAGCACCCGCTGCCGGAGTTCACCGACCCGCAGGGCGGCAACCCGCGGACCCTGACCTGCGACCCGTCCGGGCCGCTGGCGGCCGAGGTCGTGCACACCTCGGTCGATTCCTACGTCGGCCGGGTGTCACTGGCACGGGTGTTCTCCGGGACCATGCTCCCCGAGCGCGCGGTGCACGTCTCCGGCCACGGCATGGCCGACCGCGGCCACCCCGACCACGACGAGGACGAGCGGGTCGCGCACCTGTACTCGCCGCTGGGCCAGAACCTGCGCGAGACCCCGCACTGCGTGGCCGGTGACCTGTGCGCGCTGACCAAGATCGGCTCGGCGGAGACCGGCGACACGCTGTCCGACCCGTCCGAGCCGCTGCTGCTCACCCCGTGGCCGATGCCCGAGCCGCTGCTGCCGATCGCGGTCACCGCGCACACCCGCAGCGACGAGGACGCGCTGGCGCGCAACCTCAACCGGCTCATCGCCGCCGACCCCAGCCTGCGGCTGGACCGCGACAGCGAGACCCACCAGCTGGTGCTGTGGTGCATGGGCGAGGCGCACGCCGAGGTGGTGCTGCAACGGCTGCGCGAGGGTGGCGCGGAGATCGACACCGAGCCGGTCCGGGTCGCCCTGCGGCAGACCTTCGCCCAGCCGGCGAAGGGCCACGGCCGCCACGTGAAGCAGTCCGGCGGGCACGGCCAGTACGCGGTGTGCGACATCGAGGTGGAGCCGCTGCCCCGCGG
Source organism: Saccharopolyspora taberi (assembly GCF_039534165.1). Taxonomy (NCBI): domain Bacteria; kingdom Bacillati; phylum Actinomycetota; class Actinomycetes; order Pseudonocardiales; family Pseudonocardiaceae; genus Saccharopolyspora; species Saccharopolyspora taberi. The sequence goes on along the minus strand of NZ_BAAAUX010000016.1, from coordinate 399,089 downwards.
GTCCGGCATCGAGTTCCTGGACCGGGTGGTCGGCGGGGCGGTCCCGCGCCAGTTCATCCCGAGCGTGGAGAAGGGCGTGCGGCAGCAGATCGAGAAGGGCATCGAGGAGGGCCAGCCGCTGGTGGACCTGCGGATCACGCTGGTCGACGGCAAGGCTCACAGCGTCGACTCGTCCGACGCGGCGTTCCAGACCGCGGGCGCGCTGGCCCTGAAGGCGGCGGCGGAGCAGGCGGGGCTGGTGACGCTGGAGCCGGTCGACGAGGTCGAGGTGCACATCCCGGACGAGCACCTGGGCGCGGTGCTGGGCGACCTGTCCGGCCGCCGGGGCAAGGTGGTCGGCACCGAGCCCGAGGACGCCGGGTGGACGACGGTGCGCGCGCACGTCCCGTCGAGCGAGCTGGTGCGCTACGCGATCAACGTGCGGTCGCTGAGCTCCGGCAGCGCGTCGTTCAGCCGCCACTTCGAACGCTACGAACCGATGCCCGCCGCCTTGAGGAAGTGAGCGGCTACCGGTCCTGACGGGCGCTGCGGTGCACGGCGTGCAGCCGCTGCGCGATGGTGACCACCGACAGCGCTGCCAGCAGCCACAACGCGATGTCGAGCACGTACGGCAGGCCCAGGCCGTGCAGCCCGGCGCCGACCAGCAGCAGGATGAACCGCTCGGCGCGCTCGGCCACGCCGCCGTCGGCCCGCAGCCCGTTGGCCTCCGCGCGCGCCTTGACGTAGGAGATCACCTGCGCGCAGACCAGGCAGATCAGCAGCGCGAGCCCGCGCACCCGGCTGCCGTCGACCACCAGCGCCCACCACACGAACGCGCCGAACAGCGCCCCGTCGACGATCCGGTCGCAACTGGCGTCGAGCACCCCGCCGAACCGCGTGGCCCGCCCCCCGGCCCGCGCCATCGCCCCGTCCAGCACGTCGAACAGCAGGAACACCGTCACCACGGCGGAACCGACGAACAGCTCTCCGCGCGGGAAGAACCACAGGGCGGACGCGACGCTGGCGACCGTCCCGGCGACGGTCACCGCGTTCGGGGTGAGACCGAGCCGCACCAGCGCGCTCCCGACCGGATCGGTGACCCGCGACAACGAAGCCCGCGCGAAGATGTTGAGCATTACCCGCCTGTGCGCTGTGCCGTCTGCTTACTCCGTGCAGAGTAGCTCCCCTGATCACGGCGCAGGTGCCAGCCGGTTGTCACCACCTCGGGTAACCCGGTCCGAGCCGGGCCCGCCGCCCGCCGGACCTCACCCGATCCGGTGAGTCCAGAGGGAACGGCGCGGAAGCCCTTGCGGCGCAGGGAAGTCAGTCCACCTCGCGCCAGGCGGCGGCGAGCAGCTGCCGGGTCTCGCCCAGCAGCTGCGGCAGCACCTTGGTGTGGCCGATGACCGGCATGAAGTTCGAGTCGCCGCCCCAGCGCGGGACCACGTGCTGGTGCAGGTGCGCGGCGATGCCCGCGCCCGCGACCGGCCCCTGGTTCAGCCCGATGTTGAAGCCGTGCGGCGCCGAGACCTTCCGGATCACCCGCATCGCGTGCTGGGTGTACTCGGCGACCGCCCTGGTCTCCTCGCTGGTCAGGTCGGTGTAGTCGGCGACGTGCCGGTACGGCAGCACCATCAGGTGGCCCGGGTTGTACGGGTAGAGGTTGAGGATCGCGAACACGACCTCGTCGCGGGCCACGATCAGCGTCTCGTCGTCCGGCCGCCCCGAGTCGAGCAGCCGGCAGAACGGGCAGCCGTCGCTCTCGTCGCCCTGCGGCTTGTTCTCGCCCTGGATGTAGGCCATCCGGTGCGGGGTCCACAGCCGCTGGAGCGCGTCGTGCACGCCGATGCCGTGCTGCTCGACGAGTTCGGGTTCCTCCGGCCGACCGGTCACGCCAGCTCCGTCTGGAAGGTCTCCGCGGTCGGCGAGGAGTTCTCCCGCCGCTCCACCCAGCGGGTCAGCGCGGCCACCGCGCTGTCCACCGGCACCCCGTTGATCTGGGTGCCGTCGCGGAACCGGAACGAGACCGCGTCGGCCTCGACGTCCTTGCCGCCCGCCAGCAGCAGGAACGGCACCTTCTGCGTGGTGTGGTTGCGGATCTTCTTCTGCATCCGGTCGTCACCGCCGTCGATGTCGACCCGGATCCCCTTGGCGCGCAACGCCTTCGCCACCCGGTGCAGGTGGTCGAGGTGCTCGTCGGCGATCGGGATGCCCACGGCCTGCACCGGTGCCAGCCACGCCGGGAACGCGCCCGCGTAGTGCTCGGTGAGCACGCCGAAGAACCGCTCGATCGACCCGAACAGCGCCCGGTGGATCTTGATCGGCTGCTGCCGGGAACCGTCCGGGGCGGTGTACTCCAGGTTGAACCGGTCGGGCAGGTGGTAGTCGACCTGGATGGTCGACATCTGCCAGGTGCGGCCCAGCGCGTCCTTGGCCTGCACCGAGATCTTCGGGCCGTAGAACGCGGCGCCGCCCGGGTCCGGGACCAGCTCCAGCCCGGAGGACTCGGCGGCCTCGCGCAGCGCCTCGGTCGCGATCTGCCAGCTCTCGTCGTCGCCGACGTACTTCTCCTCGTTGCGGGTGGACAGCTCCAGGTAGAAGTCGTCGAGGCCGAAGTCGCGCAGCAGGTTGAGCACGAAGTCCAGCAGCGACTTCAGCTCGTCCTGCAGCTGGTCCGGGGTGCAGTAGATGTGCGCGTCGTCCTGGGTCATGCCGCGCACCCGGGTCAGGCCGTGCACCACGCCGGACTTCTCGTACCGGTAGACCGACCCGAACTCGAACAGCCGCAGCGGCAGCTCCCGGTAGGACCGGCCGCGCGAGCGGTAGATCAGGTTGTGGAACGGGCAGTTCATCGGCTTGAGGTAGTAGTCCTGGCCCGGCTTGCGGACCTCGCCGTCCTCGTCGCGCTCCTCGTCGAGGTGCATCGCCGGGAACATGCCGTCCTTGTACCAGTCCAGGTGGCCGGAGGTCTCGAACAGCGCGCCCTTGGTGATGTGCGGGCTGTAGACGAACTCGTAGCCCGCCTCCTCGTGCCGCCGCCGCGAGTAGTCCTCCATCGCGCGGCGGATGATGCCGCCCTTCGGGTGGAACACCGGCAGCCCGGAGCCGACCTCGTCGGGGAAGGAGAACAGGTCCAGCTCGGCGCCCAGGCGGCGGTGGTCGCGGCGCTCGGCCTCGGCCAGCAGCTCCAGGTGCTCGTCGAGCTTGTCCTTCGACTCCCACGCGGTGCCGTAGATCCGCTGGAGCTGCTGGTTGTTCTGGTCGCCGCGCCAGTAGGCGGCGGCCACCCGCATCAGCTTGAAGGCCGGGATGAACCGGGTGTGCGGGACGTGCGGGCCGCGGCACAGGTCGCCCCAGACGACCTCGCCGTGCCGGTCGACGTTGTCGTAGACGGTCAGCTCACCGGCGCCGACCTCCATGACCTCGCTGGTGTCGACGTCCTCGCTGCCGGACTTGAGGTCGACCAGCTCCAGCTTGTACGGCTCGTCCGCGAGCTCGGCCCGGGCGGCCTCGATCGACTCCAGCTTCCGGCGGGAGAACTTCTGCCCGGACTTGATGATCTGCTTCATGCGCTTCTCCAGCGCCTGCAGGTCCTCCGGGGTGAACGGCTGGGCGACGTCGAAGTCGTAGTAGAAGCCGTCCCGCACCGGCGGTCCGATGCCCAGCTTGGCCTCGTCGTGCAGCTGCTGGACCGCCTGGGCCAGCACGTGCGCGGCGGAGTGCCGGATGACGCTGCGGCCGTCCTCGGTGCTGGCGGCCACCGCCTCCACCTCGACATCGGCCTCCGGCGACCAGGCCAGGTCGCGCAGGGCGCCCTCGGCGTCGCGGACCACCACGACCGCGTCCGGCCCCTTGGACGGCAGCCCCGCCTCCAGGACCGCCTCCCCGGCAGTAGTGCCCGCCGGAACCTTCACCCGGGGTGCTTGCTGGGCGGCGGAAGGCTGAACGGACACGGTTACTCCTAGGCTGGGCCGGCCGGGCCGGCACGCTGACACGCTTCGCACATCGATGCTATCGGCCGGTCGCGTGCCCGTTCCGGCCAGCTCCGGTCGGCGAGGGCTCGGCCGCGCCTGCGACCCGGCCCGCCGGGATCAGGCCGCGTCGAGCGGCACCACCGATCCCGGCCGCCTCAGAGCATCACTTCGATCTCACCCGCCGAAGCCCGCCCACCGGTGTAAGGCCCCTGCACCGCCCGCACTCCCAGCTGCCGGAGCCGCTTGGCCTGCTCGTCGGTGCGCACGCCGTGCGCCACCACCGGCACCCGCAGCAGCCGGGCCGACTCGGCGAGGCTGGACACCAGGTGCTCGTCCAGCGGATCCGGCCCGGCGGGCTCGGTGAAGCTGTCCAGGTAGTCCCCGCGGATCTGCACCGCGGTCAGCGGGAGCGGGCGCAGCCTCGGGATCAGCGCCAGGTCGCGGCCGAAGTCGAACAGCGTCGGCCGCACGCCCATCTCGGCGATGATGTCCAGCACGTCGAGCGGGTCGCCGCTGGCGTCGAACAGCGCCGACTCCGGCATGCCCAGCGCCAGCCTGCCCGGCGGGAGGCCGGTCTCGCGCAGGATGCGCTGGAGGTCGCCGACCAGCTCGGGGTCGCGGAAGTGCCGCGCGGAGAGGTTGACCCGGGCGATCGGGGCGGACCGGCCGAACCGCCTGGCCCACACCAGCGCCTGCTCGCACACCCGCTCCAGCAGCCAGCTGCCCAGCCGGGTGATCATCCCGGTCTCCTCGGCGAGCTCGATGAAGTGCTCCTCGCCGAGCTCGCCGAGCTCGGGGTGGTCCCAGCGCAGCTGCGCGTCGGCCGCGACCAGGGCGCCGGTCTCCAGCCACACGACCGGCTCGTACTCGACGAACATGTCGTTCTGCTCCAGCGCGGCGGGCATCGCCGCGGAGAGCCGGAACCGCCTGCGGGCGTCGGCGTTGCGGTGCGGGTCGAACAGCATCCACTGCGCCCGGCCGTCGGCCTTGGCCCGGTAGAGGGTGATGTCGGCGTCGCGCAGCAGCTCGTCCGGGCTGGTCGTCGCGACCTCGCACTCGACCACGCCCACGCTGGCCGAGGCGGTCAGCTCGTGCCCGCCGATGCGCACCGGCCGGGTGATCTCGGCCAGGATCCGCTCCACCAGTTCCAGCTGCCGGGCGGTCCCCTGGCTGTCGGCGGTCAGCACCACGAACTCGTCGCCGCCCATCCGCGCGGTCAGCATCGACTCGCCGGTGGTCAGCGCCTGCATCCGCTGGGCGACCGCGCGCAGCAGGTCGTCGCCCGCGGGGTGGCCGAGGCTGTCGTTGACCGCCTTGAACCCGTCGAGGTCGAAGTAGCACAGCCCGACCCGCCGCCCCGGGTGGGTCGGTTCGAGCGCGGCATCCATCGTGGTCTTGAGCAGGATCCGGTTGGCCAGGCCGGTCAGCGGGTCGTGGGTGGCCTGCCTGCGGAACTGCTCCTGGAGCATGTGCCGCTCGGTGATGTCCTCGTAGAGCAGGACCTGGTAGTCCGGTTCGCCGTGGGCGTCGCGGACCAGCGACGCCGAAAGCCTGGTCCAGATGTGCGCGCCGTCCGGTCCGCTGAACCGCAGGTCGCGCTGGAACCGCTCGCTGCGCCCGACGACCAGGTCGCCGTCGGCGGCGCGCAGGTCGTCGATCCAGTCCTGGTCGGCGAGGTCGAACATGCTGTCGCCGACCAGCCTCCGGCCGGTGCACCGGAAGATCCGCTCCATCGACGGGTTGACCTCCTCGATCGTCCCGTCGAGGGTGGCGATCGCGATGCCCAGCGCCGAGGAGACGAACACCGCGCGGGAGCGGGCCTCGCTCGCGCGCAGCGCCTCCTCGGCCGCGTCGCGGGCGCGCAGCACCGCCTGCTTGATCACTTCCTGCTGTTCCAGGGTCCGGCACCGCAGCTTCCCGGCGAACCCGGCCGCCAGCGCGCCGAGCACGGCGGCGATGCGCGCCGGCGCGGCGCCGGGGAGCAGGCGCGGGAGCTCCGCGGCCAGCAGCCGCAGCGTCCGCGCCAGCGCGTCGGTGTGCGTGAAGTGGACCTCGACCAGCCCGGAGCCCACTCCGGTCGCGGGCGGGCCGGGCTCGTCGGCGGCGGTCATCGCCGCCAGCAGCTCGTCCACGTGCACCGCCAGGAACCCCTGCACCTCCTGGCGGGCGAACGGCACGTAGCTGGTGTTGATGATCTCCTGGGTCCAGCGCCGGGCCAGTTCCACCCGGTCCGGCCCGGAGACTGGGGTCCGGTCCATCTAGACCTTTCGTCCGAGGGCCCCGTAGACGATCGACTCCGAGGGGTCGGCCCACACGTCCTCCGGGCTGTCGGGGTGCCACGACGGGACGTAGACCACGCCCGGTTCGACGAGCTCGAAGGGCGACATGAGGTCGGCCACCTCCTCCCTGGTGCGGGACACGACGGGGTTGCTGCTGTTCTTGTAGAGCTCGATGATCGGGTCCAGCGACTCCGGGTGGTGCTCGCGGCTCGCGTGCGACAGGCCCAGGTAGCTGCCGGGGACGAGCCGGTCGCCGTAGGCGCGCAGGACCTCCGCGGGCCGCTGCGAGTCGGGCACGAAGTGCAGCAGCGCGATCATGAGCACCGCGACCGGCTGGTCGAAGTCCAGTAATCGCCTCGCCTCCGGCGAGTCGAGCACCCCGGGCACGTCGACCAGGTCGGCGCGCAGGACGCCGGCGTGCTCGTTGCCCTCCAGGATCGTTTCGCTGTGGGCGACCGCGACCGCCTCGTTGTCGACGTAGAGGACCCGGGCGGTGGGATCGACGCGCTGGGCGATCTCGTGCACGTTGCCCGCGGTCGGGATGCCCGAGCCGATGTCGAGGAACTGGCGCACGCCCCGGTCGAGCAGGTACCGCACGGCGCGGCGCAGGAACGCGCGGTTGTTCTGCGCCAGTTCCCGCACGTTGGGAACCGCGGCCTCGACCCGGCGCGCGAGCTCGCGGTCGACGGCGAAGTTGTGCGCGCCGCCGAGGTAGTAGTCGTAACACCTCGCAGCGCTCGGGGTTTCCAGATCGACGCCCGTGGGCAGCCAGTCCGGCCGCAGTTCCATCGACAGTGACTCCCTCGTGAGACGGCCCGGAGGACGGTCGCAGCACCCGGTGATCAGCACATCGGGTGGATTGATCAAGCCGCATCGTACTGTCACGGACCGCAGTCGGTCACGTACTGATTGTGGAAGTCGGTGAGCTTCCCGGCGGGCGGAGGAGCCATCGCCGGGCCGGTATGACGATTGTCACCGTCCGCATCGCGGGATCCCGAGTAAGGCATCCCTAAGCTGGAACGCATCCCGGTTCGATCCCGGTGCAATCCAGCGGCTCAACGTGCGAGCCGAGACGTATTCGTCCCCGCGACCATTGTCTCTCGTGGCGGGGAGCAGGAGGAGATTTGATGACCCGCCCACTGCGTGTAGCGATCGTCGGGGCAGGACCGGCAGGCATCTACGCCGCCGACATCCTGACCAAGTCGGAAACGCCGGTGGACATCGACCTGCTTGACCGGATGCCCGCACCGTACGGACTGATCCGCTACGGCGTGGCACCCGACCACCCGCGGATCAAGGGCATCGTCAACGCGCTGCACCGCGTGTTGGAAAAGCCCGAGATCCGCTTCCTGGGCCACGTCGACTACGGCGTGGACCTCAAGCTCGACGACCTGCGCCGGCACTACGACGCGATCATCTTCTCCACCGGCGCCGACAAGGACCGCGAGCTCGACATCCCCGGCGTCGACCTGGCGCACAGCCACGGCGCCGCGGACTTCGTCTACTGGTACGACGGCTACCCCGAGGCCACCCGCGACTGGACGCTCGACGCCGAGCAGGTCGCGGTCATCGGTGCGGGCAACGTCGCGCTGGACGTGGCGCGGGTGCTGGCCAAGCAGGCCGACGACCTGCTGCGCACCGAGATCCCGGACAACGTCTACCAGGGGCTCAAGGCGTCCAAGGTGACCGACGTGCACCTGTTCGCCCGGCGCGGCCCGGCGCAGTCCAAGTTCACCCCGCTCGAACTGCGGGAGCTCGACCACCAGGACGGCGTCGAGCTGATCGTGCACCCCGAGGGCTTCGAACTGGACGAGGCCAGCGAGGAAGCCATCCGCACGAACAACCAGGTCAAGACGATCGTCAAGACCCTGCAGGACTGGGCGCTGCGGGACCGCCAGGACAACACCCCGCGGCGGCTGCACTTCCACTTCCTGCGCAGTCCCGCCGAGATCACCGGCACCGACCGGGTCGAGGGGCTGCGGACCGAGGTCATGGAGCTCACCGGTGACGGCAGGGTGCGCGGCACCGGCGAGTTCGAGGAGTACCCGGTGCAGGCGGTGTACCGCGCCGTCGGCTACCTCAGCTCCCCGGTGGCGGACCTGCCGTTCGACCACGGCAGCGGCACCGTGCCCAACGACGGCGGCCGGGTGCTCGACATCGACGGCGACCACATCCCCGGCGTCTACACCACCGGCTGGATCAAGCGCGGCCCGGTCGGCCTGATCGGCCACACCAAGGGTGACGCGCTGGAGACGATCAACAACCTGCTCTCGGACCTGGACTCGCTGTCCTCCGCCGAGCAGCCGGAGCAGGAAAGCGTCCTGCGGCTGCTGGAGGAGCGTGGCGTCGAGTACACGACGTGGGACGGCTGGAACCGGCTGGACGCCCACGAGAAGGCGCTCGGCGAGGCCGAGGGCCGGGAGCGCATCAAGGTCGTTCCGCGCGACGAGATGGTCCGCATCGCCCGCGCCGAAGGCTGACCACTCCGGACCGGAAAGCGGCCCGTGCCTCGGCGCGGGCCGCTTTTCGCGTTTCCGGACCAGCGCTTCCCGTTGCCGCACAAGGGCTTTTCCGCTGATCCGCTCAGGAGCGGCGTCGGTACACCGAGACGGTCACCGCCGCCGACACGCGCACCGGGTCGGGCAGCTCGGCGATGCGGGCGCGCATGTCCTCCGGCGCTGAATGCCACGCGCTCGGCCCCATCCCGACCACGGCTTCGACCTCGCCTGCGCCCAGCGACATGGTGAACTCGCGGGGCCGCAGCGCGACGGCTTCGAACAGGCCGGACAACTGCTCGTCGAGCCGTTCCCGCTTGCGCTCGTCGACGTTGAGCAGACCGAGGCTGGTCACCAGCTCGGCCAGGTGCCCGGAATTCGGGGTGACCACCACCAGGTGGCCTCCTGGCCGCAGCACGCGGTGCATCTCCGCGGCGTTGCGCGGTGCGAAGACGTTCAGCAGCACTGACACCGATCCGCTGCGCACCGGGAGCGCGCGCCAGGCATCGGCGACGACCGAACCGACGCGCGGGTGGATCCGGGCCGCGCGCCGGGCGGCGTACTTCGACACGTCCAGCGCGAGCCCCGCGCCCGGGACGCGGTCGAGCACGCGGGCCAGGTAGTAACCGGTGCCCGCGCCGATGTCGACGACGTGGGCCGGGGCCGGTTCCACCTCGGCCACGGCGTCGGCGACCTCGTCGGCGATCGGGTCGTAGTGGCCAGCGGCGAGGAACTCGGCGCGGGCGGCGACCATCGCGGCGGTGTCGCCCGCACCGGCCCTCGGGTGGCCGGAGAGCAGGCTGGCGTAGCCCTGCCGGGCGAGGTCGAACACGTGCCCGCCCGCGCAGCGCAGGCCGCGCTCGGCCAGTTCGAGGCCGAGCCCGCAGTGCGGGCAGGCCAGCACGTCCACCACGTCGTCCAGCACGCCGGGGCTCCTCCCTGTCGACCGGCAACGCTAACGCCTCCGGCCGGACGTTTCGGACCCGACCGGAGTCGGCCACCCTGGTGTTCGGGAGAGGGGGAATCGGAAGAGAGGGGGAATCGGAAGAGAGGGAAACCGGAAAGGGGTGCGATGGACTGGACGTGGTTCGGCTCCGCCGGTTACGGGCAGGCGCGGTTCGCGGTCCAGCACCTGCTCGCCCTGATCTACCTGATGGGTTTCCTGACGGCGGTGCACCAGTTCCGGCCGCTGCTCGGCGAGCGCGGGCTGACGCCGGTCCCCCGGTTCCTGGCGGCCACCGGGTTCCGGCAGTCGCCGAGCCTGTTCCACCTGCACTACTCCGACCGCTTCTTCGCGGTGGTCGCGTGGACCGGGGTGGTGCTCAGCGCCGCGGCGCTGGCCGGTGCCACCGACGTGCTGCCGCTGTGGGCGCACATGGCGGTGTGGGCGGTGCTGTGGGCGCTGTACCTGTCGATCGTCAACATCGGACAGGTCTGGTACGCCTTCGGCTGGGAGTCGCTGCTGCTGGAGGCCGGGTTCCTGGCGGTGTTCCTCGGTCCCGCGCAGATCGCGGCGCCGATGCCGGTGATGTGGCTGCTGTGCTGGCTGCTGTTCCGGGTGGAGTTCGGCGCGGGCCTGATCAAGATGCGCGGCGACAGCTGCTGGCGCGACTTCACCGCGCTGTACTACCACCACGAGACCCAGCCGATGCCCGGACCGCTGAGCCGGGCGTTCCACCACCTGCCCAGGCCGCTGCACCGCGTCGAGGTCGCCGCGAACCACTTCACCCAGCTCGTGGTCCCGTTCGGGCTGTTCGCCCCGCAGCCGGTCGCCACCGCCGCGGGGCTGATCATCGTGATCACGCAGCTGTGGCTGATGTTCAGCGGCAACTTCGCCTGGCTCAACCTGATCACCATCACGCTGGCCTTCGCCGCGATGGACTCGCGCGCCCTGGGCTGGATCCCGCTCCCGGCCACGACGCCGTCACCGCCGTGGCACCTCGCCGCCGTGCTGGCGCTGGCGGTGCTGATCGTGGTGCTGAGCTACTGGCCGGTCCGCAACATGCTCGGCAGGAAGCAGGTGATGAACCGCAGCTTCAACCGGTTCCACCTCGGCAACACCTACGGCGCGTTCGGCAGCATCACCCGCACCCGCCACGAGCTGGTGGTCGAGGGCGACGACGGCACCGGCTGGCGGGAGTACGACTTCAAGGGCAAACCGGGCGACGTGCGGCGCAGGCCGCCCCAGGTCGCCCCCTACCACCTGCGGCTGGACTGGCTGATGTGGTTCTGCGCGATCTCCCCCGGCTACGGCCGGACCTGGCTGCCGCGCTTCCTGGCCGCACTGCTGCGCAACGACCGGCAGGTGCTGAAGCTGTTGCGCCGCAACCCCTTCCCCGAGCGACCGCCGGAACGGGTGCGGATCCGGATGTTCCGGTACCGGTTCACCACCCGCGCCCAGCGGCGCGAGACCGGGGCGTGGTGGGTGCGGACCCCGTCGAGCGAGCTCGTGCCGCCCGTGTCGCTGGCGGACCTGGGCTGAACTGGCGGACTTGGGCTGATCCGAAGCGGCCGGAAGTCAGGCGACGTCCCGCACGAGCGCCGCCAGGTCCGGCAGCAGCAACCACGCCACCACCAGCAGGCAGACGACCTCGATCACCCGCTCGATCCGCTTGCCGGACTTCGAGCCGACCCGCCAGCGCATCGGTTCCGGCAGGATGTGCGACCGCCGCCAGCGCGCGCCCCGGCACCGCCCGGCGTCGGTGACCGCGCACTTGGCGCAGGGGCGGCGGAGCGGCCAGCACCACGGGATGCCGCTGCGGGTCGCCGAATCGCCTGCCGAGTGCACGATCATCCCCACGCTCAGCGACGCGCCCGCGTACCAGCCGAGATCCGCCATCGCTCCCGACATGCTCAACCCCGCCGTGATGAGCAGCGCGAACGCGATCGCCGGCAGGTCGCGATGGGTCTTGAGGACCCGGCGGACCCACCGCGGCCCGGACCGCGACAACGCGCTGATCCCGGGCGCGAGCACGAGGACCATCACCACCGCCGTGACCCACTGGGTGATCTGGGCACCGATTCCGACCAGAAGTCCCAGAACGAGGGCGAAAACCGGGGTGTGGACCAGGCCGCGGTGTTCCCCGTCCCCGGCGGGGTCGTGCGGCATCCGGGTGCGCCGGTAGGCGATCCGTGCGAGGACCTGGAAGACCTCGCCGACGATGCCGGTGATCGGGCCGCCCGAGCGGTAGGCGGTCGCCCCGTCGGCGTCGAGGTCCGGCAGCAACGCTGCTCCCGCTCCCAGCAGCGCGCCCACCGCGGTGCCCGCCGCACCGAGATCGGCACCGGTCAGCCCGCCGATCGCCGACGACGTCAGCGCCCCCGCCAGCGCGCCCGTGCACGCGTGTCCCCCAGCCTCCATGCCACCGCTCCCGTCGATGATCGAAAACAGCGGCAGTCTGCCAAGGAGGGCGGCCGGATCGACGCCTGATCCGTGAAGATCACCGGGACGGACGCAGCGCCGCTAGCCGAGCCGCGGGAGGGCGCCGCTGGGGCCTTCGCTCAGCGACACCGGGTGCGACGGCGGGTTGTCGGTCCCGCGCCCGGCGAACCGGCCCGGGCCGAGGCTCACCTCTCCGGTCGGTCCGGCCGAGACCTGGTTCAGGCTCGCCGAAAGATCGGCTTCCAGGCCGGGCAGCTTGAGCCGGACCAGGAACGGCAGCAGGAACCCGACCGCCACCATCGCGGTGAGCACCGGGGTCAGGGTCGCCATCATCACGGTGGTGACCTGGTAGCGGAGCAGGAAAGCGCCCCACAGCACCACGAGCAGCACCAGGGAGAGGCCGATCAGCGCCGCGCTGCCCAGCACGCTGGTCCGGGTCACCCGCAGGCTCCGCTTGGCCAGCGCCAGCACCCGGTGGGCCTCGGCGTGCCCGGGGTCGAGCCGGACCGCCTTCTTGAGGTACCGCACCGCGACGCGGTGCCGCAGCGGGCGGGCCTGCACGTCGGCGCCTTCGCCGATCTTGTAGGCCGCGACGCCCGCGACGAAGTACGGCTCGGGTTCGCGGGAGGCCAGCTCGATCGCGTCGGTGGCCACCGACAGCGCCTCCTGGTGCAGGTCGTCGCGCTGGGTGTCGTCCCCGCGCTGCACCAACAGCCTGGCCAGCGCCAGCTGCACCTGCCAGCGCGGCCGGTCGCAGTCGGGGCGCTTGAGCACGAACCGCAGCGCGTCCTCGGCGCTGACCAGGTCGCCGGAGGCGCGCCACAACGCGGTGGACAGCCCGATCGCCGCCGCCGCGCTGCCCGGGGAGATCACGATGGCCTGCCGGAACCGCTGCACCGCCAGGCTCGCCCACTCCCCCGGCTCGGCGGCGTCCAGATCCCGTTGCAGGTGGAGGTTTCCGAGCTGGATGTGCGCGTGCACGTCGTACCAGTCGCGGTCCAGCGCCTTCTTCAACAGCTCCTCGGCCTCGTCGAAACGCCCGAGGTGCCCGTAGAACGCGCCGAGGTCGACGTAGCTGCCCCGATGCGGGTGCAGTTCGATCGACCGCTTCAGGTGGTGTTCGGCGACCGGATATTCGTTGCGGCGGAAGGACAGGACGCCCAGGCACAGGTGCGCCACGTGGTCGCGGGGATCGTCCCGCAGCACGGCCAGGCACAGTTCCGACACCTCGTCGTAGCGCTTGCTGTTGCCGCTGCGCAGGTAGGTCCACGCCAGGCCCAGCCGTGACTCATCAGAGCACGGTAATTCCCGAAGCGAGTAGCGGAACCGGTACTCGGCATCGTCGTATCTGCCCTGCGACAGCGAAACCCAGCCAAGCCCGTACCACGCGTCGGACGCCTCGACTGGCCCGACCGCATCGTCGCGCAGCGCCTCGAACGCGCTCTCGGCCTCGGCGCAGCGCTCCTGGTCCCGCAGAATCCAGCCCAGCTCGCCGCGCAGCGAGCGGTCGAGCGGGAAGCGCTCCAACGCGGTGCGCACCAGTTGTTCGGCCTCGGCGAAGCGACGCAGCGATCGCAACGTGGCCGACTTGGCGACCGTGGTCGCCGAGCCGAAGGGATCCAGGTCCAGTGCCCGGTCGAACCACTCCAGAGCCTGGTCGAAGCGGTTCGTCTCGTCGCGGATCTCCCCGAGTTGGCGTGGAAACGTCGAGTGCGACGGCTCGGCCTTCGCCGCTTCCAGGGCGGCTTGCTCGGCTTCGGGGTACCTGCCCGACTCCCGCAGAACCGAGATCTCCTCGACGCGGCACGAGGTGCCGAACGGATCCCGTTCCCGCGCACGGCGGGCGTGCTCGAGCGCCTCGTCGTAACGGCCCGCCAGCCGGAGCGTCGTGGCGATTTCCTTTTCCATCACGGCGGACTCCGGAAATCTGCCGGATTCGCGTCGCAGCAGGGCCAGCGCGTCTTCGTAGCGGCGCTGGTGCCGGAGCACCCGCACCTGCTCGATGAGCACGAAGACGTCGGCGGGATTGCGCTCCCAGAGTTCGCGCAGCCGGTCGAGCGCCGCGTCAAACCTCCCCCGGTCGGTGTCCAGCCACGCAGCCCGGCGCAGGAACCACTGATCGTCCGGGAACAGTTCGATTCCCCTGGTGACAGCCGATTCGGCATCGCCCAGCCGCCGCATCAGGGTCAGCACGTGAATGCGATACGACATCGCCCTCGCGTTGAGGGGCTCCCGTTCCAGGGCGATGTCGGTCTCGGACAGCGCTTCCTCGTACCTGCCCAGGGTCAGGTACTGCTGCACCAACCGGTAGCGCAGGTACCACGTGCCCCCGCACACCGAGAGCGCGTTGCGCAGCGTGGCAAGCACTTCCTGGTGCTGACCCAGCCGGTCCTGCACCAGGGCCAGCTCCTCGTGCAGTCCATGGTGCCGCGGTCGCTTGCGGAGTCCTTCGCGGGCGGCGTGCTCCGCCTGGTTCAGCTTCCCCGCGATTCGCAGGGTGATCACGCGGCTTTCCAGAGCAGCGCCGTGCGCGGGAGCGATGTCGAGGGTCTGCTCGAACCGGCGCAGCGCCTCCGAGTGCTCGTCCCTGGCCAGGTGCACCCGGCCCAGCTCGTAGCAGAAGTCCGGGTCCTGGGGGAACCTTCCGGCGGTGGCGGTCGCCTCGTCGACCACGTCGTCGTGCCGGTTCTGGCTGCGCAGCAAGGCGGTGCGCTGCCGGTGCAGGGCGCTGGCGACCGGTTCGGTCTCCAGCGCCCGCCGAATCTCGTCCTCCTCCTCCGCGAAGCGCCGCTGATCATGCAGGACGTATGCCAGTTGGAGCCGGAGCCCCGGGGAGAACGGCAGCAGCCGCAACGATTCCCGCACGCGTCGTTCGGCCTCCGGCAGCCGCTGCGTGACGCGGAGCAGGAATGCCTCGGTGATGTAAGCCCAATCGCAGTACTGGTCGATTTCGGCCGCTCGCGTGGCCAATTCGAGAGCATCGCCGGTCCGGCCGAGGCGGCGGAACAGCCACGCCTGTTCGAGCAGGAGCCCGGGATCGTCAGGGCACCGGGCCAGCGCGCTCGCCGCCGCGGCTTCGGCTTCCGGCAGCCGGTCCGCTCGGTACAGCAGGTCGAGCTGCCGTTGGAGCGCTGGAGGGTACTCGGGATCAATCGCCAGCGCCTGCTCGATCCTGGTCAGCGCCTCGTCGTGCTGGTCCTGGTCGAGGGCCAGCATCGCCTGTGCTGTCCGGAAATCGACCGAGCCGGGGAATCGGTGAATCGCCTCCGTGACGGCGTCCTCGGCTTCCTCGAAGCGGGAGAGCAGTCGCAGCACGCTGATCTTGTGGTCCCACGCGGAGTTGTGCCAGGGATCGGCCCGCAGAGCTTCCTCGTACCGCACAAGGGCGTCTGCGGGCCTGCCCTGCACGGCGTGCACGCGCCCCGCGGCAAACAGCAGATCCGGATGGTCCGGATGGATGCGCAACGCCTCTTCCACCGCTGCGCCCGCTTCTTCGAACCGGCCGAGCCTGCGGAGCCCGATCACCCGGCACTCCAGCACGTCGAGATCACGGGGCTCGACAGCACGCGCCGAGTCGAACTGCTCCAGCCCGTCCTCCAGCCGCTGCATCCGAAGGAACGTGCAGCCGAGCGCGATGCGGATCCGCACGCTGTCCGGAAAGGTCTCCAGCCCCTGCCGCGCTACCTTCTCCGAATCGGCGTACCGGTACACCCGCTCCAGAGCCGCGACCCGCCACGACACGGCCACGTCGGAAGCCGGATCCAGCTCAACGGCCTTCTCAAAGTGCTCCAACGCCAGGGTGCCGCGCTCCCGGTCCAGCGCCATCCGGCCCCGCAGAACGCGTACCTCCGCGCTGTCTTCCAGTACCGACAGCGCTTGCTCCGCCTCCGCGAAGCGGCAGCGGCGCCGGAGCAGATCGATGTCGTCCAGCTCGGAAATCGCCCTCACCCCGACCGCGTCCTGGCAGCATCGACAACGGCGCAGTGTGCCAGGACGGCGGTCGGGGCAAGGCCGATTCCGCCAAGATCACCAGGCCGGACGCAGCATCACCAGGCCGGACGCAGCGGCATCCGCGCCTCGCCGCCATCGAGGCGGACGCCGAGAACCTGGTGCAGCTGCACGACGTTGAGCTCGAAGCCGAGGCGGCAGGCGGCCATGTACAGCCGCCAGATGCGGGCGCGGGCCGGGCCCACCTCGCGGACGGCCTCGGACCAGTTCGCTTCGAGGTTGGCGCACCAGCCCGCGAGCGTCAGCGCGTAGTGCTCGCGCAGGTTCTCCTCGTGGCGCACCTCGAAGCCGTTGTCGTTCATCTCCGACACCAGCGTGCCGACCGGTTCCAGCTCGCCGTCCGGGAAGACGTAGCGGCCGATGAACTTGCCGGGCCGCGAACCGTGGCTGCCGTCCGGGCGGGTGATGCTGTGGTTGAGCATCCTGCCGCCGGGCTTGAGCTTGTCGTGCAGGAACGAGAAGTACGACGGCAGCTGCGCGCGCCCGATGTGCTCGGTGAGCCCGATGGAGCTGACCGCGTCGAAACCGGACTCGGGCACGTCGCGGTAGTCCAGGTGGCGGACCTCGGCCAGGTCGGCCAGCCCCCGCTCGGCGATGGCCTTCTGCGCCCACTGCGCCTGCTGGCGGGAGAGCGTGACCCCGAGCGCGCGCACGCCGTAGTGCTTCGCCGCGTGCAGCACCATGCCGCCCCAGCCGCAGCCGACGTCGAGCAGCCGCATCCCCTTGGACAGCCCGAGTTTCCGCGCCACCAGGTCGTGCTTGGTGAACTGCGCCTCCTCCAGGGACGACGTCGACTCCGGGAACACCGCGCAGGTGTAGGCCATCGACGGCCCCAGGACCCACTCGTAGAAGCGGTTGGACACGTCGTAGTGGTACGAGATCGCCTTGCTGTCGCGGGACTTCGAGTGCCGCCACCCGCGCGGCCGGTACTCCTGCTCCGGCGGGCGCACCGGCCACCACAGCCGCCGCGCCCCCAGCTGCGCCATCAGCCCGATCCGGGTCCGGAGCGGGATCTCGCCGACCGTCAGCTTCGGGAAGCTCGCCAGCGCGGTGTACATGTCACCGTGCACCTCCAGCGCACCGGTGACGTAGGCGCGTGCCAGACCGAGCTCCCCCGGCGCCGCCGCGAGGTGCGAGAAAGCCAGCGGCGAGCGGATCTCGATGGTGACCTCCGCGCCCGGTCTGCCCGCGCGACTGCCGTCGTAGGCGCGGAACTCGACCGGGACGTCGTTGCCGAGGATCCGCGGGAACACCTCTGCCAGACCCATGAGCGACACTCCTTCCCCCGCCGGGAGTCACTTCTCCCGGACGCACTTGTCGTACAGCCCCGGGAGCCGGCCGTCCGGGTCGTAGCGCTCCTTGAGCCGTTGGTAGCTGGGACGGTTGTAGAGCCGCCAGAATTCCTCCTCCTCGTAGAAGGAGTTCGAGTACAGCGACTTGTGGCCGTCGAGTTCGCCGACCACCCGCTCGATCGCCCGGTTGTACCGGCCCGGCGCCTCCCCCCTGCGCAGCGGCACGGTGGACCAGAACCCGACGTTGACGTACAGCGCGTCGGGATCCATCGGGTACAGCGGCCAGCCCTGCCCGTCGCGCAGCTTCACCGGGCACAGCCAGACCGGGCTGATCCCGATCTCGGTGTGGAAGAACTCCAGGAACTCCGCCAGCCGCTCGACCGGGATCTCCACGTCCTGGATCACCGGCTCGTTCCCGCCGAGGCCGCGCAGCTTCGAGATCCGGTCGGTCAGGCCGGTCCGGCGGTCCCAGGCCACGATCCGCCGGTAGGTGTCCGAGCGCCGGTAGCGGCGCGGCCAGAACCTGCGGACCAGCGGGTGCTGCACGCCGAAGGCGCGCGAGCACCAGAACCAGTCGGTGTCCCAGCGCCACAGGTAGTCGTGGATGGTCAGGTGGTCGGTCTGCCTGCGCCGCATCGACCGGTAGTAGACGTCCTGGCCGGTGTAGTCGCTGGTCGGCGGCGCGTCGGGCCGGTAGGAGCCGAGCGTGAGGTACTGCTCGGACGCGGTGAAGACGGTCCCGTCGAGGAAGTCCACGGGGTGGCCGTCGAAGGAGCCGGTGCGGCAGATCTCGGCGATCGCGGCGGCGCATTCGGCGGCCGTGCCGAACCGCAGGTGGCGCAGCCGCACGTAGGGCTGCACCTGCTCCAGCTCGATCTCCAGCCGGAGCGCGTAGCCCAGCGTGCCGTAGGAGTTGGGGAATCCGCGGTAAAGCTCCGCGTGCTCGTTGTCCGGGCGGGCGACCACGACGCTGCCGTCACCGGTGAGGATCTCCATCTCCCGCACCGACTCGTGCGGCAGCCCGTTGCGGAAGGACGTCGACTCGATGCCGAGCCCGGCGATCGCGCCGCCGAGGGTGATCGTCTTCAGCTGCGGGACCACCATCGGGATCCGCCCGGCGGGCAGCAGCGCGTCGACGACGCTCTCGTAGGTGGCCATGCCCTGCACCTGCGCGGTGCCCGCCGCGGTGTCGATGCCGAGCACCCGGTTGAACCGGCCGACGTCCAGGCCGGGCCCGGCGGCCGGGTCCCGGAACCGGAACAGGTTCGAGGTGGTCTTGGCCAGCCGCACCGGTGACCCGGCGGGCAGCCGGGCGTAGCTGTCCCGCAACGCGGCGACCTCGGCGGAATGACTGGCGGGGACTGCGGTTCCGGGCTCGGCTCCCATGAGTCGACCTTAGGTCGGGGACCGCGCCGGGGCATCCCACGTGCGGATGCCGCGCACCTGCCGCCTGGGCGATCAAGCCGGGTGAACCGGAGATGAATGCATTTCGCAAGTGTCGGACGCCCGTCCACTCCGGACCCCGGTTCGCACTGGTCGCGAGCCTGGCGGACACCCGTCGGAGAGCGGACCGGATCACTGTTGCATATGCTTTGCAACAATGCCCAGCCAAGTGCGCGATTTCGATCACAGTCCGGGAGAACCAGCGATGTCCGACACCGGCACCACCGATCTCCACGTCGTCCGCCCGGCCACCCGCGCCGACGCCGACGGCGCGCGGTCGGTCATCCTCGACACGCTCTACCAGGTGCTGGGCACCGGGTTCATCCCGCGCTGGCACCGGGACGTCATCGACATGGACGCGGCCTACTTCGACAACCCGCGGCAGCAGCTGTTCGTCGCCGAGGCCGCCGACGGCCGGATCGTGGCCACCGCCGCGGTGCGGGCCGACGGGCCGCAGAGCCCGCCGCACCCGCCGTGGCTCGCCGAGCGCTACCCGTCGGGGACGACCGCGCAGATCTTCCGCGTCTACGTGCGCCCGGAGCACCGCCGCCACGGGCTCGCCCGCGAGCTGGTCCGGCTGGCCTGCCGGTTCGTCGCCGAAACGCCCGGGTACGACACGATCTACCTGCACACCAACACCGCGATCGAGGGCGCGGAACCGTTCTGGCGCAGCGTCGCCGAGGAGGTCTACGACGGCCGGACCGATCCCCGGTACAGCCCGGCCGTCCACTTCGAGATCCCGATCCCGGACCGCCACGAGGTGCCCGCGACCCGCTCGTGAGCGGAAAAGCCGCTCACGAACCGGAGCGCGCTCGGCTGCTCGTCGGTCGTGGTGCCCCGTCGGCCTTCCCGCCCGGCAGGCCGAACTCCTCGGCCATCGGCAGTACCCGTCAAGTCACCCGTTCAGCGCAGGCGAGCGCGGCGCAAGGCCCAGGCGCGCAGCCCGCGGAACCCCTGGACCTTGGTCGGTCCGATCGAGATCAGCGCGTACTCCGGGCGGTGCCGCAGCGCGGCCGACAGCTCCCGGTCGACCAGCACCGACGCGGGCCGGGCCACCGAGGTCAGCCTGCTGGCGATGTTGACCGTGGAGCCGTAGACGTCGCCGAAGCGGGCCAGCACCACGCCCTGCGCCAGCCCGATCCGCAGCGGGGGCAGCCGGGTCGACTCGGCGATCTGCTCGTTGAGGTTCAGCGCGATCTCGGCCGCCTCGGCCGGGGCGTCGGTGACGAACAGGACCTCGTCGCCCACGGTCTTGACGATCCGGCCGTGGTTCTCGGCGACCACGCCGGTGGCCAGCTCCTCGAACTCGTCGATCAGCCGGGCCAGCTCCAGCTCGGTGAAGTCCCGGATCAGCCGGGTGTAGCCGACGATGTCGGCGAAGCCGATCACCTGGGTCCGCTCGTCGGCCCCGTCGTCGGCCATCTCCCGGGTCGCCGTCGCGGTGAGGTGCCGCCGCCAGACGTAGCCCTGCAGCTCCTCCATCACCGGCATCACCGCGCCCGCGAACTGCGCGGTGGTGGCCAGGTCCCCGGAGAACTGGTCGCCCAGCACCGACTTGAAGATCCCGACCTGCCACTCCGCCAGCCGGGACATGGCCTGCCCGAGCGAGCGCGCGACCGCGGTCTCCACCTCCGGCATCAGCACCTGGGCGGAGACCAGCTGGGCCAGCCGCCGCAGGGCGGCCACGTCGGCGTCGGTGAACACCACGTCGTCGTCGCCGACGTGGGCGAAGCCCATCGCCTGCCAGAGCCGTTCGGCGCGGACCAGCTCGACCCCGACGGCCTCGGCCACATCGGCCTTGGTGTAGCGGGCCGGGCCGCCCAGCAGTGCCTCCTGCACCTCCTGGCCGGCGGCCGACGCGTCATCGCGAGGTTCGTACAACGAGCACATCGCATTCCGCGCGGCGGGAAACCTCCGAAGGCACCGAGCCGAGGATCCGCCCCTTCACCGTGTTCAGCCCCCGGCTGCCCACCACGAGCAGGTCGGCCCCGTGCTTCTCGGCGACCTCCACCAGCGAGGCGACCGGAGCGCCGACCATCGGCACCGTCTCGATCTCGGTCGCGCCCGCCGCCCTCGCCCGGTCGGTGGCGTCCAGCAGGGTGTTCTCGGCCGGCGTCGAACCGATCACCTGGAACGCCTCGCCACCCAGCTCCTGCTTGGCCTGCTCGACGTCGCGGTCGGTGTTCGGGTAGTACGCGCAGACGATCACCAGCACGGCGGTGGCGTCCCTGGCGACCTCGGCGGCCCGGGCGACCGCGCGCAACGACGGCGGCGAGCCGTCAGTGCCGACCACGACCTTGCGGTAACTGGGCATCGATCCTCACTTCCGGACAACTGCGGGCTGCGGTGCACGCGGACGTGAACACTAACGATCGGGCCCGCCGCCCGTCACGGTTGGCGAGCGGGGGAGCCGCGATGTGTTCCGGATTGCGCCCGGTTTGAGCTTGGTTCGTGCGAACGGACAACGACAGCCGCCATTTGTCGTCCGACCCCACAACCTGGCCGCGGAGACCTGCGGCGTAGGTTTCGCCAGAACGTGTGACGGACCACGATGGTGAGCCGGGACACGTCGGCCATCCGGCCAACGCACCACCGCACTGCCCAGGGAGAACCCGTGACCACGAACCTCCACCCCGGCAGGGGGATATTCCGCCGCAAACCGGTCGGTGACATCGTCGAGGACTCCGACACCGGCCTGCAGCGCTCGCTGGGCCTGTGGCAGCTGACCGCCATCGGCGTCGGCGGCATCATCGGCGCCGGAATCTTCTCGCTGGCCGGTGCGGTCGCCAACGAGAAGGCCGGACCGGCGGTGCTGCTGTCGTTCCTGATCGCCGGCATCGCCAGCGCCGCGGCGGCGTTCTCCTACGCCGAGTTCGCCGGGATGATCCCGAAGGCCGGCTCGGCCTACACCTACGGCTACGTGGTGCTCGGCGAGGTCGTCGGCTGGCTGATCGGCTGGGACCTGCTGCTGGAGTACACCGCGATCGTGGCGGTGGTCGCGATCGGCATCTCGGGCTACTTCAACGAGCTGATCGGCTTCCTCGGCATCGACCTGCCCGCCTGGATGATGGGCGCGCCGGGCACCGAGGACGGCGCCGCGCCGCCCGGCAGCTACAAGATCAACCTGTTCGCCGCGCTGCTGTGCCTGCTGATCGCCTTCATCCTCAACCAGGGCATGAAGAGCGCCGCCCGGTTCGAGACGTTCCTGGTGTATCTGAAGGTCGGCGTGGTCCTGCTGGTGATCGTCGTCGGCGCCTTCCACATCGACGCGGGCAACTACAACCCGTTCTTCCCGTTCGGCATCAGCGGCGCGTTCGCCGGTGCGGCGACGGTGTTCTTCGCGGTGTTCGGCTACGACGCGATGAGCACCGCGGCCGAGGAGTCAAAGGACGCCCAGAAGCACATGCCGAAGGCGATCATGTACTCGCTGGCGATCTCGATGGTGCTCTACGTGCTGGCGTGCCTGGTGCTCACCGGCATGATCCCGTACCAGCAGATCAGCGGGGAGAGCGCGTTCGCCTCCGCCTTCACCGACGTCGGGCTGCCGCTGCTGGGCGCGGTCATCGCGATCGGCGCGATCCTGGGCATCCTGACGGTGCTGTTCACCTTCATGCTCGGCGTCACCCGCGTCGGCTTCGCGATGAGCCGCGACGGCCTGCTGCCGAAGTGGTTCGCCAAGACCCACCCGACGCGCAAGGTGCCGTCCCGCTTCACCTGGCTGATCGGCATCGCCTCGGCGCTGATCGCCGGCCTGCTGCCGATCGGCGAGGCGGCCGAGCTGACCAACATCGGCATCCTGCTGGCGTTCGTGATCGTGTGCGCCGCGGTGATCGTGCTGCGCTACCGGCGGCCGGACCTGCCGCGCGGCTTCAAGTGCCCGGGCATGCCGGTGGTGCCGATCATCGGCATCGTGTTCTCCATCTGGCTGGTCACGTTCCTGGCCCCGGAGACCTGGCTGCGCTTCGGGCTGTGGTTCGCGATCGGCCTGGTGATCTACTTCGCCTACGGCTACCGCAAGTCCAAGCTGAACCAGTCCGGGCGGGAAACCGCAATCGATCAAGGCGAATAACGCAGCTCTCATCGTGCAGTGCGTCACTGCGCTGCGCGGTGCGCGCGACCTAGAGTTTGCGGCGCTGTCGGCAAAAAGTCGACGGCGCCGCAAGCTGCTCTGCGGAGCCGTCCTCAACGACGAGGTGTCCCGTGACGCGCGTTCGCGAACTGAGCCCGTACGTCGAGCTGCACCGGGACCAGTGGCGGGAGCTGCGCAGCTCCATGCCGCTACCGCTGTCGGAAGCGGAGCTCGACGCACTGCGCGGTCTCGGCGAGCAGGTCGACCTCGCCGAGGTCGCCGACGTGTACCTGCCGCTGTCGCGGCTGATCAACCTCCAGGTCGCGGCCCGGCAGCGGCTGCACCAGACCACCACGACCTTCCTCGGCGAGCAGAACAACCGCACCCGCGTCCCGTTCGTCATCGGCATCGCGGGCAGCGTCGCGGTCGGCAAGTCGACCACCGCGCGCATCCTGCGCACCCTGCTCGCGCGCTGGCCGGACCACCCCAGCGTCGACCTGGTCACCACCGACGGTTTCCTGCACCCGCGCGCCGAACTGGTGCGGCGCGGGATCATGCACCGCAAGGGATTCCCGGAGAGCTACGACCGGCGGGCGCTGCTGCGGTTCGTCACCGAGGTCAAGTCCGGGGCGAGCGAGGTCAGTGCGCCGGTGTACTCGCACGTGGCCTACGACATCGTGCCGGGCGAGGAGAACGTGGTGCGCAGCCCGGACATCCTCATCATCGAGGGGCTCAACGTCCTGCAGCCGGGGCCGAGCCTGGCGGTCTCGGACCTGTTCGACTTCTCCATCTACGTCGACGCCCACACCGAGCACATCGAGCGCTGGTACGTCGAGCGGTTCCTCACCCTGCGCCGCACCGCGTTCGCCAACCCCGGCTCGCACTTCCACCACTTCGCCGACCTGTCCGACGAGGACGCGCGCGCCGAGGCCCGCCACCTGTGGCGCACGATCAACGAGCCGAACCTCGTCGAGAACATCCTGCCGACCCGCCCGCGCGCGACGCTGGTGCTGCGCAAGGACGGCGACCACGCGATCAACCGGGTCCGGCTGCGCAAGCTGTAGTCACTCCAGGCTGGCCGTAATCACTCCAGACGCACCGTGGCGCCGGGGATGCGCAGGGTGCCGCCGCTGAGGTCGGTGCTGCGGGTGGTGACGCCGGTGAAGCTCAGCTCGGGCAGCTTCAGCAGGCCCAGGTCCAGGTTCGGCAGCAGCAGCGAGTCCGGCGAGAGCGTGATCGGGACCAGCGGGACACCCGCGATCTCCGGGGTTCCGGTGAGCTGCACGGTGTAGAGCTCGGCGGGACCGCTGACGGTGGAGACCCCGCCGGGCGCGCCGGCGGCCCGGACCACCCGGCCGTTGCCGAGCCGGCCGCGCTGGACCAGATCGGTGATCTCCAGCCGGTCCACGGTGAAGTGCAGCGTCCGCACCGGTCCGGCGCCGGAGTCCTGGTCGGCGACGCCGCGGTAGCGGATGCCGCTGAGCTTGAGGCGGCTGCCGGTCATGGTCCAGATCCGGCCCGGTCCCGGCGCCGTGCCGGTGGCTTCGGCGGGCGGCAGCCCGCCCCCGGCCACGGGCGGTGGAACCGGGACGGGCAGCGGTGCGGGGACGGGCAGCGGAAGCAGGTTCGGTTGCGGCGCCGGGTTCGGCGGCGAGGTCGGGTTGGGCAGCGGCGCCGAGCCGGGCGGCGTCGCCGGATTGGGCAGCTGCGCTGGGTCGGACGGCGGAGCCGAGCCGGAGGGTGGCGCCGGATCGGGCCGCGGCGTCGGGGTCGGCTGCGGCGCCGAGTCGGGCAGCGGAGCCGGATTCGGCCGCGGAGCCGAGCCGGAGGGCAGCGCCGGATTGGGCTGCGGCGCCGGGTTCGGTCGCGGTGCCGGATCGGGCAGCGATGTCGGGGTCGGCTGCGGCGTCGCGTCGGACGGCGGTGTCGAGTCGGACGGCGTCGCCGGACTCGGTCGCCGCGCCGAGCCGGACGGCGGGGCCGGGGACGGTTCCGCCGTGCTGCCGGGAGAACTCGTCGGCTCGGGTTCCCGCGACGGCTCCCGGCCCGGTGGCTGCGAAGCAGGAGCGGGCGACGTCGACGTGGTGGGCGCCGGGCACGACGTCAGCAGCCCGAGCAGGTCGCACAGCACCCCGCCCTGCGCTGCGGCGGCCGGCGCGGTGAGCGCCCCGGTCACCAGCGCCACGACGAGGACGAACGCCCCGCGGCGTCCGCGCCTCACGTACCCACCCGGTCGGCGGTGCCGGCCCGGCGCTCCTTCGGCGTCCAGGCCAGCGCGAGCGCGGCGCCGGTGATCCCGAGCAGCGTCCCGACCAGGAACGAGCCCAGGTTCGACGTCACGATCGCCACCAGCGACAGCAGCAGCGTCACCACCCCCGCCGCGACCCGGAACTCCGGCCGGATCCACAGCGACATCCCGCAGCTGATCAGCACGACGCCGATCACCAGCGACGAGACCCCGCCCATCGTGTTCAGCGAGATCATCGCGTCACCGAAGCGGAACGACGCGTACGGCGGGAAAAGCACGAGCAGCCCGGACGCGAGCGTGCACACGCCCGCCCAGAACGGCCTGCCCCGCCGCCACTTCTTCGCGCTGCTCTGCTCGCGCACCGCGATCACCCCTCAGTAGCACTCGTTGCGGCCGGTGTCGGCCGAGATCCGGACCTGGTCGAGCCGCAGCGTCGAGGCCGTGGTCGACCACGCCGTCTGCCGGAGGTTGTCGATCCGGGCGCCGTCGGACTGGATGCCGAAGGTCCCCGGCTGCCCGGTCTGGCCGTTCGGCCCCTTGTCGAAGGTCCCGGCGTCGCGGCCGATCTCGACGTTGCTCAGCGTCAGGTCGCCGGTGACCTGCTCGATGCCGATCACCAGGTCCTCGGCTGACATGGCCGGCGCGGCGATGCGGACCGAGATGTCGCCGACCACGGGCAGCCCCGGAACGACGAAGGACTGGCAGAAGTTGTCGATCCTGGCCTGCCGGAACCCGTTGACCAGCACCGGGTGCGCGCCGCTGCCGCCCTGGTCGACCGAGCCGTACTGGACGACGCCCTCGCCGACGAGCTTGTCGCCGCTGGCCTTGTAGGTCATGCCCGACACCGAGAAGGACGCGGCCAGCGCCCCCTGCGACAGGCCCCCGAACATCACTCCGACGCCGGCCAGGCCGGCCACGAACACCAGCGCGAAGATCCGCCAGCGAGTCCGGCCGATCGCTCTGTCCATCACCATTGATCCACCTCTGCGATCCGGGCGCGCGGAGCGCGGCCGTCCGGCCCGCCGGGGGGATGGAGCCGGACGACCGCGGGTGCCCCGCCCTGGGAGGGTCGCGGGCCACCGCTCTCCGTCGGCCGGTGAAGCACTGGCGGCGCTCACCGGCGTCTCGTTTCCTACTCCCGAGTACCTCGGGTGTGACGAGACTGGTCCATCCCGGCCCGGGAAGGACCCGGGGAAATACCCGGTCCGCTACGCAGTCGACGCCCGGTGCCCGGCCGATCACCGCGCGCTGCTGCCCCGCCGGCCAGGAGTTCGCCGGGTTCGGGGCGAGGAACCGCTGCCGCCTGGTCTACCTGGTGTGGGAGCGGGTCGGCGCTGGCGGTTCGAAGCGGAGGTCGGGCACGGCTGCTCGGCCCAACCGGCGATCCCCGCGCGGAAACCTGATCACGATCGCCCGGCCCGCCGGGGAATGAGCCGGGCGATCGCGAGTGCCCCGTCCTGGGAGGGATTTCAGGGCACCTCCGAGCCTGCTGGATCCGGGCCGCGGAGGGATCCGTGCAAATACCTGTTCGGTCAAGTGCCCTCACGCGTTGATCGACGAGGACTACGCACAGCGACTGTCGCTACTAGGCTGGTCAGGTGACACGTTCCGCATCCGAACGGCGCAGCGGACTGCCCGCCGACACGACCAGTTTCGTCGGACGGCGCCAGGAGCTCGGCGAGGTCAAGCGGCTGCTGTCGGCGTACCGGCTGACCACGCTCACCGGCCCCGGCGGCGTGGGCAAGACCCGCCTCGCACTGCGCGCCGCCGCCGACGTGCGCCGCGCGTTCCACGACCAGGTGTGGTTCGCCGACCTCGCCGGGCTGCGGGAACCGGACCTGGTCCCGCACGCCGTCGCCGAAGCGCTCGACCTGCACGAGCAGTCCGCCCGCCCGGTGATCGACACCCTCGTCGACCGGCTCGACGGTGATCCCCTGCTGCTGGTGCTGGACAACTGCGAGCACCTGGTCGACGCGTGCGCGTCGCTGGTGCACGTGCTGATGCAGTCCTGCCCGAACCTGCGGGTGCTGGCGACCAGCAGGCAGTCGCTGGGCCTGGTCGGCGAGTGCACGTTCGCGGTGCCGCCGTTCCAGGTGCCCGATCCGGAGCGGGTCCGCTCGGCGGCCTCGGTCGCCCGGTTCGACTCGGTGCGGCTGTTCCTGGACCGGGCCGCCGCGGTGGCCCCGGAGTTCGAGGTCACCGACGCCAACTCGCGGGCGCTGGCCCGGATCTGCCACGACCTGGACGGGATCCCGCTGGCCATCGAGCTGGCGGTGGCCAGGCTGCGGTCGCTGTCGCTGGCGCAGATCGCCGAGCGCATCACCGAGCGGCACCGGCTGCTCGACACCGGGGTGCGCGGGCTGCCGCCCAGGCAGCGCACGCTGCGCGCGCTGATCGACTGGAGCTACGAGCTGTGCTCGGAGCCGGAGCGCCGGGTGTGGGCGCGGGCGTCGGTGTTCTCCGGCAGCTTCGACCTGGATGCCGTGGAGCACGTCGTGTCCGGTGCGAGGGTCCCGCCTGCCGAGGTGCTCGGGCTGGTCGACTCGCTGGTGGACAAGTCGATCTTCCTGCGGGAGCTGGCGGGCGACCGGGTCCGCTACCGGATGCTGGAGACCACCCGCGCCTACGGCGAGGAGAAGCTGACCGGGCAGGAGACCGCCCGCCGCAAGCACCGGGACTGGTTCGCGCGGCTGGCCGAGCGCTTCGCCGCGGAGTGGACCGGCCCGGACCAGGCGGAGTGGATCACCCGGCTGCGGCGCGAGCACCACAACATCCGGGTGGCGCTGGACTTCTGCGCCCGGGAACCGGGCGAGGCGGCGACCGGGCTGCGCACCGCGATCCAGCTCGTCGACTACTGGACCCTGCGCGGCTACCTCACCGAGGCCCGGATGTGGCTGGACCGGCTGCTGCCTTCGGTGGCCGCGGAGTCACGGGAGCGGATGTCGGGGCTGGTGCTCGACGGGTGGTTCGCGCTGCACCAGGGCGAACCGGCGACGGCGCGGCGGTGCCTGGCCGACGCGCAGGAGCTGGCCGGGCGGGTCGGCAACGTCGAGCAGGAGGCGTACCTCCGGCACGTGTGGGGGATGGAGGCGATGATCGACGCCGATCTGAGCCGGGCCGGGGAGCTGTTCGAACAGTCGCACCGGCTGTTCCAGGAAGCCGGAACCCTGCGCGGAGAACTGTTCGCGCTGTTCATGCGCGGCCTGGTGGTGGGACTCGGCGGGGAACCGGAGAAGGGCCGCGCGCTGCTGGACACGTGCGTCGGCAAGACGGTGCGGATCGGCGACGTGTACTGGCGCTCCTACGCGTTGTGGTCCCGCTCGGCCATCGACGTCGCCGACGGCCGGTTCGACGACGCCGAGCGGTCCGGCAAGGAGGCGCTGAGCCTGGAGCAGACCCTGGCCGACAGGTCGGCGATGACGTTCACCCTGGAAACCCTGGCGTGGGTGGCCGAAGGCCGCGGTCAGCACGTCCGCGCCGCCACCCTGTTCGGCATCGCCGGGGCGATGTGGGCGGAACTGGGCGGTTCGCCGGAGCTGTACTCAGCCCTCACCGAGCAGCACCACAAGCACGTCGGCAGCACCCGGTCGGCGCTGGGGGAACACGGGTACGAGCGGGCTTTCGACCACGGGTTCCAGATGTCGCCCGTCGAGGCTGTGGACTTCGCGCTGGAGTCGCCGCCCGCGGCGTCAGCACCGGCGACCCCGGAGTCGCCGCTGACCCGGCGGGAGTTGGAGATCGCCGAGTTGGTCGCCGAAGGGATGACCAACCGGGACATCGCCAACCGGCTGGTCATCTCGCACCGGACCGCCGAGGGGCACGTCGAGAACATCCTGACCAAGCTCGGGTTCACTTCTCGGAGTCAGATCGCCGCTTGGGTTATTTCGCGGTGACCGAAGCGGCTTTGGTGGTTCGGGTTTCGTTGCGCGGGTGGTTTCCGGGGTCCTCGCCGGCCCCAGACCCCCGGCAGGTCTCCGGGACCGAAGCGGCTTTGCCGGTTCGGGTTCTTTTGGGCTCGTGGTTCTGGGGCGCTCGCCGCCCCCAGACCCCAGGCAGGTCTCCGGGACCGAAGCGGCTCTGCCGGTTCGGAGTCCGGTAGGGCTCGTTGTTCTGGGGCGCTCGCCGCCCCCAGGCCCCCGGCAGGTCTCCGGGATGAGTCTCCGCTGTCCGCTGCGGTTCGGTTGGGGTGGTTCTCATCCCGTCGACCTCCACGGAGGGCTATCAGACCGCGTCAAGGGGGCGGTTTGTGTTGGCGCGCTGCGGTTTTCGGGCTTGTGCCCCCTTGACACGGCCTGATCGGGCTGCGCCAGGTCGACGGGATGAGAACCAAACCCCGCCCTTGTGGGTGGGGGCATTTGCTGGGCGCGTTTGTGTTGGTTTGGTTCGGTTCAGCGACTGGTGACCGGCTGGTCTGCCCCTGCCCTCGGCCTCGTCGCTAGTGCGAGGACTGCCAGGAGCATTGCGATGGCGGCGAAGCCGTAGGTGAGTGCGGTCAGGGTCGCGATCGCTGCGACCAGGAGTGGTCCTCCGGCGTCGCCGAGTTCGCGGCCCAGTTCGGCCGATCCCATGGTTTGGCCGAGGCGTTCCTGCGGTGTCGACGCCGCCAGGGCGGCGAAGCCGACCGGTGTGATCAGTCCGGTTCCGATGCCGATCAGCGCCGCACCCGCCAGGACACCGGTCAGGCCGGGGATCGTCGCGCAGGCCAGTCCGGCGGCTGTGATCAGCAGTCCGGCCGTCAGGCCGGTGCGGGTGGTTAGGCGGCCCGCGTCCAGCGCTCGCCCGGTCGCGGGCTGGACGACGGCCGCGCAGGCGGCCAGGACCGACACCGCCGCTCCGGTGGCCACGGTGCCGAGTCCGGCAGCGGCGCCGGACACCGGCAGGAAGCCGACGCCGACGGACAGCGCTGCGGTCGCGCCCGCGAGCGCAGCAGTTGGGGCGAGGAACGCGCGGGACTTGAGCCGCCTGGCCAGGTCGACCACGGTCTGGCGGCGGCGCGGCAGCGGTGGCACGTGCGGCACCGCTGTCGCCGCCCAGGCCGCGACGGCCACGCCGAGCACCGCCATCACCGCGAAGAGCAGCTGAAGACCACCGGCCCACACCAGAACACCGCCGAGGAGCGGGCCCAGCGTGTAGCCGATCGACTTGCAGAAGCCGTAACTGCCGAAGGCCCGCCCGTGCTTGGCCGCCGGGTTGAGCCGGGCCACCAGCGCCGACGCCGACGGGGAGAACGCCGAGGCCGCGGCACCCTGGCCGAGGCGGGCCGCCCACAGCCAGCCCGGGCCGGGCATCGCCGCGTAGAGCGCCGACGCCACGGCGAAGGCGACGAGCCCGCCCAGCAGGACCGGTCGCGCTCCGACGCGGTCGGCGAGCGTGCCGAAGACCGGCTTGAGCAGCACCTCGGCTCCGTCGTAGAGCGCGAGCAGCCCGCCCAGGACCAGCAGCGAGGTGACCGCGTCCGAGCCGAAGCCGCCGAGGTTGGCCGCGATGCCGTGCGCGCCGAACGCGGTGGTGAAACCGGCCGCGTACAGCGGCCACATCGCTCGCTTCACCGCTGTTCCCCGTGGAGCGCGGCGACGACGCGTTCCGCGTAGTCCTCGCATACCTCCACGCACCGCTTCAGCCGCTCGCCCGCCTCTGCCGCTTCCGGCGCGCCGAACACGTCACGCGCCGTCAGGTCCCGGTGCCAGCGGCGCAGCCGCTCCAGGCTCTGCTCTTCCTCCTCCAGCTCGGCGAGGGTGAACTTGCCGATCCGGATCTC
Organism: Saccharopolyspora taberi; assembly: GCF_039534165.1. NCBI lineage: Bacteria > Bacillati > Actinomycetota > Actinomycetes > Pseudonocardiales > Pseudonocardiaceae > Saccharopolyspora > Saccharopolyspora taberi. The sequence continues at coordinate 368,162 of NZ_BAAAUX010000016.1, read as the reverse complement.
CTTGGCGATCTCGTCTTCGAACTTGCCGCAGTCGGCGATGTACTCCGACCACTCCTCGGACCTGGCGGCGGTGAACATGGCCTCGAACCGGGCTTCGTCCTCGGCTTCCCGCCCGGACGCGCGCAGCGTCACGACCTGCCCCTCGGAACGCTCGGCCAGCTCCACCGCCCGCCGCACGCCGTCGGCGAAGGCAGGCACCTCCGGCACCGCCCAGACCCCCTGGCCCAGCGAGAGCGCACCGACCTTGCGCAGCTCCCGCCAGACCGCGACCCGGTGCCGCGACGGCTCCGCGGGCAGCTTGACCACCAGGACCAGCCAGGACCTTTTCGTCACGACCCGGAATGTAGCACCTGTTACAACAGCGAGGTCCTCACCACCGGGAGGAGCTCCGGCGGGCCAGCAGCAGTTGCAGGTGCGCGCTCAGCCGCTCGGTCGGGTCGCCCAGGTCGACGCCGGTGATCTCGCCGGCCCGCCGCACCCGGTACCGCAGCGTGTTCGGGTGGACGTGCATCCGCTCGCTCGCCGCGCGCACGTCGCCGAACGCCTCCAGGTACGCCAGCAGCGAGCGAGCCAGGTCGGTTCCGTGCTCGCTGTCGTGCTCAAGGAGTCCGGCCAGCCGTGCATCCCGGAAGCGCTCGTTGCTCTGGAGCACCGCGAGCACCTCGCTGAGCACGACCTTCGCCCGCACGTCGGCGATGGTGGCGATCTCGGTGCCCACGTCGTGGGCCAGGGCGTCGAGCACCCGGTCGGCCTCCGCGCGGGACTCGGCGATCTCGTCGAGCGTCGGCACCGCCGAACCGACCCCGGCCTGCACCCGCGCGCGCAGGTGCTGGCGGCCCGCCGCGACGATCTCGCGGGTCAGGCCGAGCGCCGAGGCCGCGGCCGAGCGCTGCTGGAGATCCGGCAGCAGCACGTAGACCCGGGAGCCGATGGTGGTGACCAGCGCGCTGCGCCGGTAGGCCGAGGCGTGCACCGAGATCAGGCTGGTCATCTCGGAGCGCTGGAGCTCCAGCTCGGAGCGGTCCGAGCCGCTGGACTGGTCGACCGGCCGCAGCGTGAACACCACCACCAGCGCCGCCTTGTTCGGGTCCGCGCCGATGTTGTCGGCCACCGAACGCGCGTCGACCCGGCCCTCCAGCAGACCCGCGAGCAGGTTCTCCCGGAACCGCGGCCCGGCGGTGGCCTCGGTGCGCTGGCGGATGAGCTGCAACGCCGCCACCCGCGCCGCGCCCAGCAGCGCCTTCTCCGAGCGCTCGGACAGCGGGCGCTTGCCCTCCTGCACCCAGATCGTGCCCAGCGGCTGGTTGCCCGCGTGGATGCCGACCGCCATCCGGCGCCGGATCCCCAGCTCGGGCCGCTCGTCGATGCGCACGACCTCCTCCCCCGCGCGCAGCCGCTGGTAGACGCCCCAGTCGCGCAGCATCGCCAGGTAGGGCTCCGGCCCCTGCCTGCCCAGGATCGACAGCCTGCGCAGCTCGTCGACCTCGTCGTCGGAGCGGGAGTAGGCCAGCACCCGGTTCGCGGTGTCCTCGATGCTGACGATGCCGTCGGTCATCGCCGCGACGGTCTGCGACAGCGCGAACAGGTCGCCCAGCGCCTCCCCCACGTCGGCGTCGACGGTCAGCCGCGCGTTGTCGACGGCCGAGCGGGCGAAGGACTCCAGCTGCTCCCAGCGGACCTCGGGCCGCACGCCGAGCAGGGCCACGCCGCCGTCGATGGCGGTGTCGCGCAGCGCGTGCGCGTCGCTTTCGCCGTGCACCTTGACCGCCACCGCCGCCGCGCCGTCCCGGGCCGCCGCCCGGACCAGCCGCATCGCCGCGCGACCACGGGCGCCGATGACCAGCACCAGGTCTCCGCGCCGGGTGCCGGAGTCGTCCTCCGGGTCGACAATGACGACATCGCGGATGCCGACGTCGAACCCGCGCGGTGCCGCGAGCACGTCGACCAGGGGTTCGCCGACGGCGATGAGGAGTTGACGCAATGGCACGCCCAGCTGCCCCGCGCCGACCCCGATTTCCCGCACTTCCCATTCCTTTGTTCAACCGGACAAGCCGTTTGAGTCAAAGATAGCCGATCACACAAATCCCGGAGGTCGGGAAGCTCCTAACCTCCGAGGTGACACCGCCGCTGGGGGCGCTCTGCCCTCCCCAGCGCTACGCAGCGACTTCTCGCAAGGAGGCGAAATGGCCATGGACGCCATCACATCGGTCCCGGTCCCGTCCAACGAACCGGTCAAGACCTACGCTCCGGGGTCGCCGGAGCGGGAATCGCTGCAGAAGCGCGTGGCCGAGCTGGAGTCCGAGCGCCTCGAACTGACCTCCACCATCGCCGGGCAGCAGCGCATGGCCGGTGGCGCGAGCTTCGACGTCGTGCAGCCGCACAAGCACTCCCACGTGCTGGGCACCTCGGCCGAGGCCACCCGCGAAGACGTCGCCGACGCGGTCAAGGCCGCCAAGGACGCCGCGCACGACTGGGCGAACACGCCGTTCGACGAGCGCGCCGCGGTCATCCTGCGCGCCGCCGACCTGCTGGCCGGTCCGTGGCGGGACACCATCAACGGCGCCACCATCCTCGGCCAGTCCAAGTCGGTGCAGCAGGCCGAGATCGACGCCGCCTGCGAGCTGATCGACTTCCTGCGGTTCAACGTGCACTACGCGCGCCAGATCATGGCCGAGCAGCCCAAGTCGGTGCCCGGCGAGTGGAACCGGATGGAGTACCGGCCGCTGGACGGCTTCGTCACCGCCATCACGCCGTTCAACTTCACCGCCATCGCGGGCAACCTGCCCACCGCCCCGGCGCTGATGGGCAACACCGTGGTGTGGAAGCCGACGCCGTCGCAGCAGTTCGCCGCGCACTTCACCATGCGGCTGTTCGAGGCCGCGGGCATGCCGCCCGGCGTGATCAACCTGGTCACCGGCCGCGGCCAGGCCGTCTCCGAGGTCGCGCTGACCGACCCGGACCTGGCCGGGCTGCACTTCACCGGTTCCACCGCGACGTTCAAGATGCTGTGGCGCACCATCGCCGAGCACCTCGACAGCTACCGCAGCTACCCGCGGATCGTGGGCGAGACCGGCGGCAAGGACTTCATCGTCGTGCACCCGTCGGCCGACCCGGCGCCGCTGGCGACCGCGTTCGTGCGCGGTGCCTTCGAGTACCAGGGCCAGAAGTGCTCGGCGGCCTCCCGCGCCTACGTGCCGCGCTCGATCTGGGACGGCGGCCTGCGCGAGCAGCTGGCCGACCTGACCAAGACCATCAGCTACGGCGACGTCACCGACTTCTCCCACTTCGGCGGCGCGGTCATCGACGCCCGCGCGTTCGCCAAGCACAAGGCGGCGCTCGACCGGGCCAAGCAGACCCCGTCGATCGAGGTGCTGGCAGGCGGCGGCTACGACGACTCCGAGGGCTACTTCGTGCAGCCCACTGTCCTGGTCGGCACCGACCCGGCCGACGAGGTGTTCACCACCGAGTACTTCGGCCCGATCATCGCGGTGCACGTCTACGACGACAGCAAGTACTCCGAGATCCTCGACGTCGTCGACACCTCCAGCCCGTACGCGCTGACCGGCGCGGTGTTCGCCACCGACCGCCGCGCGATCGACGAGGCGCACCGCAAGCTGCGCCACGCCGCGGGCAACTTCTACGTCAACGACAAGCCCACCGGCTCGATCGTGTCCCGCCAGCCCTTCGGCGGCAGCCGGGCCTCGGGCACCAACGACAAGGCGGGCTCGCTGTTCAACATCCAGCGCTGGACCAGCCCGCGGGCCATCAAGGAGACCTTCAACGCTCCGACGCAGCACACCTACCCGCACATGGGCTGAGAAGCGCCCGATGGCGCTTCTCATGGCGCGCAGCGCCATCCGTGCGCCAGCGCGGATTCGTTCGGGGCGGGACGCCCGTACCGGTGTCCCGTCCCGCATCCAGGCTTTGGAAAGTCCAAAAGGAGAGCACCATGCTCCGTACTCCTCTGCTGGCCGCGGCCCGCTCCACAGGCGTGCGCAAGCTCGTCGAGGCCAACCCGCTGACCGCCGCGGTCGTGGACCGCTTCGTCGCGGGCACCACCCCCGAGGACGCCGTGAGCGCCACCCGGTCGCTGCGCGACCAGGGCCTGCACGTCACCCTCGACCACCTCGGCGAGGACACCCTGGACTCCGCGCAGGCCGCGGGCACGGTCCGGGCGTACCAGCGGATGCTGGCCGAGCTGGCGGAGGCGGGGCTGGCCGACCGCGCCGAGGTCTCGGTGAAGCTGTCGGCCGTGGGCCAGTTCCTGCCCACCGACGGCGAGAAGATCGCGCTGGACAACGCCCGGCTGATCTGCGAGGCCGCCGCCGCGGCGGGCACCACGGTCACCCTGGACATGGAGGACCACACCACCACCGACTCGACGCTGGGCATCCTGGCGGACCTGCGGGTGGACTTCCCCTGGGTCGGCGCGGTGCTGCAGGCGTACCTGCACCGCACCGAGGGCGACTGCCGGGACCTGGCCACCGCCGGGTCGCGGGTGCGGCTGTGCAAGGGCGCCTACGCAGAGCCCGCGTCGGTGGCCTTCCAGGACAAGCAGGAGGTGGACCGCTCCTACGTCCGCTGCCTCAAGGTCCTGATGAACGGCGAGGGTTACCCGATGGTCGCCACGCACGACCCGCGGATGGTGGCCATCGCCGGTGACCTGGCGGCCCGCGCCCGGCGCTCTCCGGAGACCTTCGAGTACCAGATGCTCTACGGAATCCGCCCCGAGGAGCAGCGCAGGCTCGCCGCCGACGGCAACAAGCTGCGCGTCTACGTCGCCTACGGCGACGAGTGGTACGGCTACTTCATGCGCCGGCTGGCGGAGCGCCCCGCCAACCTGGCGTTCTTCCTGCGCTCGCTGGTCAGCTCGCGCTGACCGGAGCGCTCCCGCGGCCCCCGTTCTCCCCCCTCGGACGGGGGCCGCGGTGTTTTTCCGCTCATTGGCGGTGTTTTTCCGTTCAGCGAGAGGGAAACCGTCGGCATGGGCTGCCGGGGAGCCACAGGGCGCTGGAAGGCCGCCGCGGGCTCGTCGGAGCCCCGGGGTGGCCATGCGGCGGGAGGTCGAGCAGGGCCGTCAGCACCTCGGCGACCGAGCCGGTCGCCTGCCACAGCGGATCCCCACCGGGATGGTCCTCGATCCGGAACCGGGCCGCGACCGCCTCGGTCATCGCACGCAGCGTGCAGTTCTCGACGACTCCGTAGGAACACCACCGCTCGGCGTAGATCACGGCGACCTCGCCGCCGGGATCGCGGAAGTGCCGGAACCTGAAACCGGCCTCGACGCCGCGCCGCAGGGCGGCGAGATGCGGAGCTTCGTCGTTCGCGGGCGCGGCGAGCAGCATGGGCGTTCCTCTCTGCGTGGTGCACGGCGGCCCTACCGGAGGTCGGGGTCTCGGCAGGGCCGCCGTGATCGGGCCCCGGCCGGTCCGCGCGGGGGGAGGATCCGGGGAGTCGCGGACCGGCCGAAGCGTCTGGGAAATCCTTGGTGTGGTGGCGAAAACCGGCTGCGGAGCGGGGCCGGGAGGCGGGAACTCCGGGCCGCCGGAATCGCCGAGGGTGGGGCGGGCGACGCGCGGAGCAGCGGCCTGGCCAACCGCGGGCTCGACGCGACGCCGCCCGCCCCGTTCGCCCGGCCGCTCTGGGGGCTGGACCGGCCGGGCGGGCATTGTTCGACGGGGACTCGTTCGGTGGGGACGGACTCGTTCGGTGGCGCGGACAATCCGGTGCCGCAGAGCCGATCAACGACGCGAATCGTTGCGCGGGGCGGATCGTCCGGCGGCGCGGAACCGTTCAGCCGCGTAGGACCCGGATGAGCCGCGCGGCCTCGCGCCGTCGTCGCACCTCGATCACGTCGGAGTGCGCGCACAGGTCCTCCGCGAGCTCGCGCGCGGATTCCGGGGTCAGCAGGGCAACTTCGGCGGGTGGCGCCAGAAGCACGATGCGGCCGGCGCCGAGGTAGGTCGACACGGTCCTCGGGCGCTCGAACCCGTCGACGCAGTCGACCTTCCTCCGCATCGGGTGCCAGAAGGCGGGAATGGGCGGGACGGCCATCGATCTCCTCCGCAACAGGGTTGTTAGACTCATCACGTCCGCAGTGATTCTTAGCTTGATACTGCGAGTGTTGATAATCAAGCCCAAGACGGGCATCCGATCGAGTGGTGCTTGGAGCTACCCTCAGCCGGAAAGATGGTGGGGTACGACCTCGAAGAGATCGCAGCCCGTCCAACCCACGGAGAGCCCACACCGATGTCCGCCACCGTCCGCACCGCCAGGAAGTTGTTGCTGGGGCGCGAAATCGCGCACATGCTGGAGACCGCCGGAGTCTCGCAGGCCGAAGCCGCCCGGCTGATCGAGACCAGCCAGCCCAGGATCGCCGGGCTGATCAGCGGTGGCGGCAACATCAGTCCGGGCGATCTCGTCCTGCTGGCCAACAAGCTCGGGTTCACCGACGAGGGTTATCAGGAAGCGCTCCGCGAACTTCGGCGGGACAACAGCAAGCGCGGTTTCTGGACCACCGGCCACAACCGCGCGTACCGCGACGAGGTTCGGTTGCTGGTCGACCTGGAGAAGCACGCCGACCAGATCCGATGGGCGGAAGTCGAGATCGTTCCGGGACTCGTGCAGTGCGAGGCGTATGTCCGCGCCATGCACGCCGACTGGCCCGAGGTCGAGGGATTGACGATCGACGACCGCGTGAACGCAAGGCTCGCACGGCAGGACATCCTGAGCACGTCGGAGCCACTGACTGCGCACTTCGTGCTGTCGGAGTCCTGCCTGCGCCGGATGTGGGGCGACGCCGAGGTCATGCGGGAACAGCTCGACTACCTGGTCAAGATCTCGAACCGGCGGAACGTCATGATCCAGGTGCTGCCGTTCAAGTCCCCGCCCGGCCGCCGGTCTCCGATCGGGAACCGCTTCGTCCTGCTCCGCGTGCCGTCACCGGGCGCGGCCGGACCGCTGGAGCTGGCCTACGTCGAGGGCGAAGGCGAGATCCGCTACCTCGACGACAAGAAGGCGCTTGCGGCACACGACAACGCTTGGGCACGTTTGACCTCGGCCGCTCTGAGCTTCAGCGAGAGCCGCAAGTTCATCGGCCAGGTCGCACGCGAGTTCAAGAAGTAAACCCACCTCGAAGGAGATCGAATGACTACAACCCCACCGCCGTTCGCTGAACACGACTTCCGGAAGGCAACCCGCAGCGAGCCGGAAAAGTCCTGCGTCCGGGTCGCTCGTCGGGGCGGCTGGGTCGAGATGCGCGACGACAAGACGACCTTCGGTGCCGCTGACGACCACCGGCTCGTCTTCACGGCCGAGCAGTTCGACGCCTTCCTCTCGGCCACCCGCCTGGGCGAAACCAGCGGTCTGTGCCTGGAAATCACGCGCCGTGCGGACGGCAACTACACCTTCCGCCACAGCGCCGAGCCGACCGTGGAACTCGTCTTCACCGAAGCCGAGGTCGACGCGTTCCGCGACGGCATCGACAAGCACGAGTTCGACGCATTGGCTTACGCCGCATAGGTTCAACCCCGGCCGACTCGTACTGGCCACGAGCGTCGGCCCCCAGAACAGTCGACACAGCACAGTCGACACTCGGAACAACGGGTGCCCGTCCGGTCCGGACGGGCACCCGTTCGCACATCTCAAGCAGACATCGCCGGCTGAGCGCTTTCCCCTTCGGCGCCCAGAGTTCTCGGCACCCGCCGCAGCGTGAAGACGCCAAGCGCGCCGTGCACGATCGCCGCGATGGCGGCTGCGGCGTGCAGGCCGGTGACGAACGCGGTCTTGGCGTCGCCGATCACCGCCGGTGCGAGCCCGGGAACCTGGAGCGTTTCGTTCAGCGTCCCCGCGAGATCCGGGCCCTGGAGCCGGAAGATCAGGGCGGCCAGCGAGCCCAGGAGCGCGATGCCGAGGGCGTTGCCGATCTCGTTGCTGGTCTCGGCGATCGCCGCCGCCGCACCGGCGCGTTCCGGCGGGACCGCGGCGACCGCGGTGTCGGCGACGACGCTGAACGAGATGCCGTAGCCGATCCCGGCCAGGACGGTCGAGGCGATGTACCAGCCGATCCCGCCCGATGCGCTGATGGGCAGCAGCAGGAGCAGGCCCGCCGCGATGAGGAAGTGGCAGCCGATCAGCGCCGCGCGGGTGCCGGTGCGCGCGACCACCCACGGCGTCACGATGCAGGTCACGGTGAGCACGACGGCGCCGGGCACCGCGACGAGCGCCGCGTCCAGGACCGGCAGCCCGAGCACCGACTGGAGGTAGATGCCGCCGAGGTAGGCCATCGCCGACCACGCGGCCAGCGGCAGCAGCCCGGTGACGGCCGCGACCGCGAACACCCGGTCGCGGAAGAGGCGGAAGTCGATCAGCGGGTGTTCGAGCCGCAGCTGCCGCCGGACGAACCACACCAGGCCGATCACGCCGACGATCCCCATGGCCACCGGGACGACGTCCAGACCCTCCGCGGCGGCGTGCTTGATCGCGTAGACGGTCAGCAGAATGCCCGCGGCGGACAGGAAAACGCTCGGGACGTCGATGCGGCCGGTGCTGGTGGCGCGGACCTCGCGGAGCAGGACCGGGGCCAGCAGCAGGAACAGCAGGACCACCGGCAGGTTGATCAGGAAGACCGATCCCCACCAGAAGCTGCTCAGCAGCTGCCCGCCGACGACCGGGCCGATCGCGAACCCGGCGGCGAAGGTGGCCGCGAAGATGCCGATCGCGTTCGCCCGCTTGCGCGGATCGGTGAACAGCTCGCTGAGCACCGCCAGCGCCGACGGCAGCAGCGTCGCACCGGCCACGCCCATCAGCGCCCGGAAGGCGATCAGCAGTTCCGGTCCGGGCGCGAAGGCCGCTCCCGCCGAGGCGAGGCCGAACGCGGCGGCTCCGGCCATCAGCAGCTTCAGCCGCCCGTACCGGTCGCCGATGTTGCCGAAGGCGATGAGCAGCGACCCCACGGCGAACCCGTAGACGTCCAGGATCCACAGCGCCTGGTCGGCGGTCGGCGACAGCGCCTCGGTGACCTTCGGCATCGCCAGGAACAGCACCGAACCGTCCATCGCGACCAGCAGCACCGGCCCGAGCACCACCAGCAGACCGAGCCATTCCCGCGGACCGGGTGAGTTAGAAGCGTTCATGACTCGAACGGTGCGGTGCGATCCGCCCGGCAACCAGCCCCGCGCCATGGGTACACCTGGCAGGGACACCCTCGTCCGGCCGACCGCGCCTAAGCTCGGGGACATGCAGCTGGAGCACCTCGGGGCCTACCTCAAGAGCCGCCGCGACCGGGTCACGCCCGCCGACGTCGGCCTGCGCCTGCACGGCACCGCCCGCCGCGTCCCCGGCCTGCGCCGCGAGGAGCTGGCACACCTCGCCGGGGTGAGCGTCGGCTACTACACGCGGCTGGAGCAGGGGCAGGCCGGAACCGCTTCCGACCAGGTCCTCGACGCTCTCGCCAGGGTGCTCCGGCTCGACGCGGTCGAGACGGCCCACCTGCACAACCTCGCCCGCCAGTCCGCCGCGCCGAGCCTGGTCCGGCCCGACCCGGAACAGCCGCACCCGCGAGTGCTCGCGCTGCTGGAGTCCCTGGGCGAGACCACGCCTGCGGTGGTGCTCGGCCGGCGCGGTGACGTGCTGGCCTGGAACCGCACCGGGCACGCGCTGTTCGCCGAGCACGTCGACTTCGGCGCGCCGCGCGATCCCGAGCGGCGGCCGTCCGTCCCGCGGATGTTCTTCCTCGATCCGCACTTCCGGGACCTGCACCGGAACTGGGACGAGCTGGCCCGGATCCACGTCGCCTACCTGCGGCTCACCGCGGGCCGGTACCCCACCGACGCCCGGCTGGCCGAGCTGATCGGCGAGCTCGCCATGCGCAGCGACGAGTTCGCCGCGCTGTGGGCCGAAGGCGAGGTCGCGGACTGCACCGTCGGGACCATGCGCCTGCGGCACCCCACGGTCGGCAGGCTCGACGTCGACTACCAGGTGTGGCTCCAGCCCGACAGCCCCGACCACCGGCTGGAGGTCTACACCCCGAACGACCGCGGCTCGGCCGACGCGCTGCGGCTGCTGTCCGGTCACATCGCCGCTCAGGAACCGATCTCGTCGATCCGCCTCTCCTCGTAGACGATGTCGGCCACGCAGCGGAAGCCCACCGACGGGCTCTCGTAGTCGATCTCGGCCGGAAGCTGCACCGACACCGCGCCGTAGACGGCCACCGGGTCGCTCCACCCGCCGCCGCAGACCGCCCGCATCCGCGCGTCCCGGCCCTGGGCGTGCGAAGGCTTGCTGTGCGAGACCCACTCGGAGACGTTGCCCGCCATCCCCGCCACCCCGAACGGCGACCGGCCGTCGGACTCCCCGCTGGTGAACGCGCCGACCGGGTTGGTCCGGGGGAACTGGTTGCCCGAATACCTGGAGTGGTTGCACCGGGATTCCTGCCAGACGTCTCCCCACGGGTAGGTCCGGTTGTCCCGGTCACCCCGCGCGGCCTTCTCCCACTCCTGCGGGCGGGGCAGCCGCTTGCCGGCCCACAGCGCGTAGCAAAGCGCGTCCCGCCAGGTCACGTGCACCACCGGATGGTCGGGGAGGTTCGAGCTCCCCGGCAGCAGGCCCTCCGGGGCCGGGTAGTTGGTGGCTTCGGCGAACTCGGCGTAGGCGAGGTTGGTGACCGGCTCGACGTCGATGTCGAAGCCGGGCACGAAGACCTCCTTCGGCTGGTCGTCCGGCGGGGCCAGCCATTCCAGGTGCTTCGAGTCGGCGTCGATGCCCGCCGCCATCAGCGCCTGCCGCGCCTGGTTCTGGTCGATCCCCTGGATGTAGACCCCCGGCGGAATCCGGACCATGCCCGCCCTGGGCGGGGTCGCGAACCGGGCGTAGAGCACGTGGTCGCAGACCGGGCAGGCGGACCGGTGCGCGTCCGCCGCGACGAAGCCGCACTTCCGGCAGAAGGGGTCCTCGACCTCGCGGGCGGTGATGTCCTCGACCAGCACCGGATCCGTCAGCGCCGTGGCCGCGTCACGCGCGGTGGGACGCCCTTGCGGTCTCGGGTCGAGCATCCCGCACACGAGGTCCAGCAGGCGTGCCGGAGCGAACGCGCGCGCGGCGGCCAGTCCGGCCCGGAGCCGCACCGGACCCGCGGACGTGTCCGGGTATCCGCCGGTGAGGCATTCGTGCAGGATCACGCCCAGCGCGTGGACGTCGTCCGGCGCGGCGTCCAGAATGGGCTGTTCGCGCCGTTCCGGGGACAGGTAGTCGACCACGCCGACGGTCAGCTCGGTCGCCTCCTGCGCCCGGGACAACCCCCAGTCGATGAGCCGGATCTCGTTGCCGGTGGTGAGCAGGATGTTGCTCGGCTTGAGATCCCGGTGCCGCACGTCGCGATCGTGCGCGCCCGCGACCGCCCTGGCGATCTGCCCGCCCATCCGCACGGTCTGGGTCAGCGACTGCCGCCCGGCCCGGATCAGCTCCCGCAGCGCCGGTCCATCCACATAGGACACGAACAGCACCGGGCCGAGGTCGTCGAGGTTGCGCATGGCCAGGATCGACGGCGCGACGTGCGGCACGCCCTCCAGCTTGGCGAACACGGTCTTGCACTCGTGGAAGAACGAGTCGGCGACCGCCTTGCCCGCGGTCTCCAGGACCCGGTCGCTGAGCCGTTTGACCACCTTCTTCCTGCCCTCGAACTCGTCGTCGAGCACGCCCACTTCCGCGAACCCGCCGTGCCGGACCTCCACCACGGTCTCGCCCGTCGACAGCACCCTGCCTTCGTAAAGCCCCATCTGGTTCCTCCGTTCTCGTTGTCATTCAGTCCGGCACCGTCACGCGGAGCGCTTCCGGATCTTCAAGATCTTCCAGATCGGGGGCGTTCCGGCATGTGCCGGAACGCCGAAGATCAAGAACACGAAGTTCACCGCGACGCAGAAGTAGCCCAGCCACTCGATGACCGTCTTGACCCAGCCGAGGAACCACCACAACCACGACTCGGGAGCCTCCCGCACGACCAGCCGCACTTCCTGGCTCACCAGCGCACCGCTCCCGTCGATCATCGACACGGCGAAGGTGCTGGTGCCCGCCTCGTCCGCCCGGCCGGTCAGCACTCCGTTCGGCAGCAGCTTCAGCCCGTCCGGGAGGGGACTGCTTGTCCAGCGGTACGGCGGAATCCCGGACTCGGAGCGGAACTGGTGCTCGTAGGGCCTACCGGCGGTGGCGCCGTCGAGCAGCAGCACCTTGTCGACGATCCGGGGCCGCACCTGCTGAACCGCGCCAGAACCGGACGGGCGCACCTCGAACCGCACCTCGCCCTCGCCCCGGCGCCCCGCGCCGTCGGTGACCGACACCCAGACCACCGCGGTCTGCTCCCGGATCGGCGTTCCTTGCACCACACCGTCCTCGCTCAGCCCCATCCCGTCCGGCAGCCCGATGGCCTGCCAGCGGTACTGGCCGTCACCGCCCACGACGGCGAGCGCGAGTTCGTAGGACTGTCCCGCCATGGCGGCCGGGGCCGACTTCGTCCGCAGCTGGGGCGGGGTGTCCGGCCGCACGCCGCTGTTGGCGGCGCTGATCACGCTGAACAGGATCGCCACGAACATCACCGCGGCGATGATGATCAGGAGCATGTCCACGAACCGCATCTCCACCGGAGGTTCCGGGTTCCCGGCCCTCCGCCGCGCGAACACCGTGGTCGTCATCGCGGCGGCTCCGGCGAAGCCGCACCGCGGCGGGTGACCACGATCTCCTGGGACATCTCGGCGTGGATCAGGCCGAGGCGCTGTTCGATCGACTGCACCGCGGCCCCCAGCTCGGCCACCGGACGGAGGTGCTGGAGCTGGTCCAGGTCGATGCTCGCGATCGCCCGCACCGACCGGTCGAACGCCCGGCTCGCCTGCTCGATCTGGTCGCCGAGCTTGGAGATCTCGGTGTTGAGGGAGGCGGTACCCGGCTGCTGCGCGGGAGGTGCCGGTCCGTTGACCCGGTGCAGCACCTCCAGCGTGACCTCCTCGACCTCCAGCAGGATCCGCTGTTCCCGGTTGTGGGCCCAGGTCAGCGCGAGGTGGCAGATCACGCTCGCGCCGAGCGCGAGCAGCGTCACGCTGAACGCGTCGGCCAGCGGCCCGATGACGTGCGTGGTCAACGCGGTCCGGAGGTCGGCGAACTCGGTCGTCCGGCTCACGCTTGCACCCAGACCGCTCACCGCGCGCGACATCTCGGCCGCGGTGCCCAGGAATCCGAGCGCGGGCAGTGCCCAGACCAGCGCGCGGGCCGGGCCGTAGGACACGTCACCGCGTGCGTGGTCGAGTTCAGAACGCGCGGCCAGCGCCCCCTTGGCCTGTTCCTTCCCGGTGCCGCTGCTGCCTGCGAGGGCGTCGATCCGGCGGGCGATCGCAGAGTTGCGGAACGGGGTGTCGCGCAGCGACTCCTGCACGTGGCCGCCGATCCGCCGGGGCGATCCGGACGACGGGCCGGTGCCGAGGGCCTTGCGGACCTCGGCATTCGCGGTGTGTTCGCGGCCTCCCTGGAACAGCCGTCCGAAGGCGAACAGCAGGACCCACAGCGCGATCGCCAGCACCAGGGTCACGATCGTGCTCACACCTCCCGGCCTGTTGATCAGTTCTCCCAGGGAGGGGACCCAGTTCAGCATCCCCAGCGGCACGGCGACGGCGGTGAACGCCACCGCCACGACTCCGATGAGCAGGAACGAAGCGGACCCCCGGCCCGGCGGGCTGTCTTCCGGACGCGGCGGAACCTCGCCCGGCGGCCGATGCCCGTTGCCCGGCGGCGGGTTTCCGTTGCCCGGCGCGGGAACCCCGCCGACGGGCCGGCCGGGCCGGGGCGACATTGACGTCATCGCTGTTCTCCTTCTGGTTCCTCGGGTTCTGGTGCACCGGAGCCGGTTTCCTGGGGGTCCAGGAACTCGAGCTTCCAGTGCCGCGACCGGCCGTCCATCGGCCGGAGCTGGATGCGGATCACGTCCCCGTCCCGCAGTCGCGTGCGGGTGCCTGCGGTCTCCGGCCCCGACGCTCCGCGGCGGTGCAGCGTCGGCGGGTTCTGGCCGCGCGGGTCGAGCCACCACTGGCCGCCCTCGCGCACGACGCGGGCGTGGTCCCGGCTCACCCAACTCCACTGGCCTGCGTCGAGGATGATGTCCGGCGCCGCGCTGCCCGGGACCTCGCGGCCGAGCGTCACCTCGGTGCGGCACCGGTGGCCGTCCCACAGGCGGTACTCGCTGTACGCGCCGTCCGGATCGGTGATCCGCAGGGATTCCCGGTGGTGCGCGGTGGATTTCGGCGGTCCCGGTGCGAATCCGGACGCGTGCAGCTCGGCCCACTCGACGACCGAGGCGGGGGCGATGTCCGGCGGAAGCGCGGGCAGCTCGGCCGGGAAGTCCGCGCCCAGCCGCTCCAGGTGGGCCGCCAGCACCGCCATCGGATCGGGCCTGCCCAGCTCGACCGCCAGCCCGGCCGCGGGCGCGCAGTCCCGCCAGAGCTCGCGCGGGACCGTGACGACCAGGTACGACCCGCGGTCCACCAGCCTGGCCGCGTGGGTCCGCAGGTCCTCGGCGAACGAGTCGTTGGTCCGGTCGGTGACCGGGTCGTTGAGGTTGAGCACGTACCCGCACCCGGTGTGCAGCGGCAGGCCGCCCACCTCTGGGCGGGTCCAGCGCGGCACCACGTCGACCAGGCTGATGCCGGTCTTGGCGGACAGCTCGTCGAGCAGGTGCAGCGCCGTGACCCGGCGTCCGCCGGGGTCGGCGATCAGCACGAGCAGGTGCTGGGCGTGCAGCACTTCCCTGGCCCGGTCGAACCCCGGAGGCGGCACGAACCAGTCGCGCGCGGAGGTGATCTCGGCTCCGGGCACCGGGTAGACCGACGGCCCGGGCTCGGCGGAGTAGCTGATGTGGCTGTTGGTGATCTCCCCGCTCTGGAGCAGGAATCCGCTCGGATTGCCGTCGTTGGTGTTCGTGATCGCCGCCGGGGTCGGCTCGGGCTCGGCTGCGTCCGCCGACGACGCGGACGGCGCCGGCACGTACAGCCACGCGTCCTCCGCGAACTGCTTGACCCGCACGTGCTCCCGGATCAGCTCGCCGGGCTTCAGCGCGGTGTACCCGGCCTCCACCACGTCGGTGAACACGCGCTTGGACACCACGGCGGCCATGAGGGTGACCTCCGGGTCCGTCCGCTGGAGGACCTCGCGCAGCGGCGCGCAGTCCAGCAGCCGGTGGACGTCGTTCATTGCCTTGCCGACGCCGTCTCCCGGCCGGGCACCGCCGCTGTCGGGCAGCGCGCCGAGGTGGATGCCGACCCGCATCCGCAGGCCGAAGCTCTCCGCGGTCGACTTCGCCGACTCCTCGGCCAGCACCCGTTGCAGTTCGCCGAGGAACGGGTGCAGCAGGAACGGCGTCTGCTCGGCGGGCAGTCCCAGGACGTAGCCGTCACCGGTCGACTGCGGGAACCTCCCCGCCGACCAGTCCAGGCCGGACCTGCGCATCGCTTCTTCGAGGATCCGCGGTATCGCGGTGCTCAGCTTGGGCAGTTCGCTGCTGGGATGCCTGCTGAACCTCTCCAGGTCCACCGCCAGCAGCGCGACGTAGTTGGGCAGCTCCCGGCTGAACCGGGGTCCGAAAGATTCCATGGGTTTCCTCGGGAAAGGTGGGCCATCCGGACGCCACTGTGACCCGATCTTCCGAGGACCACTGCCCAGAAATGGGCATAAGATGGAATTTTTTCGTCATCAATCGCCTGGAATATCCCCATTGGCATACCGTTCCAGCGCGGGAACGTCCAGGACGACCATCGACCGCCATTGGGTTTCGACGATGGCCCGCTCGCGCAGCTGCCGCAGGACCTCGCCGACCGCGTTGCGCGACGCGCCGCACATCCGGCCGAACTCCTCCTGGGACATGTTCAGGTCCAGCACGCGGCGGCCTTCCCGGTCGTCGGCTGCGAACCGCAGGATCGTCCGGCACATCCGCTGCGGCAGCGGAACCACGGCGAGTTCGGTCCAGTGCCGCTCGGCTTCCTGCGCCCGGTTCATGAAGTGCCGCGCCACCAGCCAGCCCAGCGCGTTGTCCTCGATGAAGCGGCGGAAATCCGCCGCCGCCACCACCCGCACCACGCACCGGTCGATCGCGACGACCGTCGCGGTCCGCCGCCCGCCGCTGTAGACGGCGATGTCGCCGAGCACCTCGCCGGGAAAGCGGACCGCGCTGGGCACTTCGCCGCGCTCGGAGCGCGCTATCCGGACCTTCACCCTGCCGCTCACCAGGACGTGGACCGCGTGGCCCTCGTCCCCCTCGCGCATCAGGGTCTCGTCCGGTTCGTAGGTGCGCGGTACTCCGAGCTCCACCAGCTCCGCCCAGCGACCGGGTCCCATGGAAGCGCCGAAGCCCGACAGATCTGCCATCAGTCCACCCACCCGGCCGAATCAGCAGCAGTTCTCGCGAAATTGTGGCACGCGGCCGCGGTCGTTCGGCGGTACCTTCGGCGGAAGTGCGCGCCTCGGTATTCTTTTGAGCGGAATTCAGGGAAATCGCGATGGGCGGCGGCGAAATCGCGATCCGTCAGCCGCGGGTCATCAGCAGGTGGCCGCGGCGGAACGGCCGCTCCCCCTCGCGCGCTTCGCGCAGCATCCGCCCGACTTCGGCGAAGCCGGCCTCGCCCGCGAGCTTCGCCAGCTCGTCGATCGGCCAGCGGTAGGCCGTCACCACCTTGTGGTCGAACGCAGTGAGCGGCTCGCCCTCGAAGAAGCCGAGCAGCAGGTGGCCGCCGGGTGCGAGGACCCGGGCGAACTCGGCGAAGTACGAGGGGATCTCCTGAGGCGGGGCGTGGATGACCGAGTACCACGCCACGATGCCGCCCAGCGCACCGTCGGCCAGGTCCAGCGCGTCCATGGAACCGATCTCGAACCGCAGGTCCGGGTACTCCTGGCGGGCCAGCTCGATCAGCGCGGGCGAGAGGTCGACGCCGGACATGTCCAGGCCCAGGTCCCGCAGGTGCGCGGCCACCCTGCCGGAACCGCACCCCAGCTCGGCGACGGGTCCGGCGCCACGCGCCAGCTCGGCGAACGCGGCGAGCACCGCGCGGTCCAGCGGGAGGTCGTCGAGCTCGTTTCGGGCCATTTCGGTGTAGAGGGAGGCAACGGCGTCGTAGGCGTCCGCGGTCGCACGGAGATGATCGGTCACGGGCGACGAGACTAGAGCCGGGGTCCGACAGCGGGCGCCCGGGTTCGCCTTGACCGGGAACCGTCTCCCCGGTGTCTGCTGCCTGGCGTACGGGCAATTACCAGTCACGGCCGAACCGCCGCCCGTTCCTTCCTCGCCGTAGCCGCCGCCCTGCGACGGGTCGTAGACGTAGACGGTGGCCTTGGGCTCGCCGCCGCTGGAGTGCCCGGGCGGTCCGCCGTAGAGGCCGGGCAGCTTGTGGGGCAGTTCAGTTCCGCGATTTCAAGGTGAGCGACGGGACGCTCTGAACCGCCGGTGGAGCGGGTGCCGCCGGACGGCACCCGCTCCACGAGGGTGGGGGCCCGCTCCCGCCGCCGTGTTCCCGAGCGAGCCCCCGGTCTCGGAGTCACCCCGCACGCGCCTCCCGCACAGCGCCGCGCAGGTGCCCCCAGCGCGCGGGGCCCGCAAGGCCGAGGTGGTAGAGGTGCAGTTCGTCCGCGCCGGCGGCCCGGAGATCGCTGACGTAGCCGTCCGGCAGCGGATTCACCGCCACAGCGGTCACATATGCTCCGACCTCCACTGTGGACATCGATCGGACAGCGGCGAGCGTGCCGGGACCGGGAGTCCAGCACGGCAGCACGACGGCGTCTACGTCCTCGGCTGCCGACGCAGTGAGCCCGGGCAGCGCACCCGTCGCCCAAGGATCGGCAGCTCCGTGCAGGACCACCCGCCGCTCCCCTGCCCGGCCGAGGACCGCGCGCCGGAGCTCGTCGGCCGACCGGTGCCTGGTCGCCAGCAGCAGATCCCGGACTTCAGCGGGCAATCCGTCGTCCACCGCGTCCAGGTCTCCCGAGGCGAGAAGCCGCCACACCTCGGCGCGAAGGAGACCGCGGATCGCCTGCGCGTCATCGCCCCACCGGCTCGCGCACGCCGTGCAACAGCACACCGACAGCAGCCGGGCCACGGCGGGTGACCACACCGCGTCGGTCTTCTCGTGCTGGTGCTGGTGGATCGCGCCCAGCTGGCCGCACGCTTCCAGCACCACCGAGCCGACGTCGAGATCGGCCAACGCCTCGGCGGTCAGCGTCGCCGCGTAGGAGCGCACGTCCTCCCACGCCGGGCACAGCGCCCACGGGTAGCTCTCGCCGAAGCAGTTGCGCACCGCGAGGTCGGGAAACTCCGTTCCCAGCAAGGAATTGTGGGTCAGCACGAGCCAGGCGGCGACCGGAATCCCGGCCTCGCGCAGCGCGGCCACGGCGTCGCCTGCGCTGTCCTCCGAGACCCAGTCCGCCGACGCGGGCCGGAGCCTGCCCCACGCGCCGCTCCGCACCGGCCGGTAGAGGGCCGCGTGCCGCGCCACCACCGACGTCCGCTCCCGCGACCAGGGCGTGGCCGCCCGGGCGCTGTGGTAGGAAACCGCGACGGCGACCTCGTCCACGCCGAGGTCCAGCACCCGGTCGGCGAAGCCGGGCTCGACGTCCCAGGGGTAGCAGTAGCCGGTGACCTTCATCCGGCCTCCCGCAGCCGCGATGACCGCAGCCGCGCTGACCAGGGTCGGGCCGTCCGGGGTCATCGTCGGCTCGCTTCCTGCGGGACACCGGAGGTTCCGCCGCCGAGGACGTCGAGCATCGCGTCGACCTCGGCGGGCCGTTCGTCACCGATCCGCTGGGCGAGCCGAACTGACCCGGGGCGCCCGGCCGGCCAGGGAGGTCAGCGCCGCGACCGCCGCCAGCGCGGCTCCCAGCCACAGCACAGCGGACACCCCGGCGGCGTCCACGACCTGACCGCCGACCAGCGCGCCCAGCGCGATGACGCCGTTGAACACCGCGACGAACAGCGAGGACGCCGCTTCCTTGGCCTCCGGCGCCGACAGCAGCACCCAGGTCTGCGTGCTCACCGAGACACCGCCGTAGGCCAGGCCCCACACCACAAGCAGCACGCCCGCGGTCAGCACCGACCCACCAAGCAGCGGGATCAGCAGCAACGTCGCGGCCAACACCACGCCGATCACCACCAGGGTCCGGTGCGGCGACCGCGCGGCTCCCGCGCCCGCGAGGAAGTTGCCGAAGACACCGGCGATTCCGTACACCAGCAGCAGCGTGCCGATCATTCCCGCGCCGACACCGGACAGCTGCTCCAAGGCCGGGCGGACGTAGGTGTAGGCCGCGAAGTGCGCGGTGACCACCAGCGCCACCACGAGGAGTCCGGTCCGCAGTTCGGGCTTTCCGAGCAGCCGGAACACCCCGCCGACGCGGATCTCCTGCTCCGCGGGCAACTTCGGCAGCAGCACGGCCATGGCCAGCGCGACGGCGAAGGCCAGCGCCGCGATCGCCACGAACGCCGCTCGCCAACCCGCGAGCTCCCCGACGTAAGTGCCGGCGGGCACGCCCAGCACCGACGCGACCGCGATTCCGCTGAAGATCAGCGAGGTCGCGGTGCCCGCCAGCCGGGGCGGCACCAGCCTGCCGCCCAGCCCGGCGGCGATGGCCCACACGCCGCCCATGCCCACGCCCACCAGCGCCCGGGCCACGACCATGACGCCGAAGTTCGGCGACCACGCCGAAAGCAGGTTCGCCGCGGCCAGCAGCAGCATGAGCGCCACGAGCACCGCGCGGCGGTCGAACCGGCCCAGCGCCGGCGTCAGCAGCGGCGCGGACAGCGCGGCGACCAGGCCGGTGATCGTCAGCGTCAGCCCGGCGACGCCCTCGGTGACCGCCAGGGCTCGGCCGATCGGGGTGAGCAGCCCGACCGGGATCATCTCGGAGGTGACCACCGCGAACGTGCCGAGCGCCACGGCCACGACCGCGGCCATTCCCCGCGTACCAGCGGTTTCTTCCACTTGCACCATGCGTCCCAGCCAACTGCCGCGGGCGCTTGGGAACAACGACGAGTTCTGGATGCTTGTATTAGCGGGACTCATCGATGGAAGGCCGGGAGTGGACCGACTGGAGATCCGCGAGCTGGAGTGCTTCCTCGCGCTCGCCGAGGAACTGCACTTCGGCCGCGCCGCCGAACGGCTCCACGTGTCGCAGGGCAGGGTCAGCCAGCTCCTGCGGGCCCTGGAGCGGCGGATCGGCGCGACCCTCGTGGAACGCACGAGCCGCCGGGTCCGGCTCACCCCGCTCGGGCAGCGCTTCGTCACCGGCCTGCGCCCGGCCTACGACGTCCTCGCCGGGACCGTCGAGGACGCCCGCTCGGCCGCGCGCGGGGTCGAGGGCACGCTGCGCATCGGGTTCCAGGGCAGCGTCCACGACGAGATCACCAGTGCCATCGCGCTTTTCCAGCAGCGGCATCCCGGCTGCACCACCGAAGTCATCGAGATCCCGCTGGCCGACCCGTTCAGCGCGCTGCGCGGCCACGAGGTCGACCTCGCGATGCTGGTGCACCCGGTGGCCGAACCCGACCTGGTGGCCGGTCCGGTCTTCTCCCGCTCCCAGCAGACCCTCGCGGTCCCCGCCGGCCACCCGCTGGCCGGGCGCGGCGCGCTGAGCGCCGAGGACCTCGCCGAGTGCACGCTGATCGGGCTCGCCGGCCCGGCTCCCGAGTACTGGCGGCGCGCCACCGCGCCCGAGACCACGCCCGGCGGGCTGGACGTTGCGCGGGGACCGCGGGTCTGCACGCTCCAGGAAGGGCTGACGCTCGTCGCGGCCGGTCGCGGCGCGATGCTGCTGTGCCAGCCGACGTCGGCCTACCACCACCGCAGCACCATCCGGTACGTCCCGGTCACCGGGCTGCCCGACTCGGTGCTGGGACCGGTCTGGCACCGCGGGCACGAAACCGCTCGGGTGCGCGCTTTCGCCCAGGCACTCGCCGAGACCGCGCCTTGAGGGGCCGAAGCCAATACCGCTTCGGCCCCTCAAGGGCCGACCCCCAGGAGGGTCCACAAAGGACCACTCACGGATGAAGGCGGTTGCTCCTCCAAGCACCGTTCTCCCAGTCGTAGCGCAAGCGCAGGTGCAGGCGCTCGGTGCCGTCGTGCCAGAACTCGATGGCGTGCAACGCCATCCGGTACGCACCGAAGCCGTTCGGGCGCGGCAGCTGCTCGCCGCGGTCGGCCAGCCTCCGCGCCTCGGCGCGCAGCGCGTCCTCGTCGTCGAGCGGGTCGCTCTGCCTCGCCACCACCGAGATCGCGTTGGTCGCCGGCGGGCGGCGGTACCACAGCTCGTCGGACTTCTCGTCGGACAGCCGCGAAACCGGGCCGCCGAGGATGACCTGCTGCTTGAGCTCCGGCCAGTAGAGCACCCCCGACGCCCACGGCGTGGTCGCCAGGTCGCGGCCCTTCTGGCTGTGCGCGTGGGTGGCGAACAGCAGGCCCTCCTCACTGACCTCGATCACGCGGATCATCCGGCTCCAGGCCCGGCCCCGCTCGTCGACGGTGGCGAACGCCAGCGCGTTCGCCTCCTGCACGCCGTGCTCAACGGCGCGCTCGTACCACCGGTTGTACAGCCCGATCGGTTCGGCGGGCGGGTCGTAGAACTCCGGCATCGAGAGCTCGGGCGCGATCGTGCCGTTGCTGTTGCTCACTGAATTCTCCTGTCGGTTCGCAGTCTCGGTTTCGAGCTGCCGGTTTCGAGCTGTCGGTTTCCGGCAGCCATCCCACCGGATCCGGTCGCGTCCGTCACGCCCCCAGAGCCGCGTTCATCTGCTCGGCGATGATCCGCACGCCGTCCTGGGTCAGCACCGACTCCGCGTGGAACTGCATCGACGCGAAGAACGGGCCGCGCAGCGCGTGCACCTCCCCGGTGGTGGTGTCCCGGCTGGCCTCCACCACCCCGACACCGTCGCACGTGATCTTGTCCTGCGTGCTGTGCGCGGCGAAGGTGTTGTAGAAGCCGACCCGCTCGTTGATCCCGAAGAAGTCGATCTCGCGCTGGAGCCCCTGGTTCGGGACGTCGCGGCGGCGCACCTCCAGGCCCAGCCGCAGGCTCAGCACCTGGTGGCTCAGGCAGACCGCCAGGAACGGCCTGCGCTGTTCGAGCAGGGTCGCCACCGCCGAGTGCAGGTGCGCGATCTTCGGGTGCTCGGTACGCCGCGGATCGCCCGGTCCCGGTCCCATCACCACGAAGTCGTGCTCGCCGAACGAGTACGGCTCGTCGAACCTGCGGATCGCGACCTCCACGCCCAGCGACCGCAGCTGGTGTTCGAGCATCGCGGTGAAGGTGTCCTCGGCGTCGACCACCAGCACCTGGCGCACGCCCCTGGCGACCGCCGCGCCCGTGTGCAACGAGGCGTCGGCAAGCCAGAAGCCGGCGATGTGGGAGTTGCGCTCCCGCAGCGCCGCGCGGACGGTCGGGTGCTCGGCGAACCGCACCGCCCCGGACGGGGTCAGCGCCGCCAGCAGGCCGGCCGCCTTCGCCCGGGTCTCGGCGACCTCGGACTCCGGGTCGGAGTGGCGCACGAGCGTCGCGCCCACGCCGACCCGCACCCGTCCCCCGCCGTCGATCTCGGCGGTGCGGATGAGGATCGACGAGTCCAGCGTCCTGGCGCCGTGCTCGTCGCGGCCGATCAGCGCGAGCACCCCGCTGTAGTAGCCGCGCCCCTCCGGCTCGTACTGGCTGATCACCCGGCAGGCGCTCTCCAGCGGGCTGCCGGTCACGGTCGGGGCGAACATCGTCTCCCGCAGGATGGTTCGCGGGTCGCGGGTGCTGTGCCCCTCGATGAAGTACTCGGTGTGCGCGAGCCTGGCCATCTCCTTCAGGTACGGGCCGACCACCCGCACCCGGCCGTCGCAGATCCGCGACATCATCTTGAGCTCTTCGTCGACGACCATGTACAGCTCGTCGGTTTCCTTGACGTCGGCCAGGAAACCCAGCACGCCGTCGAGCGCCGGGCCGGACGGCGGGTAGCGGTAGGTGCCGCTGATCGGGTTCATCACGGCCGTGCCGCCGTGCAGGCTCACGTGCCTCTCCGGGCTCGCGCCGACGAAGGTGCGGTCGCCGGTGTGCACGATGAACGTCCAGTACGCGCCGGACTCCCGCTCCAGCAGGGCGCGGAAGAACGCCAGCGCGCTGTGCACGTCGTAGTCGACGATGTCGGCGACGAAGGAGCGCTTGATGACGAAGTTCGCGCCGTTGCCCTCCCCGATCTCCTCGTCGACCACCCTGCGGACGGTGGCCGCGTAGGTCTCGTCGTCGGGGTCGAAGTGCTCGCCCCGGATCCGCACCCGCAGGCCGGAAAGCCGGTCCAGGACGGCGGCGACCGGAGTGGTCGCCTGCTCGGTGACGGCCATGGCCAGCAGCGGGGAGTCGTCGGCCGGTGCGGCGAAGCCGCGTTCGGCGATCTGCCCGTACGGGATCAGCGCCAGCACGTCGTGACCGGGCCCGCCGCCCTGGCCGGGCAGGTCGATCGCCGCCAGTCCGTCCGGTGTGGACACGTCCCCGACCAGCACGTCGAGCGTGTCGGGTCCGTTCGCCTCCGGGCGGTGGATCAGCGCGAAGGGCGGGGGTTCGGGACCGAGCACGCGGTCCAGCAGGTCTGCGCTCACCGGTTCCGGGCTCACCGGTTCTGTGCTCACGGGTTCCGGGCTCATGACGTCGCCGCCACTTCGAGCGCGGCGTCGAGGTGCCCGAGGACCCACCCGGTGGTCTCGACGACCGCGCAGCGCTGCGCGGCGTAGTCGACCGCGAGCCGGTGGAACTCCGGGGTGAAGTCGGCGACCGCGTCGGCGACCAGGAACGTCTGGATGTCGTTGGTGAACGCCTCGACAGCGGTCATCAGCACCCCGACGTGGGCGTAGACACCGCAGACGATCAGCTGGTCCCGGCCCTGCGCGCGCATCCGCTCCAGCAGGTCGGAGCGGAAGAACGCGCTGTAGCGCCACTTGGTGAAGGTCCAGTCGTGCTGCGCCGGGGTGATCTCGTCGACCACCTCCCGGTCGCTGGGCTCGACCCGCATGCCCGGACCCCAGAAGTCCTTGAGCAGACCGCGTTCCTCCTCGGTCATGCCGCCCGGCTGGGCGGTGTAGGCCACCGGCACGTCCAGCTCGGCGCACCGGTCGCGCAGCGCGGCGATGTTGGCCACGAGCGGCGTGCCTGGTGACTCGCCTGCCGGGAACGGCCGCACGAAGTAGCGCTGCATGTCGTGGATGAGCAGCACCGCGCGCCGCGGATCGACGGTCCACCGCGCGGTGTTGGCGGGTAACTCGTCCGCCGTTGGCATCGGATAGGGCTTGATGGTCGGAATCCCCACCGTGATCCCCCTTCCTTTCTCTGTTGGGCTGCCCGCTATTTGGCTGCTGTGTCCAGCACGGTCGTGCCGTCGTGACCGGACCGTTCGACGACCAGGTCGGCGGACTTCAGGTGGGCCGCGCCGGTGCTGGAGAACCAGCCGACGAAGCCGCGCTGGTCGCCCGCCGTGGACAGCACCGCGCGCACCGCGTCGATCGCGCCGGCTCCCGCGCGCAGCCGTCCCCGGACGGTCGGCACGACCTCCGCGCGGTCGTCGGCGTCCATCAGGTCGGGCACCGACACGGTTCCGACCGAGCACACCCGCCCGAGCTCGTTGCGGAGCAGGTCCACGGTCAGCAGGCCCTCGCCGTCGGCCGGTGCGACCGCGGTCCGGGCCTCCACCCACCCGTCGGCGTCCACCCGCACGACGCGTTCCAGGGCGGAGCAGGCGATCTCCGCGCCGTCGAGCCGCAGGTTCGCCAGGTGCGAGCCGGAGCGGCCGTCGACCGGTTCGCCCGGCAGGCGGCGGATCGCGGCGACGGCCGCGTCGCACCACTGCCGCGCGGCCTCGGGTTCGACCGGGGAGTCGGCGCTGAGGCACATCACGTAGGTGGTGCTCGACAGGTGGTCGACCACCACCATGCGGTCGGCGAACAGCCAGTCGGTCTCCCCGGTGTCGGCCGCGTGCCAGCCGAGGTAGCCGCCCGCGAACTCGAACGGCAGCTCCGGCGCGAGCACGGCGCGCCGGGACAGCTCCCGTCCGATGTGGTCGAAGACCGAGCCCTCGACCCGCTCGTCCGCACGGCCGTCGGCGAAGGCGACCACCGGCGGCTCGCCCGGCCGCCCGCTGATCAGCTCGGAGAGCGGCCCGCCCCCGGCCAGCACCGAGAACCGCGGCTCGCCCGCGCCGGAGTTGTCGAAGTCCAGCCAGCAGCGGTGGCCGGCGTCGGCGAACAGCTCCTCGAACACCGCGGCGCGGTCGACCCGGCGGTCCACGATCCGCACGTGGCACTGGTGGACGAGCCTGCCCGGCGCTTCCTGCGCCGAGCCGATCGGCGCGGTGAGCGGCGCGCGCGGCGCGGGCACCGAGCGGACGCCGCCCGCCACCCGCCGGGTCAGCGCGTTGAAGTTCTCGATGAGCCGCGCGCCGTGCTCGGTCAGGATCGACTCCGGGTGCAACTGCGCCCACCACTGCGGAAGATCCCGGTGGACCACCGCCACGACCCCGCCGTCACCGTCGCGCGCCGCGACCCGCAGCTCCTCCGGGAGCGGGTCGGGGAGCTGGAACGACGGACCGCAGACGGCGGTGAACTCGTCCGGCACTCCGGAGAACATCTCGGCGCCGTAGTGGGAAACCCGGCTCAGCCTGCCGTGCCCGCTCACCGAGCCCTCGAAACGGCTGTGCCTGCCCCGCGAGCCGGGGATCTCCCGCAGTCCCAGGCCCAGGACCGGCACGGCCGAACCCGCCGCACGCACCAGCGCGGCGAAGTCGGCGCTGCGGTCCGACCGGCCGGAACCACCCGAGACGACCACGTTGTCGAAACCGGCGATCGCGTCCGGCGAGTCGAGGTCCTTGAGCTGGACCACGACCGGCTCCGCCCCGCTGACGTCGGCGATCAGGTGGGCGAGGTTGTAGACGTAGGAGTCGTAACTGTCGATCAGCAGAGTGCGCATTGGGCGTCCTAGTCGTCGGTGATCGCTTAGCCTGCGAGCAGGTCCCCGACGATCTCGTTGATCACCAGCGCCTGCGAGCCGTTCAGGCGCGGGTCGCACAGGGTCTCGTACGAGGAGCCGGAAACGTCGGCGTCGGGCCCGGCGCCGGCGTCGAGGCACTCGCCGACGTCGTCGGGGCTCATCTCCAGGTGGATGCCTCCCGGCCACTGCCCCGCGGCCCGCACGTGGTGGAAGAAGCTGCTGATCTCGGCGGCGATGTCGTCGAGCCTGCGGGTCTTGAACCCGGACTTCGTGGCGATCGTGTTGCCGTGCATGGGATCGCACATCCACACCACCGGGTGGCCCGCGTCGCGGACCGCCGAGACGATCGCGCCGATCCGCTCGTCGGCCTTTGCCCGTCCCATCCGCAGGATCAGCGTGAGCCTGCCCGGTTCCCGGTGCGGGTCGAGCACCGCGCACAGGCGCAGCACCTCGTCGACGTCCGCGCTGGGGCCGATCTTGCAGGCGAGCGGGTTGGACAGGCCGGCGAGGAAGCGGACGTGGGCGCTGTCGACGTCGCGGGTGCGCTCCCCGATCCACGGGACGTGGGTGGAGGCGAGGTACCACTGCCCGGTGACCTGGTCGCGCCGGACGAGCGGTTCCTCGTAGTCCAGGACCAGCGCCTCGTGGCTGGTCCAGAGGCCGCGGTGCTGCCATCCGGCCGCGGCGCGGCGGGTCGTGCCGTATCCGGCCAGCGCCGAGGACAGCGAACCGTCGGCCGGGCGGGACGAGGAGTGCTCGCCCAGGTGCCGCAGGGCGTCCACCTCGTGCGTGCCGGTCGGGTCGACCAGCAGCGGGAGGTCGAGCAGGTTCGACGCGTTGTGGTGGGCGATCCGGTGCAGCTCGTGGAAGACCGCCTTGGCGTTGTAGTAGCCCGCGATCATCCGCCGCGCGTCGGGCGTGCGGGAGCGCTCCTCGAAGTCCGGGCCGTTGATGATCAGCCCGCGGAAGCTCGGCAGCTCCCGGCCGTCGACCACCTCGGTCGGCTTGGAGCGGGGCTTGGCGAACTGGCCCGCGAGCCTGCCGATCGTGACCACCGGCTTGTCCAGCACCGCGCTGAGCCGGGTCGCCATCGACCCGATCACCCGGTCCCGCCCGGCGACACCGCGCACCAGCTCGGAACCGAACGGCTCGGCGCAGTCACCGGCCTGCACCACGAAGGCGTCGCCCGCGCTGACCGCGGCCAGCGCGTCGAACGACGCGCGGACGTCCGCGGCGGTGGTCAGCGCCGGAGCGGAGCGGAGGTGGTCGCGAACCGTGCTCAGGACCGGTCTCGACGCCCACCTGGTGGGGTGCTTGACCGGGAGGGTGCGCCACATCGACGGATGCCAGTTCCCGGCCGGGTCGAGCACCTGCGCGGTCCGGTCCCCAGCAGCCCCGGACGATCCCCCGGGAGAAGTGTGCTGAACGGTTTTCATGCGGAATCCCTCTGGTTCTGGATGTCTTGGACTGCAGGATCGGTGCGGGCACCGCCGCCGCTCCCCGGGGGAATCGCGACGTCCCCGCGGTGCACCGCCGTGGTTCAGTCGTGGCTGGGGATCCAGTCCCGCTCGATCTTCGGCGTGGCGATGCCGAGCGCGCGCATGTGCTCGATCGGATTCGTGAACTCGCGGCTCTGCACGATCCGGCCGTCGTCGAGCTGGAAGGAATGCACGAAATGGTTGCGGTAGTGGCCGACCGGATAGCCCGGGAACCGGATCTCGCCCTCGCCGTCGCACTCCACCCAGAACTGGTTCGGGTCCTGGGTCGCGAACACCCGCACGTCGAGCCACTGCCAGTCCGGCAGCACCTTCAGCGACAGTTCGCCGTGGGTCTTCAGGTTCTCCCTGCCCTGGACCACGATCGGCCTGCCGACGTCGGTGAGCCACAGCCCCGCGCTGCCGTCCTCGGTGTAGAGGGTGTAGCGCCCGAGCCGCGCCTCCCTGCTGGTCCGCATGAACTTCTCGACGGTTTCCCGGTTTCGGCCGCGCAGGACCACGTCCTGTTCGTCGGACCAGGTTCGCTCGATGTCAATCGACACTTCGGATCTCGCAATCATCCGGACGTGAGTTGTTCGCGAGTGGTGCGTCCGGGTTCGAGGCGGAATTCGCCGAAACCGTGGCCGCGCCGGTTCCCGCCGTCGAATTCTTCCCGTGCACCGCGTCATTCTTCGACCGTCATCCGCGCCGATACCCGTGCGCGGCGATTCCTACCCCCATCGCGTCCGCGAACAGGCATCGGCACTCGTACCGCAATTCTCCCCAGTGAGGTCCGACAACAACCCCTAAGATGTGGCCGCCGTTGGACGGGAGCCATTCTATGCACGCGCCGTATCGGAGTGTCAACAACAGCTATGGGTCGTCACAAGACGCGTTCGCGCGAAGTAATGAGCTCAGATCGAGGCGGTTATATTACTTGCCCGGACTGCTCCGGACGCCCTTCCATGGCCTCCACTCCGCGGTGACCGGAGTTCGCCACCGGCGGCACGAACCGGCATTTTCTCGGCACCGCTGGACGATTCGTACCAGAACCGGAGAACGAATGCCGCAGGAGTGGATGCACCGAACGGCCGCGCGTCCATCGGATGACGAGTTGTCCGAACATCACATGAATATCGTTCACATATGGGTCGTCGCGAGGCTGTTACCGCTGACTTTGCCCTTGTAGGCTTCTGCGGTGCCCAGACCTGGTCAACGCCATCCGCTGTCGGACGAAAGCCTGCCGGACCGGATCGCGATCGGGGTGCTGATCCGGACTTTTCCCCCGGAACTGGTCGACGCGGCGGTGGACTGCACCGGGCGCACGCAGCTGCGGTCCCGGCTGCTGCCCGCGCAGGTGGTCGTGTACTTCGTGCTCGCGATGTGCTTGTTCAACCAGGAAGGATACGAGTCGGTCACCCGGCGGCTGACCGATGGTCTGGAGTGGGCGCGGCGCGGCCGGACGCAGCCCGGCGAGCCCACCACCGCGGCGCTGTCCCGGGCGCGCGCCCGGCTCGGCCCGGAGCCGCTCAAAGCGCTTTTCGCCCGGGCGTGCCGGCTGTCGACGGGCCCGCGCTACCGCGGCAGGCGACTGGTTTCCCTGGACAGCACGACTTTCGACCTGCCGGTCACCGACAGCAATCTGGAGCATTTCGGTCGTCCCGGAAATGCCGGGCGCAACGCCTATCCGCAGGCGCGGGTCGGCGTGCTCGCCGAATGCGGGACGAACGCGGTCTTCGCCGCCGAGACGGCTCCGCTGCGCACCCCGGAGAAAACGGTGCGCCGCAGGCTGTTCTCCCGGCTGGGACCGGGAATGCTGCTCCTGGCGGGCAGGCGGCCCCCGGACTTCGACCTGTGGTGCCCGGCCTCGGCCACCGGCGCCGACCTGCTGTGGCGGGCCCGGCACCGCACCCCGCTGCCGGTGGTGGAGCGATTCGACGACGGCTCCTACTCCTCCGAACTGATCACCAAGTGCGGCGACCCGGTACGCGTCCGCGTCGTCGAAACCGCCGCCGGGCGGCTGGTGACCACCATTCTCCGGCCCGACCAGGCCCCGGCAGGCGAACTGGCCGATCTGCACGACGGACTCCGGAAAACCGAAAACGCGCTGGAAGAAGTCGAAGCGCTGCAGGGACCGGACTTCGTGCTGCGATCCCGGCAACCCGCGGGAGTCGAGCAGGAACTCTACGGTTTCCTCCTCGTTCACCACGCGTTGCGCGCGGTTCGCACCTAAGTAAGCGGTAACGGATAGTGAACTGATCAGCAGTTCCGGACCGACGTAGTTCCGCTATCGAATTCTCCCGGTTCTCCTTCCGAGTCAATAGTCGGTTGATAGTTTCGAGGAATGACAGACACCCGTGGCCCGAAGTTGGCACCGCTGGAGTTGACCGACCAGGAACTGGAGACGTTGGAAGCGCTGGCCCGCGGTGGAAAGACCGCGCAGGCACTGGCGCTGCGGGCCCGGATCGTGCTGGCGTGCGCGGAAGGGCTGTCCAACAGCGAGGTGTCGCGCCGGCTCGGCGTGTCGCTGCCCACGGTCGGCAAGTGGCGCAGGCGCTTCCTGGCCGACCGGATCGGCGGCCTCGACGACGAACCCCGCCCCGGCGCGCCGCGCACCATCACCGCCGCCCAGGTCGAGCTGGTGGTGACCAAGACCCTCCGGGAGCAGCCCGAAGGCCGCGGCGGCCCCTGGTCGACCCGGTCGATGGCCGAGGCCACCGGGATGTCGCAGACGGCGATCTCGCGGATCTGGCGGGAGTTCGGCCTCGAACCGCACCTGGCCGACGCCTGGCAGATGATCACCGACCCGTTGCGGGTGGACGGTGTCCGGGACGTGGTCGGGATCTGCATCGATCCGCCGAAGAAGGCGCTGATCCTGGCCGCTGACCGCAAGTCCGCCGAGCACGTGCCGCCGCCCGAGCGGACCACCCGGGGCCCCGACCGCCACGGCACCGCGTTCCTGATCGCCGCCCTGGACGAGGCGGGCAAGGTGATCGGCCCGCGCAGCAACCGGCACCGGGCGTTCGTCCGGTTCCTCAAGGCGATCGACACCCGGGTCCAGCCCGAACTGGATCTGCATCTGGTCTGCGACAACCACGGGACGCAGATGCACCCCACGGTCCGGAAGTGGCTGCTGGAGCACCCGCGCTTCCACCTGCACTTCACCCCGACCTCGGCGGGCTGGCTCAGCCTGGTGCAGCGGTTGTTCGCCGAGGTCTCGGCAGCGGACCGTTGATCCGTAAACCCTCTTGCAACTCAGCGCGCCGCGCTGTGAACCTCGTTACAGCGCCGTATCTGTCAGGTCAGCGGCGGATTTTGTCAGGTGAGGGCCGCGCCGATGTAGTCGGGGTCGGCGAGGAGCTCGGTGTGGGTCCCGCGCCGGACGACCCGCCCGCCGTCGAGGACGACCACCTCGTCCACCGCCGCGAGCCCCGCCGGGCGGTGCGTGACGAGCAGGGTGGTCCGCCCCCGCGTCGCGTCCAGCAGGTCGGCCAGCACCTCGTCGGCGGTCTCCGAATCCAGCCCCTCGGTCGGTTCGTCGAGCAGCAGCACCGGCGGATCGGCCAGCAGCGCGCGGGCGAGCTGGAGCCGCTGCCGCTGCCCGCCGGACATCGCCGCGCCGCCCTCCCCCACGACGGTGTCCCAGCCGTCCGGCAGCGACTCGATCCAGTCCAGCAGGCGCGCCCGCCGGGCGACCTCGCGCAGCTCCCGCTCGTCGCACCCGGGCCTGGCCAGGCCGATGTTGTCCCGGATGCTCGCGTGGAAGACGTGGTCGTCCTGGGTCACCCCGGTGATCAGCCGCCGCACCTGGTCCCCGTGGTAGCTGTGCAACGGCCTGCCTGCCAGCGTGGCGCTGCCGCCTTCCGGCTCGACGAACCGCATCAGGACCGCGAGCAGCGTGGACTTGCCGGAGCCGCTGGCGCCGACCACGGCGACCCGGCGGCCGGGAGCCAGCCGCAGGTCGACGCCGTCCAGCGCGAGCGGGGCGTCCGGCCGGTGCCGGACCCGCAGTCCCTCGACCTCCACCACGAACGGCGATTCGACGGGCTCGGCGGGCTGCTCGGGTTCGGTGACCGCGGGCTCGCTGTCCAGCACGGTGATCAGGCGGCGGGCCGACGCGCGCACGTCGGCGAACCGCCGAGCGCTCTCGGGCAGCGGGGCGACGGCCTCGAACGCGGTCAGCGCCACCACCGCGAGCACGACGTCCCCCGGGTCACCGGGAATTCCCGTGCGCAGAGCGAGGAACGTGACGGCGACCGTGGTGAGGCCCTGGACCGCCAGCACGACCGCACCGGCGATGCCGGTGGTGCGCGCTTCGCGGAGTTGCGCCGCGGCCAGCGACTCGCTGGCCCGCGCGGCGCGCGAGAGCGCCGCCTCGGTCGCGCCGAACGCGGCGAGGTCGGCCGCTCCCCTGGTGAGGTCGACGGTTCGGGACGCGAGTTCGCCGTGGTCGTCGCCCGCGCCCCGCGTCCGGGCCCAGACCGCGAAGGTCACCGCCGGCACCACCGCTCCGGCGATCAGCAGGCCGGTCGCCAGCACCGCGCCCGCGGCCGGCAGCAGGGCGAACGACAGCCCGGTCGCGGTCACCGCGACCGCACCCGCGACCGCCGCCGGGATCAGGCACCGCAGCAGCAGGTCCTGCGCGGCGTCGACGTCGTCGACGAGCTTGGTCAGCAGCTCACCGCTGCGGAACGCGTTCGTCCCGGCCGGGGCGAGCGGAACCAGCGCGCGGTAGACGCGGGCGCGCAGCCGCGCCATCGCGGCGAGCACCACCTCGTGGCCCACCAGGCGGTCGGCGTAGCGGAGCACGCCGCGTCCCAGCGCCAGCGCGCGGACCGCGACGATCGCCACCGCCAGCGCCGCCATCGGCGGCTGGTGGGCGGCGCTGGCGATCAGCCAGGCCGCCGTCGCCATCAGCGCCAGCGCGGCGAGCTCGGCGGCCGAGGACGCGAAGGCGGCGGGCAGCAGCCTGCGCCAGATCGGCGTCAGCAGCCCGAGCAACCGCCGTGTCGGGAACCTGGGTGCCTCGGACGACATGGGCCCGCTCCTCCGTGCCTCGTCTTCGAATTCGGCTTGCCCCGCCGCGCCCGTTCAGCTCCGGGAATCGAGCAGGACCGGACCACCGGCCGGTTCGTGCCCGGTGAACTCGCGCACCCGGCCGCCGGAGACCCGGACGATCCGGTCCACGTGGTGCAGCAGCGCGGGCCGGTGCGCGATCACGATGGCCGTGCGCCCGGCCATCAGCCTGGCGGACGCCTCGGCCACGACCGACTCGCTGTGCGGGTCCAGGTGCGCGGTCGGTTCGTCCAGCAGCAGCAGGGGCGCGTCCCGGACGAAGGCGCGCGCGATGGCGATCCGCTGCCGCTGCCCGGTCGACACGCCGGTGCCGCGTTCGCCGAGCAGCGTGTCGAAACCCCGGGGCAGGCCGTCGATGAACTCCTCCGCGCCTGCCGCGCGGGCGGCCTCGCGGACCTCCTCCATCGAGGCGTCCGGGCGCCCGAGCCGGATGTTGTCGGCGACGGACGCGGCGAACAGGTGCGGGCGCTGCGGCACCCACGCCAGCCGGGACCGCCAGGACTCGATGTCCACTTCGGACAGATCGGTGCCGCCGACGAGCACCCGTCCGGACTCGGCGGGCACGAACCCGAGCAGCAGCGAGAGCAGCGTGGACTTGCCCGCTCCGCTCGGCCCGACCAGCGCCACCCGCTCCCCTTCACCCACGTGCAGGTCGACTTCGGAGAGCACCGCGGAATCCCGCGCCGGGTACCGCACCGACACCCGCTCCAGCCGCACGTCGGTGACCTCGGCGGGACGCGCCGAGCCGCGGGGTTCGTCCTCTTCGGAGTCCAGCACCGCGAAAGTCCGCTCGGCGACCGCGATTCCCTCCGCGCTCTCGTGGAAGGCTGCCCCGGCAGCGCGCAGCGGCAGGTACGCCTCCGGTGCCAGGAAAAGCACCAGCAACGCGGTGTGCAGGTCCACCTCGCCTGCCATCAGGCGCAGCCCGACCGGCACCGCCACCAGCGCCACCGACAGCGTCGCGACCAGCTCCAGCACCAGCGACGACAGGAACGCCACCCGCAGCGTGCGCATGGTCGCGCCCCGGTGCGCGTCGGCCATCTCGTGCACGACATCGGCCTGGGCGTGCGCGCGGCCGAAGGCGCGCAGGGTCGGCAGTCCCGCCACGACGTCGAGGAAGTGCCCGCCGAGCCGGGAAAGCAGGCCCCACTGCCGGGCGGTCCGGTGCTTGGTGTGCGCGCCGACCAGCGCGCCGAAGACCGGGATCAGCGGCAGCGTCACCACGATGATCAGCGCCGAGGCCCAGTCGACCAGCGCGAGCCAGCCGATGACCGCCAGCGGCGTGATCATCGAGCCGACCATCTTGGGCAGGTAACCGGTGAAGTACGGATCCAGGGCGTTGAGCCCGCGGGTGACCAGCGTGGTCAGCTCGCCGTGCCGCTCGCCCGCCAGCCGCACCGGGCCGAGCCGCTGCGTCCGCGCCAGCACCCGGCCGCGCAGGTTCGCCTTGACCGCCGCCGCAGCGCGCTGGGCCAGGGCCGTGCATCCCCAGCCCAGCAGCGCCCGCAGCGCCACGATCCCCGCTAGAGCGAGGATCTGCGCAAGCAGCAGCGGCATGGGCAGCACTCCGCCGAAGCCGTCGGCGAGCACGCCGGTCAGCAGGCTCGCCTGCCCGATCACCAGCGCGGCGGCCAGAACGGCCAGCACCGCGTTGGTGAGCAGATGCGACCGCAGCGCCGGGATCTCCCGGAGCAGCCGCCGTTCGGTCGGTTTCATCAGTGCGCCCTCAGCCTCCGGTCTTCGAAGCGGCGCAGCCGCTTAGCCCACCCCAGCAACGGGTTCCGCCACCCACACCGCCAAGCAAAGCGAGTTCACGGACACCCTCAGAAGTAGCTGGGGCTCTGCTGGTCGACCCGGCCCCGGAACGTCCACCAGCTCCAGGCCTGGTAGGCGATGATCACCGGGATCAGCACGACGCCGAATCCGGTCAGCAGCCCCAGGGTCGCGGTGTCGGCGGCGCCCTCGGACACCGTCATCGAGAGCTCCGGGTTCTCGCTGGAGACCAGCACGTACGGGTACTGACCGAAGCCCAGCAGCAGCACCGGCAGCGCCGCCGCCACGCTGGTCGCGCCGAACGCCCGTCCCGGGCGCTGCTGCGCCAGCGAGAACCGGGCGACCACGAGGGCCAGCGCGACCAGCACGCTGAACACCACCGCGGCGACCGCGTTGGTCAGGTTCACGGTGAAGGTGCCCACCACGAAGGTGACCGCGAAGGCCGCGATCGCCGCCAGCAGCAGCGACCGGCCGATCCCCGCCGCCCGCTCGGCCAGGTCGCCGTGCGTGCGCAGCGCCAGGAAAGTCGCTCCGTGCGCGGCGAACAGGACCGCTCCGGTCACCCCGGACAGCAGGACGAACGGGTTCGCGAGCTCCGACAGGCCGAAGGCCCACCGGTGGTCCGCGCCCATCGGAACGCCGTTGAGCAGCACGCCGACGAACAGGCCCCACGCGAGGGCGGGCACCAGCCCGCCGAAGACGACCAGCCCGTCCCACACCTTCCGGCCGGCGTCCCCGGACCGGCTGCGCAGCTGCACCGCCGCGTTGCCGACGACGATCCCGATCAGGATCGCCACGACCAGGGACTGCATGCCGCCCAGCAGCGTCCCCTCCAGGAAGGGGAACGCGCCGAACAGCACACCGGCGAAGGCCACCAGCCACACCTCGTTGCCGAGGAAGAACGGGCCCAGCGCCCCGAGCATCGCCTTCCGGCCGGACCCGTCACGACCCACGATCGGTTGCAGCATCTGCACGCCGTAGTCGTATCCGCCCAGCGCGAAGTAGCCGCACAGCAGGAACCCGAGCAGGGCCAGCCACGCCGTTTCCAGGCTCATAACCACTTTCTCCCTGAACTCAGAAGGTCGGTCGGGGTTCTTCGCGCGGGGTGAGGACGGTGAGCTCCTCGGTCCCGAGCTGGGTGCCGGCGGGCCCGCGGCGCGCGTAGCGGGCGATCATGATCCAGTTGGTCACGGCCAGCGCCGCGAACACGGCGGTGAACGACACGAACGACAGCATCGCCGCTCCGGTGCTGACCGGTCCGATCGCCTCCTCGGCGGTCAGCTCGCCGTAGACGACCCACGGCTGCCGCCCGCCCTCGCGGAACAGCCAGCCCGCCAGCGCGGCGATGAACGGCAGCGGGATCAGCGCGGCCAGCACGTAACCGAGCCAGCGCGCCCGGGCCACCCGGTCGCCGAACCAGAGCAGCACGGCCAGGACGACCGCAGTGGCGATGTAGATGGTCAGCCGGTTCGGGCCCGCGGTGCCGTAGTAGATGATCCCGCCGACGAACTCGCCGACCGGGTAGGCCGCGATCGCCACGACCAGCAGCCCCAGCGGCAGGAACCGGACCAGCGCCCGGCGGTAGAGCACCAGGAACGCCAGGATCGAGACGATGAACACGACGTATCCGGCGTAAAGCATCACGTACTGCGCGTGGACCATCCACTGTGGAGGCAGGTAGTTGCCGGGTCCGTGCTGCGCGGCCATCTGCTCGGCCAGCGCGGGCGCCCCCGGCCCCGGCTCCAGCGCCGCCAGCTTCATCGGCTGGGTCTTGCCGAGCATCGGGTACTGCAGGGCGCCGACCATGTAGGCCGGGAAGCTCGCGACCGCGGCCACGACCACGCCCAGCCGCAGCGACCGGCCGAACACCTCGCGCTCCTCGGTCCGGCGGGCGTAGTGGTAGGCGCTGATCCCGGCGATGAACAGGCCACCGGTCACCAGCGCGGCGCCCGCGATGTGCAGCAGCGCGAGCATCGCGTTCGAGTTGGTCATCAGCGCCGCGAAGTCGGTCAGGTAGGCGACGCCGTCGCGCACCTCGTAGCCGACCGGGTGCTGCATGAACGCGTTGGCGACCAGGATCCAGTACGCCGAGAGGTAGGCGGTCAGCGCGACCAGCCAGATCAGCGCGACGTGCACCGAGGACCGCAGCCGGCCCCAGCCGAAGATCCACATGCCCAGGAACGTGGACTCGGCGAAGAACGCGATCAGCGTTTCCAGCGCCAGCGGGGCGCCGAAGACGTTCCCGGCGAACTTGCTCAGCCCGCTCCAGCCGAGTCCGAACTGGAATTCCATGACCAGACCGGTCACGATCCCGAGCGCGTAGTTGATCAGGTAGAGCTGACCCCAGAACCGGGTCATCCGCTCCAGCGCCGCTTTCTTGTCCGCGTCCTTGGCGAGCGCGGCCCGGGTGTGCATGACCGCCACCAGCGGGACGAGTCCCATGGTGAGGATGACGAACAACCAGTGGATGCTGGTGGTCGCCGCGAACTGCCACCGGGCGATGTCCAGGGTTTCCATCGTCAGCTCCCCTCACCGGGTGCGCCGTGGGACCGGACTGCGTCCGGCCGGGACGGGATACGGGTTTGCCGTGCGGTGCGCTCGGGCACGCGGCACGGACCGGATGAACGTGGTGTTCGCATCGGGAGGGTCATCGCTCCTGTTGGCGGCCGTTCGGCCGCTTTCCGAGCCGCCCGGCGCATGCATGATGTGTCTACGCAAAAGAGGCTAGGGAACTCGCTCCATGCTTTCCAAGACCAAAACTGGCATGCAAAGATGACCGATTTGCTATAAGCCAGGACAACAGGCCCGGAACGCGATCACGCCGTTCCGGAGTTCACCCGACAGCGCCATTCGGCAGGATTCCCGGCGCGGTGGGAAAAACCTTTCATTCCCGGTTGTTCCGGAAGTGGCGGATGGCGAAATCGCGGAAGCGCTCGGCCGCCACCGACAGGTACGACTCCTCGTTCCACACCAGGCTCAGCGTCCGCACGCAGCCCGGGGCGTCGAGCTCCAGCCAGGACACCGGGGTGTGGGTCGCGGCGGTGCGCCCGATCTGGGGCAGCAGGCCGATGCCGAGCCCGGCGCCGATCAGGTCCTGCGTCGCCCCCGGCTCGTTGCCCTCGCAGGTGATGTTCGGGCGCAGGCCCGCGCTCTCGAACAGCTGGTCGGTCAGCGTCCGCTGCCAGTACCCCTCGCGGGTCGCCACGATCGGCTCGTCGGCGATGTCCTCCAGGGAGACCCGCTCGGCACCGGCCAGCGGGTGGCTCACCGGAACGGCCAGGAAGACCTTCTCCTGGACGAGCTCGAAGGTGACCAGCGGCGGCCCGCCGATCGGCTGCGAGGCCAGGCACAGGTCGATCTCACCCGCGCGCAGCTGGCGCGCCATCAGGTCGGCGCTGAGCTGGTTGAGCCGGACGGTGACCCCGGGCTGCTCGGCCATGAACCCCTTGAGCACCGAGGTCAGGGTCAGCTGCGTCTCGCTGGCGATGGTGATCGAACCGTGTTCGAGGCCGGCGGCGTCGAGGAGTTCGAGCCTGCCGTCGTCGAGTTCCCGCAGCGCCCGGTCGACCCGCCGCAGGAACGCCGTCCCGAACTGGTTGAGGCGAACCTGCCTGCCCTGCCGGTCGAACAGCAGCACCCCGAGTTCGGCCTCCAGCCGGGCGATCGCCCGGCTCAGCGACGGCTGGGCGATGCACAGCTCCTGCGCGGCCTGGCTGATGTGCTCGTGCCGCGCGGCGACCTGGAAGTACCGAAGGCGCAACAGGTCCATCGACGAAGATCACCTCCAGCGGTTCACCTTAGCCTAGCCTTGACCGGACATTCGGGAGATCTCCGGCTCGTTCCCGGGCCCAGGGACCGCGTTTCCAGCTCTTGTGGACAACTCGTTCGCGCAGGAAAACACCACCCGCCGACAGAAACCGCGCGGCGGCGGGGGCGGCGCGCGGGTTGCACGGCGGATACGGCGGTTTCACACGTCCGGCGCAATCACTCCCAACCGCTGGGAGGCGACGTCCATCTGGCGGCCCAGTCCTCAGGACTCGCTCAGCTGGTCCGCGACCGACATCCACGCCTCGGAGTACTGCCGGGCCAGCCCGGCGACGATCCCCGCGCAGTGCTGCGGGACGTTGTCGATCATGCGCTGCCAGGAGTCGCCACCGGAGAAGCCGGCGTCGAGCAGCCGCAGCAACGTCCGGCTGGTCTCGGAGAAGCGCAGGGTCGGGTCGTTCTTGAGCACCCGCAACGCTTCCGCCGGCGTCATCGGCTCCTCCTGCCGGGGCTGCGGGGCGCCGCCCGCCTCCCGCGCCTCCGGCAGCGCCTGCGACCGCGCCCGGATGCGCCGGACGGTCTCCACCGCGACCCCGGCCTCCCGCGCGACCTTCCGCAGCGACGCGCCCGGATCCTCCGCGAGCAGCCGCTCGACCAGCGCCCGCCTGCGCGCCCCGTCCACCGGCCGTGCCCGCCCGTCCTTGCCGATCCTGATCCCGCTCGGCTGCTCCCCCGCCACCCGGCAGCGGATCGCGGCCACCACCTTGGCCGAGATCCCGACCGCCTCGGCGATCATCCGGTCCGACCAGCCCGGGTGCGAGGCGATGATCTTGGCCGCGGCGGCGGAGCGCTCCGCGCGGGACAGCGGCAGCCCGTGGCGGGCGTTGAGCCGCACCCCGAGCACGAAGGCGTCGGCGGTGCTGCCGTCGAAGAACACCGCGGTGATCGTGCTGTCCCCGCGCAGGCGCGCGGCGGTCAGCCGGTGCATGCCGTCGATGACCCGCCGCGTCGCGCGGTGCACGACGATCGGCGGGAGCCGGTCGGCGGAGATGTCGAGCAGCCGCCGGACGTGCTGGTCGTCCTGGACGTTCGCGCGCGGTGAGTCGGCGGGGCGGAGTTCGGCGATGGCGATGCGCGACGGAGCCGACAGCGCGGCGAGTTCCGCGCGCATCGCGGAGTCCGGCGTTTCGTGCTCACCGGTCCCGTCGGTGACCACAGTGGTGTAGATCATGGTGTTCCTCGCAGGATGGAATGCGCTCGTCGTTCTGCGGTCGGCATGCCGTCCGATTCCCGATCAGCTCCCCCAGCGGCGGTCACCGAATCGTCCAACGCTATTCACCACATGGCGAACAACGCTTCGAAGGTGCACCTGTCGATCCGAATCAGAACAGATGAGTGGAACCTCGTGCTCATGCTTTCTGACAACACCGTACCGGCATCGTGTAATACGTTCTAATACCAATACCGTGATCAGTGCATGCTGACCGCGACATCGAATAAATCGATTCCATCCGGAAAATGCGTCGGAACCCGGTGTCCGGAGGCGGGACTCCTCCGGACACCGGCGGAGGCGGGCGCCGGTCAGACCATCAGCTGCCCGCGGGCGACGACCACGGCCTCACCGGAGACCGCGATGTCGTCGATCCCCGCGGTGGACCCGGTGATCACCGAGTGCATCACCGAGGCGCGCCCGATCTCGACGCCCTGGGTGATCGTCACCGGCTGGCCGTACTCGACCAGGCCGTGCCGGATCAGGTGCAGCGCGAGCGGCCCGGCCGCCGAACCGGTCGCCGCGTCCTCGACGACGCCGTAGGCCGGGGAGAACATCCGGGAGCGCCACTGCGATCCCGAGCCCGCGAAGCAGTTCGTCGCCATGTCCGGGAAATCGGCGAGCGCGCGGTGGTCCGGGTTGACCGCGGAAAGCGCCGCCACGCTTTCCAGCCCGACGAAGACGTGCCGCGGCCCGTTGCGGTAGATCTCGACCGGCAGCGTGGACTTCTCCAGCCCGAGGGCCGCGAGCAGTTCGTCGGCGCGCTCGAATTCCCACCAGTCCGGAACCGGCTGGCGCATGCTCGCCGAAACGACGCGGCCACCTTCCCGCTTCAGGTCGAACGGAATGGTGCCCATGTGCGTTTCCATTCCCAGGCGGTCACCGGAGAACGTCTCACCGAGCGCGATAGCGGTGCCTAACGTCGGATGCCCGGCGAACGGCAGTTCGTTGACCGGGGTGAAGATCCGGACGCGGACATCGCCGTCGGCCTCCGCGGGCAGCACGAACGTGGTTTCCGACAGGTTCATCTCCCGCGCGATGCGCTGCATGAGCTCGGGGGACAGGCCCTCCGCGTCGAGGAAAACGGCCACCGGGTTTCCGTGCAGCGGACGGTTCGCGAAAACATCAGCTACGACATAGTTGCGCATGGCCACAACATATCGGCGGAACGGGGAGAGCGACAAGTATTTCCGACCACACCGGAAACCGCCGCAAAAAAAATGCGGTGCCCGCGCGGAAGCGACCGGAATCGCTGCCGCGCGGGCACCGGAGAAACAATCCGGCAGGCGCCGGAAAAGATCAGTCGGCCGGAATTCCGGCCCGCTTGATCCGCGGCGGCTCGATGCCGAGCGCGTGGAACTGGCGGATCGGGTTCATGAACTCCCGGTTCTCCTTGATCTTGCCGTCCTCGAGGACGAAGGAGTGGATGAAGTGGTTCTCGTAGCGCCCCTCCGGATAACCGGGGAACAGGATCTTGCCCTCGCCCTCGCACTCCACCCAGAACCGGTTCGGGTCCTGCGTCTCGAAGATCTGGACGTTGGTCCAGACCCAGTCCGGCAGCACCTTGAGCGACCACTCGCCGTGCGCCTTGAGCTGCTCGGTGCCCCGGAAGACGATCGGCTCACCGCTGTCGGTGGTGTAGAGACCGGCGGTTCCGTCCTCGGTGAACAGCTGGTAGCGCTCCAGCCGGAGCTCCCCCTTGATGTACTCCATGTACTTGGCGACCGTCTCCCGGTTGCGGCGACGCAGGTCCAGGTCGTTCTCGAACGCCGAAGTGCGGGCGGACTCGTCTGTCACAGTCGGAACCTCTCAATCAGTCGAACTCGCATCATGGCCGCCGGAAACGCGGTGCGCCGGCGTGGCCGCGCCGATTACCGGCAGCTCGACCACGGATGACCTGAATGCACTAGAGCTTCACCTGAATGCAGTAAACGGTTTGCACGTTCTCGCCGCGGCGTCCCCCAATATGACCAGTCGGGCTCGATTCTCGGGGGGCCCGGACGGGTTGTCAAGATCTGTCCAGCGCCACCGTTCGGCGCACCGGGAATTAATGCGAACCACCCGCTCATCACATCTGAGCTATGGCCTCAGACCATTTCCGGCATGTATGCCGGAGGAGTTTGACATTCCACACCGCGGATTGCCAGAATCGCGCCCGAGCGGTCGTCTGCGCTGCTGCCGCACGTCAGCACCGGATGGCCGCCGAATCATGTTCGCGTCGAAAGCCCGAACCCACTGGTCCGGACGGGCTGGGACCGACCGGACGCCGGTCCGGTGCGCCGGAAGTGCCGAGACGAGGGTCCGGCATTTCGCGACACCCGAAGTTTTCCGCAGTTACGGACCACCGAGGAGCACGCAGCAATGCCCAAGATCACCTACGTCCACTTCGACCGCACCCAGGACACCGTGGACGTACCCGTCGGCACCAGCGTCATGCGCGGCGCGGTGTCCAACGACGTCGACGGGATCGTCGCCGAGTGCGGCGGGAACGCCCAGTGCGGCACCTGCCACGTCTACGTGGAGCCCGACTGGCTGCCCAAGCTCCTGCCCATCCAGGAGAACGAGGACGAGATGCTGGACGGCACCTTCTGCGAGCGGCAGCCCAACAGCAGGCTCAGCTGCCAGCTGAAGGTGACCGAGCAGTTCGACGGGCTGGTCGTGCACACACCGGAGCGGCAGGTCTGATGAACCCGGTTCCCGACGCGGTCGTGGTCGGTGCCGGACAGGCGGGCTACCAGACCGCTGCTTCGCTGCGCTCCCAAGGGTTTTCCGGCGGGGTCGTGCTCATCGGCGACGAGCCCGGCACCCCCTACCAGCGTCCGCCGCTGTCGAAGACCTACCTGGCGGCCGGCGACGAGGACCCGGAGTTCCGGTCCGCGGCGTACTACGCCAAGAACGACATCACGCTGATCAACCAGCGCGTTGTCGGGATCGACCGGGAGGCCCGCGCGGTCCGGCTCGCCGACGGCGAGTCGGTCGCCTACGGGCACCTGGTGCTCGCCACCGGTTCGCGCACCAGGTCGCTCCCGGTTCCCGGGGCCGATCTGCGCGGCATCACGACGCTGCGGACGCGCGCCGACGCCGACGCGCTGCGGGCCGGCCTGGCCGCCGCGGAGCGGGTGGTCGTCGTGGGCGCCGGGTTCATCGGGTTCGAAATCGCCGCCGCGGCAAGCAAGTTCGGCCACCGGGTGACGGTGGTCGAGGCGACGGACCGCGCGATGGCCCGCGTCGTGTCGGCCCGGACCGCCGAGCGGTTCACCGCTTTCCAGCGGGAGAACGGCAACGAGGTGCTGTTCGGCAGCGGTGTCCGCGCGTTCCACGGCACCGGCGGGCACGTGTCGGCGGTGGAACTCACCGACGGCACTGAGCTGCCCGCGGACCTGGTGGTGCTCGGCGTCGGCATCACGCCCAACACCGAGCTGGCCGAGGAAGCGGGGCTGGAGGTGGCCGACGGCGTCGTGGTCGGCGACGACCTGCTCACCAGCGACCCGGACATCTCCGCCATCGGCGACTGCGCGGCTTTCCCGCACGCCCGGCTGGGAAGGCGGGTCCGGCTGGAGTCGGTGCAGAACGCCACCGACCACGCCCGTTGCGTCGCCGACCGGCTCACGGGCGCGCCGCGGCCCTACCGCGCCGTGCCGTGGTTCTGGACCGAGCAGTTCGACGCCCGGCTCCAGATCGCCGGGGTGTCGGACGGCCACGACACCGAGGTCCTGCTGGGCGACGGCGAAAGCGCGTTCTCGGTGCTGCTGTTCCGGGATCGCCGCCTGGTCGGGGTCGAGTCGGTCAACCGCCCCGGCGATCACATGGCCGCGCGCAAGCTGCTCGCCGCCGACAGCGCGTTGGAGCCCGCCGAGGCCGAGCGGCCGGGCTTCGTCCTCAAGGACTACGTCAGGAACGCGTTGGCCAAGGTCTGATCCGGCGTCCGCGGAGGGGCGGGCCACCGCGGCCCGCCCCTCCGCGTTCGTCACGCCCCGCTCGGTTCCAGCACCAGAGCGGTCGTCTCCAGCGGGAGGTCGACGGTTTCGGCGAGGCGGAAACCGGCCCGCTCGACCAGCTGCTCGACCCCGGTGAAGATGCGCTGGCGTCCGCCGTTGATGACCATCAGGTGGACGTCCCAGAGCTGCGGCAGCAGCATCCCCGGCCGGTCGGTGACGAAGCGCTCGATCACGATCAGGCGCGAGGAGGCCGACATCGCCCGGCGGCAGTTGGTCAGGATCCGTTCGCAGTCCTCGTCGCCCCA
This sequence comes from Saccharopolyspora taberi, assembly GCF_039534165.1. Classification (NCBI taxonomy): domain Bacteria; kingdom Bacillati; phylum Actinomycetota; class Actinomycetes; order Pseudonocardiales; family Pseudonocardiaceae; genus Saccharopolyspora; species Saccharopolyspora taberi. The sequence goes on along the minus strand of NZ_BAAAUX010000016.1, from coordinate 324,547 downwards.
GTCCCCGAGCACGCGGGAGAGCAGGTAGACGTCACCGCCTTCCGGCACCGACTCGAACATGTCGCCCGAGCGCACTTCCGCCCGGTCGCCGAGGAAATCGGCGAGCTCCCCCTTGGCGATCTCGGCCATGTGCGGCAGGTCCACCAGCTGACCGGTCGCGTCCGGGACGGCCCGCAGGACGGCCGCGAGCAAGGCGCCGTTGCCCCCGCCCACGTCGATGATCCGCTTGCCCGCGAAGTCGAGGGCGTGCGGTGCGGCGTCGCACACGACCTGGTTGCTGGCGCGCAGCGCGCGCTGGAAGCGCTTCGCGACGTCGTTGTGCTCCTGGAGGTACGCGTAGCATTCTTGCCCGTAGGCCAACGCGAATCCGGTGGTCTTCTCGCCCGCGACGGCGTCGTGCGCGTGCCCCCAGGCCGCGTAGAACTCCTCGCCGTGCAGCAGGCACATGTCCCGCAGGGAACCCGGAGCATCCCGCAGCAGCTGCGCTCCGGCGTCGGTGAGCTGGTACTGGCGTTCGGTGTCGCGCTCGAAGAGGCCGAGTGCGACGAGCAGGCTCATCAGCCTGCCGATGTGGTCGACGCCGGTCTCGGTCCGGTCGGCCAGCGCCTCGTCGGACCGGTGCCCGTCCCGCACGTGGTCCGGCAGGTCGAGCCGGACGGCGGCGTGGACGGCTTGCGTCCGCCAGGCTCCGGTGATCAGGTCGATGACGTGGCGGATCGGTGCCGCGTCGTTCTCGTCGGCCGCGCCCAGGGTCCGCACCTGGTCCGGCCCGGTCATAACAGGCCCCGATTCCGGGGAGAGCAGTGAAGTTCGGCTTCCGGCGCGAGGCCGCCGCGGCAGGGTTGTGTCCTCATCAGCTTCGCTCTCGATCGACGGGTCTGATCGGGTTACTGGTTACCGGTACGCCGCCATCCGCGCAATGCGTCTTGCGGACACCGGGCCCGTGACGCCGTTCACACCGTCCAACTGCGTCCCCGTCCGCAGTTGGACGCGCCTCACTCCACTGTGGACGCAGTCGTCGATCTTCTTGGCGAGACACCTTGTCCCGCTCGCCACCGGGGCCTGGAATCTACTGCGGTGGCAAGCACCGGGCCGGCACGGGGCCCGGGACTGCCGGACAAGTCGTGGCCTGGCGATGTCGGCCAGTGCATTCCCAGCGGAGGTTCTATCAGCATGCGCACGGGCAAGGAATACCTCGCCGCCCTGTCGGACGGGCGGACCGTGTACCTCGACGGCGCGAAGGTCGCCGACGTCGCGGACCACCCGGCGTTCCGCGGTGTCACCAACTCCGTCGCCAAGATGTACGACTTCGCCGCACGGCCCGAGAACGGCATGCTCCAGACCGCGCCGGAGACCGGCGCACCGGCGCTCAAACCGGCCCTGATCCCCCGCTCCGCGGCGGATCTGGCCACCCGGCACGAGGCGATCGCGAAGTGGTCCGCGCTGTCGCACGGCTGGGTCGGCCGCGGACCGGACCACGTGGCGAGCTTCTTCGCCGGTTTCGCGGGCAGTCCCGGGCTCTTCGACCGCGATCCGTACCAGCTTTCCGGGAGCGTCGACCACTGGTACCGCAAGCTGCTCGCCGAAAGCCCGTTCCTGACCTACGTGCTCACTCCCCCGCAGACCGGCCGCATGCCCAAACCCGCGGATTCCGCGGCACAGCGGCAGATCCCGGTCGTCGTCACGGAGGAGACCGACGAGGGGATCGTCGTGCGCGGGTCGCAGATGCTCGGCACCAGTTCGGCGGTTTCGGACTACATCTTCGTCAGCCGGATCCAGCCGGTCGCCCCGGAGGACTCGGACCAGGCGCTGTCGTTCGTGGTTCCGGCGAATGCGCCCGGCGTCCGGCTGTACTGCAGGCGGCCGTACGGCCCGGGCCAGCCGAGCGTGTTCGACTACCCGCTGTCGACCAGGTTCGACGAGAGCGACGCCACGGTGGTCTTCGAGGACGTCTTCGTGCCGTGGGAGGACGTCTTCGTGTGCCGCGACGTCGAGGGCGTCCGGGCGCAGTTCTTCGACACCGCGGCGCATTCCCTGAGCAACCACCAGGCCCAGGTCCGGCTGGTCGTCAAGCTCCAGTTCATCCTCGGCGTGATCGGCAAGATCTGCGGGATGAACCAGACCGACCGCAACCCGGCCGTCGTGGAGAAGCTCGGGGAGCTGGCCTCGCTGGCGGCCATGGTGGAGGCCTGCCTGATCGCGTCGGAGGCGGAGGCGATCACCGATTCCAGCGGTGTGGCCCGGCCGAACCCGCGCTTCCTGTACGGCGCCATGGGCATGCAGTCCGAGGTCTACCCGCGGGTGCTGCGCATCCTGCGCGAACTGGTCGGCGGCGGCGTGATCCAGCTGCCGTCCTCTCGCGACGAGCTGCTGAACGCCGAGACCGCGCCGGACTTCCAGTTCTACCTGAGCTCGCCGGGCGTTCCCGCGGAGGAGCGGATCAAGCTGTTCAAGCTGGCCTGGGACATGATCGGCTCCGAGTTCGGCAGCAGGCACCACCAGTACGAGATGTTCTACGCGGGGCCGCCGTTCGTGGCGAAGGCCAACGCGTTCCGCCACTACGACTTCACCGGACCTCGGCGCGCCGTCGAGGAGTTCCTGAGCAGCTACGACCTGCACAGCCAACGGTGACGGGATTTCCGCACCAACACCGCACGAATGAGGTGTGCACGACGATGACGTCAGACGAGAGGACGGGTGGTTCCGGGATGGAACAGGGCAGGACCGGCGAACACGCGCGGGGAATGGTGGAGCTGCTGCTCGCGCCGGCGAGGGCGTACGCGGTCTACGCGTTCGTCAAGCTGGAGCTGGCGGACCGGCTGCACGAGGGAACGCGCTCCCACTCCGAACTGGCCGAGCAGACCGGCACGCACCCCGAGGCCCTGCGAAGGCTGCTGCGAATGCTCACCAGCCTGGACGTCGTGACCGGCGACGACGTCAACGGGTTCGCGCTGGGCCCCCGCGGCGATCTGCTCCGCCGGGACCACCCCAAGTCGATGTCGGACCTGGCGATCCTCTACGGCGAGCAGGCCTACCCGTCGTTCGGCCAGATCCTGCACAGCATCCGCACCGGCGAGCAGTCCTTCCCGCAGGTGTTCGGCACGACGTGGGTCGACTACTACGTCGAACACCCGGAAGCCGGCCACGTCTTCGACCGCGCGATGAACGCGGGCAACGCCTTCTTCAGCGCGGTGCCGGACGCGTTCGCCTTCGCCGAGGCGAAGTCCGTTGTGGACGTCGGTGGCGGCAACGGCGCCCTGCTGGAGGTCATCCTCAAGGCCAACCCCGGCCTGTCCGGGGTCCTCGCGGAAACGCCGCGCATCGGCGACTCCGCCCGCGAGCGCCTGAGCGCGACGGGCGTCGCGGACCGCTGCGAGGTGGTGGCGACGGACTTCTTCGAGTCGGTGCCCGCCAACCACGACGTCTACCTGCTGTCCCGGATCCTGCACGACTGGGACGACGAGGACTGCCGGACCGTGCTGCGCAACGTGCGCGCGGCGGTGGACCCCGGCGCGACCCTGCTGATCATCGAGCGGGTCATCCCGGTCGACGGCCGCCCGTCCCTGGCCTTCGACTGGGACATCCACATGCTGATGAACACCGGCGGCCAGGAGCGCACCCTCGGCGAGTTCCAGTCGTTGCTCGACCAGACGGGCTTCTCCTACAGCCACAGCGCGACCCTTCCGCTGGACGTGACCCTGCTCGTCGCGACCGCGGAGTGAAGCTCGCCTCGCCGGGTCGGTTCCCCCGGGCCCTACGAGGCGGGGCCGGGCGGGACTTCACCGCCGCCGCCGCGCAGCGGTGGTGAAGTCCCGCAGGTCCGCCGCGCGCTCAAGGTCCCTTTCGGATTGGTCGACCCGGAATTGGCCTTGGGGCTGAAAGCGTTCGGAACAATCCGCGAAAAGCACAGACGGCAGCGGCCCCGCTCCTCGTCGGAGCGGGGCCGCTGTCCGGAAAAGACTGGTGCGCGATACTGGGATTGAACCAGTGACTCTGATCCGTTCCTGCGCCGACATGGGCGTGGAGGACTCAGAAACCACTCTCCGACACCGGCGCGAGGCCGATGTCACGATGCGCGACACCCCAGGATGGTCTCGGGCGGGTGACGTCTAATGACCAACACGCCGTACCAGATCAGTCTGCCGTTCCTAGGGAATGCTCTGGCTGCGGACGCAGTGTGCGTTCGTGCCCCCGGCGAGGCTCGTACAGCATCCGCACGAAACCGCTCACGCCGCGAACTGCGGATTTCCGCCAGGGTCGGCATTGTCCGCCGTCGGCGCGGCCGAGGAGGCGATGCCGGATGAACAACACTCCATTCACGTCCAGCCCTGCCGCCGATCGATCCCTGCGCCTGCAATGCGCATGCACCCTGCTCGTAGCCGCCGGCGCGGCCTACGTCTCCTACCGGCACGGCCGCGAGTTCGCGCTGCGCTTCGGAGCCGACACCACCACCGCCACCCTCTGGCCTCTCATCGTCGACGGCTTGCTGACGACGGCCACCATCGAACTATGGAAGGCAAGTCACCATCATCGCGCGACCGGCCGATGGAAGGCGTGGCTGTCGTTCGCCCTCGGCATCGGGTTGTCGCTGTGCGCCAACATCGCCTCCGCCCCCGAGCTAAACGCTTTCTCCATCGCGGTGGCTGCCTGCCCACCCCTGGCTCTGCTTCTGTCTGTTGAACTGCTCAACCAGGCGCTCAAGCGGCGCCGCACCCAGACAACGAGTGGGACCGTTCGCGAGCCCGAGGACGCCGGCTCAGCGCAGCCGAACTCGGCGACGGCTGCTGGGGAAGCCAGCCGGACAATGGAAGGTCCCCAGGGCACGGAAGATGTGCCAGCACTGTACACGCCTGTGAACAACACACCTGGTCACAGCGCTAATTACGCGGGCAATGTCCCGGAAGCACTGCACGCTGAGGACGATCCACTACGTGACGAGGCATACCGGCTCGACGCCGAACATTGGAACCAGTACAGACGTCCGATCTCAGCTGACACGCTCCGCCGAAAGCTCAGAATCGGCTCAACCCGAGCCCGCACCCTCACCCATCACATCCGCCAAAGAACACCAGCATTGGCGAACGGTACTGGTGCCTGAACACGGCCGCGCCCTAGCGGCACCCACTGGCCTTCCGCGAATGTGATGAGTGACCGATCATCTCATCCAGCACACACCACCCTCGATGAAGCGCAGTGCCTGGAGGGCGTTGCTGCACCCAGCGCGCCGAGCACGAGATGAACGTCGCCCTCGAAGCGCGTCGGTGGACCCTCGTCCAGCGTCACCGGCAGCACATGCTCGCGGTGGCCGAAGACCAGCATCGGCGAGCCCGCGACCTCGAGCAACTGGCCGACGTCTCAGGGGAGCCGCAGGGCCGGTAAGCCCGCAAGGCGGGTTCGAGCGCCGTCGTGCCCCGCCGAAGCGACACGCGTTCCGGGTCGATGATGTCGGCGTCATCGACAGATAGCGGGACCTGAGTGCCCGGCCACCGGAACGAAACCGGTGCCCGGGCACTTCGATCAGCACAACATCATTGGCACACGGATGTGTCCTGGCTGCAGTTCGGCAGTGTCTCCAGGTCCGTCTTGCTCGCGGGTTCGAGCTTCACCGCTTGGCCGCCGCTGGCGGCCATGCGTGCGATGAGGCTGTCGGTGCTCTTGACCAGGACGCGCTTGATCTCGACCTGATCGGGGTTGTTCTCGAGATCGGTCCCCGGAGCGTCGCCATAGACAGTGGCGGTGTATGTCGTGCCGGGGTCGAGGAATTGCAGCGGAACGGGCAGGGACCTCGCCTGCTCGTTGGTCATGCTGCCCACGTACCACGCGGCCCCGCTCTTGCGGGCCATCGTCACGTATTCCCCGATCTTGGCGTTGATCGCCTTGGTGTCGTCCCAGGTGGTCGGCACCTCCTCGAGGAAAGCGAACTCCGGCTTGCCTTCGTAGTGCTCGGGGAGGTCCGCAAGCATCTGCAGCCCGCTGAGATACACGGGATACATGGCCAGCTGCTTCGCCCGTGTGGTGTGCACCCGGGTGGGTTCCATGGTGGCCCAAGGCACTCCAGGACCGGGCGGGTCCCACTTGATGTTGAAGATTCCTGGCGTGTAGCTGACCGGACCGGCCATCATCCGGGTGAAGGGGATGTCGACCGTGTGCTTGGGCGGGTTGCCTTCGCTCCATGCCTCGTACTCCTGGCCCCGGACGGCTTCCCGGGTCATGAAGTTGGGGAACGTGCGCCGCTCGCCCGTGTCCTTGACGATCTCGTGCGCCTCGACCATCAGGTGGTGGTCTGCGGCCTTCTTGATGTGCTCCCGGTAGCGGTTGATCATCGTTTGGTCGTAGTGCGGGTGCGGCTGGCCGTCGATCTTGGTGTCCCCGGCGTAGCCGGTCTTCACCGCCGGAATCCCGAGCCGCTCGTATTCGGCGTACACATCGTCGATCTGCCGGTCGTAGTTCGAGACGTCACCGAAGGTCTCGTTGTGGGCCTCCCACTTCACGCCCTTGCTCTCGGCGTAGCGGATGACTTCCTTGGGATCGAAGTCGGATGCGGCGTTGGAGGTCAGGTAGCTCCCGGGAGGCTGTTCTTCCCAGTTCTTGTCCCATCCCTCGGTCATCACGTACGGGATCTTGTGCGCCGCAGCGAAGTCGATGAAGCGCTTGGCGTTCTCAGTGGTGGCACCGTGCTTGGGGCCCTCGGTCCAGGTGGAGAGGCCCTTGTGGATCTCCCACCACACCCCCACGTACTTGCCCGGCTTGATCCACGACGTGTCCCCGCCGCAGATCTGGCACGGGTCGTTGAGGTTGAGCACCAGGTTCGACTCCATGAGCTGCGGAGCCGTGTCCGTGATGGTCAGCGTGCGCCAAGGCGAACTGTGCGGCGCCGTGCCCCGCACCTTGACTCCATCCGGCATGGGCACCAGCGCCGAACGCAGGCTTGGACTGCCATCCTTTGTGCTCGCCGCGGTCATGCTCGCGTAGTCGACCAGGTTGGCCTCGTGGAGCGTGGCGAAACCACGGTCGGGCGTCTCGATGGTCAGCGGCGTGTTGGCCGCGTCGACCCGCGAGAGCGGAGTGGTCCGCCAGAGGTGCTCGTCACCGATACCGGGGCCGTAGTCGGCCGGGATCGAGTGCGCGGTGAAGTTGCCGGCGAAGCGGAACTCGGTGTCCTCTTCGGTCATTGCGAACTCGTTCATCGCGTCCTGGCGCGGCAGCACATACCGGAAGCCGACGCCGTCATCGAAGACGCGGAAGACCACCTGCAACTGGCGCCCAGGGGCCGACTTCTCCCGCAGGTCGATCGTCAGCTCGTTGTAGTGGTTCCGGATCTCCTTGCGCTCACCCCACTGGAGCTTCCACGTCGAGTCCTGCGTGTCCCGATGCACGGAGGTCACTTCGAAGTCGTCGTCGAGCGCGGGGGCATCCTTGAACTGCATGCCCAGAGAGGAGTCAAGCAGGAACGGCTTTCCGTGGTGCGACACGTTGTAGAAGGGCTTCCCGGACTTCAGCGCGAAGCCGACCTCGATCTGTCCGTCGGGCGAGGAGACGGAATAGGGGCTTGCGGGGTTGACGGGGTCCGTTTGGGCGGCGCTGGCCGGCAGCGTGATCGCGGCGAGTGCCAGAACCAGCAGGACGAGCAGCCCCGCACGGCCGGGAGATGGTGGTTTCAGCATCAATGGGAGTCGGTTCGACACCCTTTCTGGAAAATCCATGTTGACCTCCGAGAGTATTTCGATGTGGACGTAAACAGACGACTGACTAAGATCGTTCCCGGTGGTTATCCGCGGAAAGAGGAGTTCGGGGATCATTGCGCGCGACTGGTGTTTCCGCAGGTCAGCTATCGTGAGTGCGTAATGTTGGTCTAACGAAACTGAGCACTCGCGAGGTGTGATGTGAATTCCTTTTCCTGCCTCCGACTGGATTGGCGTGACCGCTGTGGGACATTAGTATGACGCGGCAACAAAGTCCACAAATATAGCAGTGAACGACCTGGCTTTGCGGGCACGGTCAGTTGAAAACCTCGATCACGAAGCCTGGCTCAGAGGAGCGTGCCGTGCAGTCATCGAATGGTCGGGTCGTGTGTCAGGTATTCCGGGGGTTCTTTTTGCGGGTGTACATGTCTCGATCCGCTGTGTGGAGGAGTTCTTCTGGTGGTGTGGTGGGGTCGCGGGTCACGGCGATGCCGACGCTGGCCTTGAGTTCGACGGTATGTCCTGCTGCGGTGGTCGTGGTGTCGAGCAGTTCTGCGATGCGGTCCCGTAGTGTTTCTGCGGCGGGAGTGTCGTCGGCGAGGCAGGTGATGACGAATTCGTCGCCGCCGAGTCGTGCGACCGTGGCACCGGGGGGAACGCCGCGCAGCAGTTGGTCGGCGGCCGCGGTCAGGAGATGGTCACCGGCGAGGTGGCCGTATTGATCGACACTGGACCGGATCAAGACCGTGATCGGGTGCCCGTCCTTGTGTCGGTAGCGTTTCTCCACGCTGACGGTCGTGGTGCGGCCCGCGCGGAGATCAGCGAGTGCGGTGTCTCCCTGGTCTTCATCGCCAGGGTAGGTCAGGTCGGAAAACTGTAGTCCGAGGATCTCGTCGCGCCGATAACCCAGCAGGTCGCAGAAGGCGTCGTTGACCGATGTCCAATGCCCTTGCAGATCCAGCAGTGCCATCCCGGTCGGTGCAGCGGCGAAACACTGCTCCCACAGCATTTCGCGGCTACGGCCGGTGGTGACGTCCTCGGCCTGCAACAGGATCCAGCAGCGCTGGCCAACGGAATCCTTCACGGTCGAACCCGACAGCCGCACCCAGACGATCTGGCCGTCGGGCTTGTGGTACCACGTCTCCGCCACAGCGCGTCCGTGTGCGATCGTGTCCCCGACGACGGCGTGTTGCAGAACAGCGTTGCGCAGGCAGGATGAATCGCGCGGGCTTGGCTGCAGTAAGTCTGGGGCGCCGTGGCCCAGTAGAGTGCAGAACGCCGGGTTCACGTACCGGGGGTGGCCCTGCCCATCCAGCACCGCCGTCGGCACAGCTGCCCCATCGAACACCGCGTCCCACTCAACATCCTCGACCGTTCCCCGCGTCATCGGAACGAACTCACCAGAACGGTCCGCTGACGAACCAAGCAAGGTTGGATCGTGTGCTGCACCTTGATTTTGCGCGGTGAGCATGTCGGTCAGGCAGGTCATGCCATCCACACGGCGTGGTCAGTCGGCAGGCGGTCGGACACGTCGGGGCAGGTCGCCACGAGCACGCGGGCGTCGGCTGGAATCGGCCAGTCCGCGTCGCCGAGGTTCACCACAACAAGGGTCGTCCCGATCGATGTCGCAACGTCCACGGCGACGATGTCGTCGCCGAGGTCGACGAGCGAGAGTGCGCCCGAGCCGAGCTCGCGCTCGCGGCGGACTCTCAAGAGGGTCCGGTAGAGCTCGAGCGTCGAGTCCGGTTGGCCGATCTGTTGGTCGACGGCAAGTTCGCCGAACACTTCCGGCTGGGGCAGCCAGGACTTGTCCGCCGGGCTGAAGCCGAAAGCGACCTCGTGCTTCTCCCAGGGCAACGGCACGCGGCATCCGTCGCGGCCGAGCAGCTGGCCGTCGGCCCGGACGAATGCCGGGTCCTGGCGGATATGGGCCGGCAGGTCGATGACCTCGGGAAGTCCGAGCTCCTCGCCCTGGTAAAGGTAGGCGCTCCCCGGAAGCGCAAGCATGAGCGTCGTGGCGGCCCGGGCACGCCGGAGTCCTGTTGCGTAATCCGGCGTAGGCTCGCCGGCCTCGAGCACCCACGGTGCGGTGGCGGGGTTGGCCCGCACGAGCCGGGTCGCGTGGCGGATAACGTCGTGGTTGGAGAGCACCCAGGTAGTCGGCGCACCGACCGCGCTGTTGGCGTCCAGCGTCGCGGCGATCTGGGCACGCAGGTCGGTGGCGTCCCACGCGGCGCGGAGGAAGTCGAAGTTGAACGCCTGCTGGAACTCGTCGGAGCGCACATAGGCCGCCAGGCGCTCGTGCGGCGTCACCCACGCCTCGGCAACCATCGCGCGCTCACCGGGGTAGCTGTCCAGCAGGGCGCGCCAGTCGCGGTAGATCTCATGGACCCGGTCCTGGTCAGCGAATGGCGCGGTGTTCGTCGGGAGGCAACCGGCCACGTAGTCGTCCCAGTCGCCTTCGAAGTCCGGCAACCCGTCGGCCTTGATGAGGTGGTGGGCCACATCGATCCGGAACCCGTCGACACCGCGATCCAGCCAGAAGCGGAGCGTGTCGAGGAACATCTCCCGGACCTCGGGGTTCTCCCAGTTCAGGTCGGGCTGCTTGCGGTCGAACAGGTGCAGGTACCACTGTCCGTCGGGAACCTGGGTCCAGGCTGGTCCGCCGAACTCTGAGGGCCAGTTGTTCGGAGGCCCGCCGTCGGAGTCGACGAACCAGTAGCGCGCCCGTTCGGGCGAACCCGGGCCGGCAGCCAATGCCTGCTGGAACCACGGGTGCTCGTCGCTCGTGTGGTTGGGAACGATGTCGATGAAGACACGCAGGCCGAGGTCATGAGCAGTGCCGATCAGGCGCTCCGCATCGGTGAGCGTGCCGTACATCGGGTGCACGTCGCGATAGTCGGCGACGTCGTACCCGCCGTCTGCCTGCGGTGAGGGATAGAACGGCGAGAGCCACACGGCGTCGATGCCGAGGTCCCGCAGGTACGGCAGCTTCGCGGTGATCCCGGGCAGGTCCCCGATGCCGTCGCCGTTGGAGTCGGCGAAGGACCGTGGGTATACCTGGTAGACGACGGCTGACCGCCACCATTCATCGGACTTGGGGCCCTGGCCCGTCGAGGTCGGGTCTGCGGGGAGGATGTGCTGTGACAAGAGAGTTCCTTCTTCGCGGGTGTTTGCGGGTCGTCGGGGCTCGTCAGCTCTGACGCTGTCGGAGCGCCTCCAGGATCTGCGGGTACTCCCTGTCGAGGCGATAGAGCAGCATCACCAGAGCCATCGGGACGGCGATGATGAGCGGGAGCCAGATGAACACGAAGTCGATCATGTGAAGCGCGGAGGCCGGTTGCTCGTCGATATTGCCCTCGAGGTAGCCGGCGAGGCCGAGGAACCAGCCCACTGCCATGCCACCCACCGCACCACCGACCTTCTGACCGAAGGTGGCACCGGCGTACACGAGGCCTTCGGCTCGGATTCCGCTGCGCCACTCCTCGTACTCGATCGTGTCGCCGATCATCGCGAAGAGAACCGCGAACATGGCGCCCACACCGACGCCGGCGATGCCCAGACCGACCAGGACGACGGTCAGGCTCGTCGGCGCCAGCGCGATCACGCACTGCCCGACGACGAGCGCGAGACAACCGGCGAGCGAGATGTTGCGCTTGCCGATGCGCTTGATGAACGGAAGGGCCAGGAAGACGCCGCCGAACTCGATGACCATGCGGAAGGTGAACATCATGCTGGACAGGCCCTCGTCCCCGAGCGCGTACTTGGCGTAGTAGGGGTAGACGCCCATCAGGCTGTAGGCGGTGAACAGCAGAACGCCGAACAGCACGAGCATCAGCCAGTACTTGTTGCGCAGCAGCGACCGGACGCCGGCTCCGATCTCGATGGACTGGGCAGCGGTCTCTGCGTCAGCAATGGCGTCGTGCCGGGCGGTTCCCACCCGCTCGGTGCAGAACTTGAACGTGATGAAGAACAGGGCGGCGGCAAGAATTCCGTAGAGACCGAAGGCAAGAGTCCAGCTGTGCGCGTCACCGCCGGTGGCGTTGACGATGGGCATCGTGAGACCGGTGACGATGAGTGCTCCGGCGTAGGCCGCGATCATCCGGTAGGTGTTCAGGACGCCACGCTGCACCTGGTCCTTCGTGATGAGTGCGTTGAGAACGCCGTAGGGGACGTTCATGGCGGTGTAGATGATCACGGCCGACAGCGTGTAGGTGACGAAGGCGTAGATCACCTTGCCTGTTTCACCGAGGTTCGGCGCGGTGAACAGCAGGGCGGCGGAGAGGCCATACGGGATCGCGAGATACAGCAACCAAGGCCGGGCCTTGCCGAACCGTGAGTGCAGCTTCTCCATGAGCACGCCGACAAGGAGGTCCCAGACGCCGTCAAGAAGTCGAGCCGCCAGGAAGATCGTGCCAACGGTCGTGGCCGGGATCCCGGCCACCTCGGTATAGAAGAACGTCAGATACGTGGCGATCGCAACGTAGACGAGGTTGAACCCGAGGTCGCTCGACGCATACGCGACCCTTTCTCCGATGGAGACCTTCGTCGGGCCGAGGGCCGGGGTGGTGGTTGTCATTCAAACTCCCATCGGTGCCGATGAAGCGCACGGCAAACGACGTCGAGCACATGGGCCCGACCTGGATGTTCGATGGTTCCGCTGGCGCGACCCAGACCGACCGGTGGCGGAGATCACATCGATGCGTACGAGTGTACGCATCGATGTGTACTCTTGTACATAGTAAATTGGTCAGATCGATGGCAGGGCCGTACGACGAGCTGCTCGGGTGGCCGCCGGCCCCGGCTCGGCCGTCACGGCTCTCGACCGACGGAAGGAAGCAGATGGCAAGGCGCTGGGACCCTCACCGTCGGGACCGGATCATCGACACGGCCCTCGAATGCATCGCCGAACATGGAGTCGCGGGGACGACTCACCGCGTCCTTGCTGCACGATGCGACGTGCCGCTGGGGTCGATGACCTACCACTTCTCCGGCATGGACGAGCTTCTTCTCGAAGCGTTCGGCCGGTACGCGGCGCGTGTTCGAGACATGGTGAGTGCCCGCCTCGACCAGGAGCTGGAAACCGAGGCGGCGATCGAAGCGGTCGTCGCGCTCATCCATGACGACTTCCAGGGCGACGTGACCGGCGGGGTGATCTCCTACGAGCTCTACGCTCTCGCGTCCCGTCGCCCCGAGTTCCGGCCGTTCACGCACGACCTGATCGATGTCGGCCTGACTGCGCTACGGCGACATTTCACCGAGGATGCGGCCCGGGCAATCAACACCTACATCGAAGGCGTCTCGACACACCTTGTGATCGACACCCAGCCGCCAACGGTCAGCCACACACGCGAAACGATCCGACGGCTCGCAAGTGGCAGCGCCGTCGTCAGTGCCACATCATCGGCTCAGTCCGCGGTGCAGTGAGGCTGCTTCCACTTCGCACAACTGCAGACCAGCGCTGACTTGCAACGCCCCGATACGCATGGACTTGATACGCAGGCTGTCCAGTAGAGTGCGCATTATTGCAATCGATGCAATCTCCAACTCTCCCCTTGTCGCGCCGTGACGGAGGTCGTCGTTTGTCTCTGGATTGGCCTGCTGACCTGCGGCAACAGCTACAGCATGCGGCACGAGGACGTGCCGCGTTGTTGCTCGGCCAGAGCCTGGAACGTCGCGGCCCGGAGATGGGCGACACGGCGCTGACCTGCGCGTTCGCATGTGATATTGCATCCGATGCAAGGATGGCCCAACCAATGGGCTCCCCGCACTTGACTGGGGTTCAGGGTTCGATCCCCTGGCGCCCCACGTTGGGGTTGTTATTAGAACCCCTGCCCGCGTTGAGGTCTTGGAGCAGGATCTCAACGCCGGAGAACGAGGATGCGCCACCCGCTTTGCGGGTGGCCTTCTTACTGCTCCGGGGTTGTGGGATGACCGGTGCGATCTCGTAGCTGTCTCCTGGCGGCCCGCGTGCGCTGGAGGGCATGGGGCTGCCCGAAGGGCTCACGGAAATCGCCGTGGTGATCTCCTCGTCCTCGATGTCGAGGCCGTGGAAGATCGCCTGGTTGAGCAGGCGGCGCTGCTGCTCGGCGTAGCCACCGGGGTGGACATCGACGAGTTTGACCACTGGCTGCGCGGGACTGTGCGGAGTGGCCATTTTGGTCGAGCGTTCCGTCGGAAGCGATCATGAGTCCGGCACCTGTTTGGCGAAGAGCGCAGCGATTTGCGTGCGGGAGTTGAAGCCGAGTTTGGTCAGGATGTGTTCGACGTGGCTATCCACCGTGCGGGTTGCGATGACGAGTTCGGCCGCGATCTTCCTGTTGGTCTTTCCACTGGCTACGAGCTTCATCGCTGCGCCAGCTGGAGGACGAAGGCGCGGCCGTGCCGCTAGTGTCCCGCGTCGGAAATCCACGAGATATATTTTGTGTAGGGAGATGAGGTGGCGTCCACGCTCTGGCCGCTCATCGTCGATGGGTTGCTGACGATGGCGACCATCGAACTGTGGAAGGCCGGCCATCGGTATAGCGCCACCGGGCACTGGAAGGCATGGCTGTCGTTCACCCTCGGCATCGGGCTCTCGCTGTGCGCCAACATCGCCTCCGCCCCCGAGCTAAACGCCTTCTCCATCGCCGTGGCCGCCTGCCCTCCCCTGGCGCTGCTGCTGTCGGTCGAACTGCTCAACCAGGCACTCAAGCGCCGCCGCGCGGAGACGACGAATGGGATCATTCCCGAGGCCGAGGAGCCCGACTCAGCGCAGCCGGATTCGGCGGCCCCGGGCGGGGCCAGCCAGACACTGGAGACTCCCGAGAAGGCCAAGGATGTGCCAACGTTCCGCACGGTCGTGAACAACGTGCCCGGTCACAGCGCCAACACCACCGACACAGACTCCGAGGTATCGCACGGCGAGGACAACGATCCCCTGCGCGAAGAGGCATGCCGGCTCGGCTCTGAACACTGGAACCTCTACCAACGTCCGATCTCCGCCGACACCCTCCGCCAACAGCTCAGCATCGGCTCGAAACGAGCCCGCGCCCTCACCCGCCACATCCGCCAGCGCCGCCAACCCGGAACGGTGCTGGCTGCAGTGGAATGAGCGCCGGAGCCGCGGGTGGGCTGCCCAATCCTGGGGCAGCCCACCCTGGGGGCCGCCAGCATTGGTCCGAGCGACGGATAGTCCGATGGCTTGAGGACTCCAACGTCAAGCTTCCCAAGCCAAGCCAGCGGAAATTGACAACGCCAAACTTCAGCAATTTTGCTCCGACGATTGAGATATCCCGCCCGCCGCGCGATATAACCAAGAATAAGCTCGCCGAAATATTCAGCAGCTCACCCGGAAGAGCATTGTCTCTGACTTTGATTCACCGGCACCTATCGAATTTGCCCAGGGAATCGGCTCTGTACGGCACGGTCAATTCGTATCGGGCGACGGCAGCCCTTTACGAGCTTTGATGTATTCCAAGGTCGAGACCGAAAGTGGCGACCAGGTGGCCGTATACCTCTTTGGCAGCATGGATAACCCAGCCGACTTCATTACCGAGTCCGAACCCTCCCAGAAAGGATGGACGGCTTCCTCTGCCGGAGACATCGAACTCTTCCTGGAAACCGGCGAAATCGATAATGGGATGTTCCCAGATTCAGCAGAGGATCTGGCTCGCGAGGCGGTGGAAATCGCCTGCCGCCAAGGCGGGACAAGCCCGACAAGGACAGACGGATACTACCGCGGGTTCACCTACGGCGAAACACGAGATGTAGCCGAGTGGTGCGCGGAAATATACTGGGACGTTGACTTGAGGGACACCCCGGAAGGGCCGGAAGAAGGGCATACTCGCGTACTAGTTGGCGCCCCTCTGTGGGTTCGCACACCGTCACTTCGCAGCATCCACCTGTACTCGGAATACACGAAGCAGGAATGGCGGGCAATTTCGCAGGCCCCCCAGATTCTCGACAAGCCGTCATTCTGGAAGCAGCTCCAGAGGGCAATACGCATTGTGCGCGGACAGGATCAATAGAACAATGATTTCTTCTTCATAGGTGCACGGTCATGCGAAACTACGCACAGAGAGTTGCAAGAAAGCTGCAAGCCTGGGCGGACACGCAGGACCCGACCGTTGCCGAAGCCGTCGTGGGACATATCGAGGTCCATGATGCCCACGATCGATTTGAACCGGTCCGGGTGGATCTTCGCGAGCTGCGCGCCGAGGAGCTGCGCTACTTGTTCGGGACCGAAGCTGCCGAACTTGCCTTGGCAGCTCGTGAACTGGCCGACGCCGTCCGCGCGCTGGCCGAGCACGCTCCGCACGACCCCGATGCTTTGCTCACCGCCGAGCAACTCGGAGACCTCCTGCGGCTCTCGCCGCGCACGTTGAAGGAGCAGGCCGCAGCCGGGCTCATCCCGCACCGCAGGTTCGGCAAGCACTACCGCTTCAGCCGCGACGACGCCGCAGAAATCGTACGGCTCGCCAGGAAAACTCCCATGCCTCAACGAAGAGGGTTCCGGGCGGCCTGACCCGGCCACCGAGCCCACACAAATGTCCGCCCCGGCACCAGCCGGGGCGGCTTCACGAACGAGAGCAAGAGCAAGGAAGGAAGTGGTCATGGCCTACGGCCAACGAGATGACAGCGGCGGGTGGCGTGCCCGCTACAAGCGACCCGACAGCACCTGGGGCAGCAAGTCCGGTTTCACGTCGGAAAAGGCTGCCGAGGACTGGGGCAACGAGCAGGAAGCCCTGATCCGCCGGCACATGTGGATCGATCCCCGCAAAGGCAACATCCCGTTCGGCGACTTCACCTCGGCCCTGCTGGACTCCATCGGTCCCCGACTGGAACCGGCCACGCTGGCCAAGTACCGATCGCACCTGGACAACCACCTGCTGCCGCAGTGGTCCGCATGGCCACTGATCGGGATCTTCAACAGCTACTTGGAGATCGAGAAGTGGGTCTCCGAACTACACGAGGACTACGCCGAGTCCACCGTGTCGTCGATATTCGCCACGTTCTCGACGTTCCTGAAGAAGGCCGCCAAGGAGCAGTGCATCCCGGCCAACCCGTGCTCGGGGATCCGCGTGACCTCAGGCGAGTACGCCCCGGAGCGCCTCGTCGCCACCTCCGTGCAGGTACTGCGCGCAGCTATGCGGCTGTACCGCTCGGCCGGCCCCGCGGGCTTCGTCCTCGCCGTGCTCGACGCCTACACCGGAGGACGCCGGAGCGAGCTGACCGGGCAGCAGCGGCACGAGTACAACTACGAGCGCCAGGCGATCCGCATCGACCTCCCGCTGAAGGAGATCGGAGGAAAGCTGTTCAAAGGCGGCCACCGCATTGGTCCCGGCGGTGTCTTCGTCGACGGCGGCCCGAAGCCCGCGCCACGGAAGACCTCCCGGCCCAGCAAAGGAAAGAAGAGGGGAAAGACGAAAACCCCTGCCGGGGCCCGGGATGTCCTGCTGCCCCCGAGCATCGCCGTGCTCGACGAGACGCTGATGGATTCCCACCGCTACCCGTTCCTGTTCTGCACCCAGGACGGGAACCTGCTGCGGAGATCCAACTTCCGTCAGCGCCACTGGCGCCCCGCCTGGGACGGCACCGAGCCCGACAACCCGCAGGCCGAGGATCACGTCGGGCCCGGCTGGGACAGAAGATGAAAGGCATCGGCCGGGTCTACGACCACGTGACCCCGGAGATGGAACAACACATCCTCGACGTCCTGGAAGCCCGATGGAGGGCCTCGGCAACGGCATTGACAGCCGCCGAACTCATGATGTGGTTCCCGCGCCTGCGGGACACCCTGAAAACCGGCCATGACGACGCTGTTCAAGATCGCATCGCCATTTCATCGCCATTTGCGAGCTGACAGCGAGCCCGCCCCATAGGAGGAGCAGGGCCGCTGACCTGCATTAAGACTTTGGTGCGCGATACTGGGATTGAACCAGTGACCTCTACCGTGTCAAGGTAGCGCTCTCCCACTGAGCTAATCGCGCGAGGCGGAGGCGGGAATCGAACCCGCGTACAGGGCTTTGCAGGCCCTTGCCTAAGCCACTCGGCCACTCCGCCGTGTTCGGATCCAATCCGAGACGGGCTGGACCTGAGTTATCCAGAGCGGACGACGGGACTCGAACCCGCGACCCTCACCTTGGCAAGGTGATGCGCTACCAGCTGCGCTACGTCCGCCTGCCTGCGGCTTGCCGACCGGAGTTCGCGGATCTTCGCTCCCGGCCGTCCGCCGCGTTGCACTGAGAACTTTAGACCACGCCGGAACCGGCGATCAATCCGGGGGTCCCCACACCACCCGCAGGCACCGTCGCCGCTGGCCACGAGGCCCGGCGGCGGGACGGCCCGGCGGTCAGGACAGGTCGTGCGGCAGCAGCCGGGTCAGCGCGTCGTCGACGTTGACCCACAGGTTCTCGTTGCCCGGGACCACGACGTCGTAGGTGCGGTCCAGGAAGTCCGCGAGCTCCTGCGCCGACGCCTCGAACACCGCGTGCCCGGACGGCGAGCTCAGCTCGATCACCACCACCTCGGGGTCGTCGACCGCCGGGCGGATGGTCACGTCGCCCACACCGGCGTGCGCGATGAGCCCGTCGGCCAGCAGATCGCGAGCGAAAACCCACTCGACCCAGCCGGCGCGGCCGGTGCGGAACGCGGCCACCACGGCGTAGGGGTCGCGAGTGTCGTAGCGCAGCTCGACCTGGACCGGCACGGCCGGCGTTTGCGGGGCCAGCAGATCGAACACCGCCGTTGAACGGAGTGTCACGTGATCGTTACGCATTGTCCTCGCCTTCCTACTCCCTCCCGGTCCGCTTATCGACCGAGCAACACAGTTGTGACGCCTTCAAGGGGCCCATCGCTCGCAACTCGCGGATAGATCACCCATACGGGGCAGGGCCCACTTCGGTGGGCAACCAAGGCGCTGCGCAGCGTGTTCACCTGCACTGTCTTCGGAAACGAGCAACGTCCGCCCACTGGACCCGGCATGCGCTTGTCTCCCGCCCGCACCGCTGGACCGTCCGCAGTGCACGGACTGGGCCGAGGGACGCAACCCGCCCGGGCCGCGGCCGTCCGGTGATCGACTTCCCGGCAGTCCCGCACGCTCACCGGACACCCGGTCGCGCCCGACCTGAAACCCATCGCCGCTTCCGGACAACACCCGCGGACCGGACCGAATTCCTGAGCCCGCCGGCCGCCCGAACGCAGGGGCCAGGATAAGCGATGGCGCCCTCCCCGATCCCGCCCGAAACCGGGCCCGCTGAGACGCTCGCCACCCACGTTCCCCGAGTCGGACTAACCCCGCCGTCCGGACATCTCCGCACGCACGCCTGGCCGATCGGCTCCCCGCGAGAGCGGGCTCACACTGTGACCAGGATCGAAGAGCATCACCAGGGACGAAGGGCCCGGGAACACCCGCGGAAGACGATGATTGACGTCACACCCGCACCGACCGAGGCACCGCGCCCGGTGCGGCACCGCCGTATCCTGTCCCGAGCGGGCGCCGGGACCAAGGCCGCACGGCCACGACGCCTGAACCGCCGCCCGGACCACGAACGGCACACGGCAACGGCAGGTGGGTCCACTGAGCAATCCAGCCGAGTCGCGACCGCACGACGACGCGGGAAGCAACGGCGAGCAACCATCAGGCGGGCGCACGCGCCTGCACGCGTGGCGGGAGAGCCTCCACCACCGCCGCGAGTCGATCCGCGAGCGCCCCACGCTCAACACCACCTACCGGATCGCCCTCGGCGCGTTCGGCGCCGTCGTGCTGCTCGCGGGCATCGCGATGATCCCCTACCCCGGCCCCGGCTGGCTGGTCGTGTTCGCCGGGCTCGGCATCCTCGCCACCGAGTTCCACTGGGCGCACCGGGTCAACCAGTTCGCCAAGCGGCACTACCACCGCTGGGTCGCGTGGCTCGGCAGGCAGCACATCGCCACCAAGCTCGCCGTCATGGGCGCGACCGGCCTGATCGTGCTGACCACCCTCTGGCTGCTCGGCCTGTTCGGCACCTTGGGCGGCTGGCTCGGGCTGCGCTGGTCCTGGTTGAGCAGCCCCCTGTTCGGTCCCTGAAAACGATCGTGTATTGTTCTTCCTGTCGCCGGGAACGGCGGCGGACACAACAGAACACGGGCGATTAGCTCAGCGGGAGAGCGCTTCGTTCACACCGAAGAGGTCACTGGTTCGATCCCAGTATCGCCCACTCGAAACTGGGAGACCCCTGTCCACTGAATGCGTGGACGGGGGTTTCTTCGTTGTGTTGTTGCGGGGGCCGAGCCCCCGCAGGCCCCCACGGTGCGGGGGTTTCCTTCTTCTCCTTCGTTGGCTTTGTTTGTTGTTGGCCTGGGTATCGGAGGACGGCTTGGCCCTGGTGCCGAGAGACGGCTTGGTCCGGGTGGGGGCGCGCTGGGGCTACTTTGGAGGTTGGGCTTTGGTTGGGTAGGGGCTTGGTCTCAGGTAGACGCCTATGTGGGGGCGGGTGGTTTTGGAGACCGTGCGGTAGCTGAAGAGTTCCTGGAGGCCCGCCGTTCGGTTCAGGGGTTGGGGGCAGAGGCTTCGCAGCGTCGTCAGGTAGGGCGTGGGGTCCAGGCCCTCCGAGCGCATCGCGCAGGCGATGCGGGCGGCTGCTTCCTCGTCGTTGCGGGCGTTTTCCGGGAGGCGCAGGTACAGGTTCGCCTCCTCCGGCTCGTCGGCTCCCTCCCGGAACGCCAGGCAGGTCATCGGTTCGTTGTGGAACTCGGTCGTTTCCGGGCCGTAGATGGTGCGGATGATCCTGGCAGCCCGCTGCTCGTCGTGGGACCGGGCCATGGCCGCGACCTC
This sequence comes from Saccharopolyspora taberi, assembly GCF_039534165.1. NCBI lineage: Bacteria > Bacillati > Actinomycetota > Actinomycetes > Pseudonocardiales > Pseudonocardiaceae > Saccharopolyspora > Saccharopolyspora taberi. Next base: position 304,069 of record NZ_BAAAUX010000016.1, on the reverse strand, counting down.
GCCCAGACCGGACCGGCTCACCGGGCCGTGCCGGAAGTAGACCTTCACCCGGGCCGACCTGGTGGCGCCCAGGTCGAGGGCGAAGAACTCCAGTTCGTGCCCGTTGTCCTGGAGCTCGTCGGCGCGGGCGGCCACCCGGTGCCAGCCGACGCCCATGCCCAGGCGGTCCATGGCGTCGGCGACGACCTCGAAGGACCGGTGGCGGCCGTGCGCCTGCGGGTTGAGGTAGACCTTGTACTGCGGCCTGCCGCCCGGTTCCCAGGCCAGCGAGTGCCAGACCGCGGGCCGGTACGGCTTGGGGTCCTCGGTGAGGAACAGGTCCTCGATCTTCAGGTAGCGCTCGACGGACACACCGCGTTCGTCGGCGAGTCTTCGGGTCAGGTCGCTGCCCGCTCTCTGGGACTCCCGCGCGTTCCGGCCCAGCGACTCGAACAGCACCCGGATCTCCGGGCGGTCGTGCTTCCAGCTCAGCGAGAATTCCGCGGGGAAACCGTCCGCTGAAACGTAGGACGGCACGGCGCACGTCGCGCCGATCGGGTCGTCGGCCCAGCTGCCCAGCACTCCGGTCAGCGCTTCCCGGGCCGCGGTGATCTCCGCGGCGGGCACGTCCAGTCCGGTGCAGATCCGCGACCACATGTTTTCCACGAGTTCCCGGTAAGTTCGATCCGGCGCTGCGAACAAGCCGAAACTCCGCGTGACGACTGCCTGATCCGAGACACCGAACACTTCCCCTACCTCCCACTGGACAACTACCCTGATCCGGCACAAACCTCGTGAGGGGAACACCTGCAATGCCGACGCCCAACTCCGACAAGAGCGGACACACCCTAAACGACGACTCGGATTGGGCGCGACATCCGCACAGTGATGCAACCGACAGCGACAACACCGAACGGACTATTGACAACGAGGTTTGCATCATCGGGTCCGGCTTTTCCGGACTGGCCGTGGCCAACGAGTTACGGCGTCGAAACATCCCCTTCACCTGCGTGGACCGATCCGCCGAAATCGGTGGTGTGTGGCAACATTCCCAGGATCTGAATTCCAGCCCGGCCTACCGCGCGCTGCACCTGAACACCTCAAGCCGGACGACCGCGTTCCACGACTTCCCGATGCCCGCCGACTACCCCCGCTACCCGGGGCTGCGGCAGGTCTCGGAGTACCTGTGCGACTTCGCCGCCCAGCGCGACCTCAAGCGCGACGTCGAGCTCCGCACCGAGGTCGTCTCCGCCCGCCAGAACTCGGACCTGACCTGGGACGTCGTCACCCGCGACGAGTCCGGGGCAGCGCGCTCCCGGCGCTTCCGCAACGTCGTGGTGGCCACCGGCCAGCACTGGCGGCCGCGGTTCCCGGACCCGCCCATCGCCGGCGCGGACACCTTCGGCGGCCGGGTCCTGCACTCGTTCGGCTTCAGCGACGCCGCCGCGCACGCCGGTGAACGGGTGCTCGTGCTCGGCATCGGCAACTCCGCGTGCGACATCGCCGTGGAATTGTCCCGCGCCGCCGAAAAAACATTCCTGGCAATCCGCCACGGGGCTCACATCGTTCCCAAACAACTAATGGGAATTCCGGTCAGTGAAATCTCAGACTCGGACTGGTGGGGTCGAATGTCGTTCCAGGTCCAGCGAAGCCTGATCGAACGACTGCTGCAGCTGATCCGCGGCGACATCCGCGCCTACGGAATTCCAGAACCCGATCACCGGATCTTCTCCCGGTCGGTCACCATCTCCGACGAACTGCTCCCCCGGATCACCAACGGCGGCGTCATCCCGAAACCGATGATCGACCGCTTCGAGGGCGATCTGGTGCATTTCACCGACGGTTCCAGCGAGCGGATCGACGCGGTCGTCCACTGCACCGGCTACGAACTCGAATTCCCGTTCCTGCCCGCGGAGTGCGTGTTCACCGCGGACGGCAGCGTCGGGCTGTACCAGCGGGTGGTGGCGCCGCGGCACCCCGGGCTGTACTTCGCCGGGCTGATCAAGCCGGTCGGGTCGGTGACGCGCTCGGTGGAGAGCCAGTCGGTCTGGATCGCCGACCTCGTGGAGTCGTCGGCGGCGCTGCCCTCCGGTGAGGTCATGGCCGCCGAGATCGACGAGCAGCTGCGCGCCACCCGCCAGCGCTACGGGAAGGGCGGCATGAACTCGATCCAGGTCGACGTCGCCTCCTACCTCAAGGCGCTGGAGAAGGAGCGCGCCGCGGGCCGGCGCCGGGCGCGGACCGGCTGAGCCGGGCTACTGCGCCGCGGGCACGTCGCTGCCCGCCTCGGCCTCGGTCTCGTCGAGCACCCGGATCGAGTACTCGATCAGCTCGACCAGCGCCTGCTTGCTGGCGTCCCGGTCGCGGGCGTCGGACAGCACCACCGGCACGTCCTCGTCCAGGTCGAGCGCCTGGCGCACCTCCTCGGCCGCGTAGGACACCGAACCGTCGAACCGGTTGATCGTCACGATGAACGGGATCCGGCGGTTCTCGAAGAAGTCGATCGCCGGGAAGCTGGCCTCGATCCGCCGGGTGTCGACGATGACCACCGCGCCGATCGCGCCCCGCGCCAGCTCGTTCCACATGAACCAGAAGCGGTCCTGGCCGGGCGTGCCGAACAGGTACAGCACGAGCTGCGGGTTGATCGTGATGCGGCCGAAGTCCAGCGCGACGGTCGTCGTGTCCTTCTGCTCGATGCCCGCCAGGTCGTCGACCCCGGTGCTGGCCTCGGTCAGCACCTCCTCGGTGCGCAGCGGCGCGATCTCGCTGACCGAGCCGACCATCGTGGTCTTGCCCGCACCGAAACCACCGGCGATGACGATCTTCACCGCGGTCGGTGCGACGGGCACATCCGACATCGAATCCCCCTGGGGCGTCTGGTCAGAGCCTGCGGACACCATCGAGCACCGCCTGAAGTAGTTGTCGGTCGGGCTTTTCGGCGACCCGGGACGACGCCGATCCCGCGATCAGGTCGCCGCGTTCGATCAGATCGCTGACCAGCACCTTGGCCACGACCAGCGGGACGTCGAGGTAGGAGGCGACCTCCGCCAGCGACAGCGGGCGCTTGCAGAGTTCGAGGATCTCCAGGTGCTCGACGGAGAGGACGGACCGGTCGGAGTTCCCCCGCCGAGCGGTGACGACCTGGGTGACCATGTCCAGCTCCGGGCTGCCCGGTCGGGTCCGGCCCCGGGTCATCGCGTACGGGCGGACGAGCGGACCGGCGGCCTCGTCCAGCCACAGATCGTCCTCACGAGCCATCATCGCCGCCCTCAGCTCCGGGGCAGGTCGACCGGCACGCCCGCGCGCGGCGCGGAGCTGAGGTAGTTGCCGACGCGCACCACGAGCAGGTTCATCTCGTAGGCGATCATGCCCACGTCCGAGTCCTCCTCGCCGAGGACGGCCAGGCAGGCACCCGAGCCCGCGGCGGTGACGAACAGGAAGGCGTGGTCCATCTCGACGATGGTCTGCCGGACGCCGCCGCCCCTGAACTGCTTGCCGGTCTGCTTGGCCAGGCTCTGGAAGGCCGACGACATCGCGGCCAGGTGCTCGGAGTCCTCAGTGGACAGATCCGCGGACTTGGCAAGCAGTAGCCCGTCGGAGGAGAGCACGACCGCGTAGCGCGCTCCGACCACCCGCTGGACGAGATCGTCCAGCAGCCAGTTCAACTCGTCATCCGAGCCGACTTTCTCGCTCATGCACACACTGCCCCTTCAGTCGCTGGAAAGATCACCGTTCCGCACCGGAGTCGTCGGCCCGGCGCGCGTCGCGAGTCCCCCGTTGGAACGCGGCCATGTTCCCCCTGGTCCGCTCCGGCGAGTGGTCGACCCGCTGGGCCGGCTCCTCCTGCTGTTCCCCGGGTTCCTCGCGCAGTTGTGGAACGAGGTTGTGCTGGCGTCGCCGTTTCGGCAGCGGCGGCCTGCCGTCTGGGTCCACGGAAGGAAACTCCGGCCTGTCGTTCTGCGGTTTGGCGGGCTGCGGAGTCCTGCGCCCGTTCCGGGCCGCCGACTCGACCTCGTTGCGGGGCTCCGGGAACTTGCGCTCGAGCGGGGCCACCACGTCGTCCCGGCGCGACGGCGCGTCCTGGGAGGTGGTGACCACCCGCATCGTCTCCGGCGGCTCCTCGGCGCCGCGCTCGGAGACCACGATGTCGGACGGGAGCAGGACGAAGGCCACCACGCCGCCCTCGGCGGACTCGCGGAGGTCGACCTGGATGCCGCGCCGCGCGGCCAGCCGGGACACCACGAACAGCCCGAGCCGGGAGTCACCGCGCAGCGTGATGTCCTCGAACCGCGGCGGGTTCGACAGCAGCTCGTTGGCGTCGTCCCGCGCCGCGGGGCGCATGCCCAGCCCCTGGTCCTCGATCTGCACCAGCACGCCGCGCGGGGTGTCGCTGCTGTGCACCTGGACCTGCGAACGCGGCGAGGAGAACGCGGTGGCGTTCTCCATCAGCTCGGCGCAGAGGTGGATGACGTCACCGACGGCGGTGCCGTGCACCGAGACGTCGGGCACCTGGTTGACCCGGATCCGGTGGTACTGCTCGGTTTCGGCGACCGCGGCGCGCAGCACGTCGACCAGGCGGACCGGCTTGCGCCACTGCCGCCCCGGCTGCTCGCCGGCGAGGATGATCAGGTTCTCGGCGTTGCGGCGGGCCCGGGTGGCGAGGTGGTCGAGCTGGAACAGGGTGTCGAGCCGCTCCGGGTTCTCCTCCTCGCGCTCCATCCGGTCCAGCACCTTGAGCTGGCGGTGCACCAGGCCCTGGTTGCGGTGCGCGATGCCGAGGAAGACCTTGTTGACGCCCTCGCGCGCCTGGCTCTCCTTGACCGCGGCCGAGACCGCGGTGAACTGGGCGGTGTTGAACGCCTCGGCCACCTGGCCGATCTCGTCCCTGCCGTAGTCCAGCGCCGGGACCTCGACATCGATGTCGACCTTCTCGCCCTTCTCCAGGCGGGTCATGATGTCCGGCAGCCGGTCCTGGGCCAGCGACAGCGACTCGTCGCGCAGCCTGGTCAGGCGGGTCACCAGGGCCCGGTCGACGAGCCTGCGGGAGTTGCGGATCGCCAGCACGATGCCCAGCACCACCGCGAGCAGCGCGACCAGGCTGCCCGCGATGACCTCCAGGTACCTGGCGTTGCCCTTGGCCAGGCCGGTTTCGGCGGCCTCGCTGGCCGAGCCCACCGCGAGCTGGATGAGCTCGTCCGAGACCTGCCCGCTGGCCTGCAGCCACTCCTGCTCGGAGACCGCCGCCCGGCCGGTGCCCGGCGGGTGGCTGAGCACGTCGCGCTCCAGCGCGCGCAGCCGCTGCCACGGCTCGCTGGCGACCAGCCGCTGGTACTCGCCGCGCGAGACGGGCAGCAGGTTGGGTTCGTTGGCCTCCAGCTTGGAGTGGTAGGAGCCGACCAGGCCGGTGTAGGTGATGAAGTCGTCGTCGTCGAACCGCCCGTTGGCCACCGCGGTGGAGCCCAGCGAGGCCGCGCGCGACATCTGGTCGGCGGCGCGGAACAGGTCGGTGGCGACCAGACCGGCCTGGCTGGCGTCGACGTCGGGCACGCTGCGGGCCTGGATGTCGAACAGCGCGGCGCCCGCGTCCAGCACGCTGTTGTAGTACTCGAAGACCTGCGGTCCGGTCGCGACGCCGGAGTCGATGTTGGCCCGCTGCTGGGGCAGCTGCGCGAGCAGCCCGTTGAGGGCGTCGATGCGCCGCACGATCGTCTCGGACGCGTCCGGCCGCACGCCGTCCAGCTTCGCGCGCATCTCGGCGACCGCCTGGTCGGTCTGCACCCGCTGCTCGCCGACCGCCGCGCCCAGGTCCGGCTGCCCGACCCCGCGCAGCGTGAACTGGCGCTCGCGCTGGATGGCGACCATGCCGTTGGCCGCGGGAATGGAGGCGTTCTGCACGGAGACGGCGACGGCCCGCACGTAATAGCCCTCGTAGCCGGTGTAGAACGAGAAGACCACCCACATGACCAGCAGGACGATGCTGGGCAGCACGACGACCCTGGTCACCCGGGACCGGATGGTCCGGTAGTCAGCGTTCTCGGAAGGGCTTGTTCGATTCACAGCGCTCCACACCTATTGAACCGCCAGGGGCTTCGGACGCGGCCTCACCGGTGAGACCAGGGCAGGGCGTTGGCGGTCCTCACCGACGGGCTCTGCGGACGGACCGGATGTCAGGTGGTGGAACGGTCGGGCCAATGCCGCGCCGGCCGAGTCGCACTCGCCCCGTGGCCATGAGTCGCACCCTCATTCCGCAGCCGAAGCCCTACCCATCCCGGAACAAACGCCACTGGCGCAGCACCACCCAACAGGATGATCGAGACTTTAGCACAAAGTGATCAACAACCCGATTGGAGTATGTAACTCTCGCCGATAGGGCCATTTACTCCGTGTTGCTGCTACGAAATGCCTATAAGGGCCGCAGCTGAACGGGCTCGGGATCACGGGAGGTCGAAGCGCGGCTCGGACCGCAGCAGGAACGACAGGTCCGCGCCCGGCGCGAACTCCCGGGGCTCGGCGCCGCGGTCGAACAGCCGGGCGGCGCTGAAGCCGGCGAGCTCGGCGTGCGCACCGCGGACCCGCAGCCACGCCTCCTCCCGCAGGCCCAGCACCGGAACGTCGTTCTCCTCCAAGAACTCGGTGATCCGGCGCTCCCTGGTCTCGCCCATGTGCGTGCTGCCGGGGTCGGGGTCGAGGTAGTGCGGGTTGATCTGGAACGGGACCAGGCCGATCGCCTCGAACGAGGGCGGGCGCACGATCGGCATGTCGTTGGTGGTCCGCAGGCTCGGGCAGGCCATGTTGGTGCCCGCGCTGGCGCCCATGTACGGCGTTCCCGTGAGCACGGCGTCGCGGATCGCGGCGACCAGGCCCCTGCCGCGGAGCTCCGACAGCAGCCGGAAGCTGTTGCCCCCGCCGACGAACAGGGCCTCGGCCTCCCGGACCGCGCCGACCGGGTCGGCCGCGGTGTGCAGCCCCTCCACCCGGACGCCGAGCGGGTTTACCGCGTCCTGCACCACGTCGACGTAGTGGTCGTGGTCCCGCTGCGCGAAGGGAGCGAACAGCAGCCGCTTGCGCCCGGCCAGCCACTCGGTCACCGCTTCCAGCGCGTGGCCGAGGAAGGGCCGCCCGTGCGTGGTCGAGCTGGACAGCAGCAGCAGCTGCGGACTCGGGTTCGGCATCGCTTCCACGTTAGCGGCTGCCGTTCGGATCCAGGTACTGGAATCCGGCGGCGTCCGGCGGCGAGGATGGCCGGTATGGCGGTGACCAACGACGTGACCATCATCGGCGGCGGCATCGTGGGCCTGGCGACCGCGCACGCGCTGGCGCGGGAGCGGCCGGGCGAGCGGATCGCGGTGCTCGACAAGGAACCCGGCTGGGGCACGCACCAGACCGGGCACAACTCCGGCGTCATCCACAGTGGACTGTACTACCCGCCGGGCAGCGCCAAGGCCAGGTTCGCGCGGGCCGGCGGCGAGGCGATGTACGAGTTCTGCGCGGAGCACGGGATTCCGGTGCGGCGCACCGGGAAGGTCGTCGTGGCCACCGAGGCGGCGGAGCTGCCGAGGCTGGCCGAGCTGGCTCGGCGGGGTGCCGCCAACGGCGTCCGGGTCCGCGAGCTCGGGCCCGGCGAGCTGCGCGAGCTGGAGCCGCGCGTGCGCGGTATCCGTGCGCTGGCGGTGCCGGAGGCCGGGATCACCGACTTCGGCGCCGTGGCCCGCAAGCTGGCCGACCTGCTCGCCGAGCGCGGGGTGGAGCTGCGCACCGGCACCGAACTGGTCGGCGTGGCCACCGACGGCCCGGACCTGGTGCTGTCGACGACCACGGGCGAGGTCCGCACCCGCCGCGCCGTCAACTGCGCCGGGCTGCACAGCGACACCGTCGCCGAACTCGCCGGTGCCCGGCCGCCCGCCCGGATCCTGCCGTTCCGCGGTGAGTACTACGAGACCGCCCGGCAGGATCTGGTGAACGCCCTGGTCTACCCGGTGCCCGACCCGGCGTTCCCGTTCCTCGGCGTGCACCTGACCCGGATGATCGACGGCAGCCTGCACGTCGGGCCCAACGCGGTTCCGGCGCTGGACCGCGAGGGCTATCGCTGGGGCGCCTGGTCGCGGGAGCACCTCGGCCGGCTGGTCAGCGACCCCGGCCTGCGGGTGCTGGCGAGGAAGTACTGGCGCACCGGGGCGGGCGAGATCGCGCGGTCGGCGGTCAAGCCGCTGTTCGTCCGCGCGGCGCGCAGGCTGCTGCCGGAGCTGCGCGGGCGGGATCTGGTGCGCGCGGAGGCCGGGGTGCGCGCGCAGGCCGTCCGGCCGGACGGGACCTTGGTGGACGACTTCCTGGTCGTCGAGGACGAGCACTGGGTGCACGTGCTCAACGCACCTTCTCCCGCCGCTACCGCTTCGCTGCTCATCGGGCGGGACATCGCCGGGCGGTTGTGAGGGTCTCGTCGCGGTGGGCGGTCTGCCAGGACGCGCACCGGCTCAGGACGCTTCGGTCGAGTTCCAGAGGGTGTCCAGGTGGTGCTGGAGCGCGCGGCCGATCACGAACGCGTCGGCCGGCGCGACCATGGTGTAGGTGTCGTCCGGGGCCTCTGGGATCACCGCCACCCGGCCGGTCTTCGAGTGGTGCACCTCGATCGTCGAGCCCACCCGGCGCAGCGGCTCGTCCCCTTCGCACAGCGCCACCTCGATCCGCGCGGTGAACCCGTCCGCGCGCGTCAGCAGCGCTTCCAGGTCCCGGGCGTCGTCGTCGGGGACCTCGCGGCGGCGCAGTTCGCGGGCGATCTCCGGGCTTTCCCGCGCCTCGGCCAGGATCGCCGTCGGCACTGTGACCTCGCTGCCCGCGGCGGGTTCCGCGGCGGGCAGGACCCCGGTCAGGGCGGGCCACGGGGCATCGGGCCGGATCAGGTCGGCCGTCACCGAATCCCCGCGGACCTGCACCCGCGCCGCGAGCTCACGTGCGACCGCGACCAGGACCCTGGTGTCCGCGCCGATCGCGGCGAAGCCGAAGACCGACCCGCCCGCGAGCGCGCTCAGCACGTCGTTCCAGCGGGGTTCGAGCCGGTAGGGCATGCCCGGGAACCCGGACAGCTCCCGCCCGATCAGCTGCGCCACGGCCGCGCGCGGGCCCGGCCGGTGCACACCCCGTCGGACGAGCGCGTCGAACTCCCCGCTGCTGCACCGCATCCCGGCGCGTCAGCCCCGGTACTGCTGTTCCTCGCCGACGCGGGTGCGGCGGACGACCCCGTGCAGCAGGCTGCTGACGATGGTGATGACCAGCGCGCCCCAGAAGGCCGACCAGAACCCGTCGACGTGGAACGGCAGCTTCAGCTCACCCGCCAGGTAGCTGGTGAGCCACAGCAGCAGGGCGTTGACCACCAGCCCGAACAGTCCGAGGGTCAGCACGTACAGCAGGCAGCCCAGCGTCTTGGCGATCGGCTTGAGCACCACGTTCACCAGGCCGAACACCACGGAGACGGCCAGCAGGGTCAGGACCTGGGCGGTGGTGTCCTGCCCGCCCAGCGTGATCCCCGGCAGCAGCGTGGTGACCCACACCGCCACCATCGTGATCAGGACGTGCACCAGGACGGTCACGGCACGCCTCCTCGGAGTCGACGGCTGTTGACCTCTCCGACGCTACTTGCTCCGGTGATCTTCCGCCGCTCCCGGGCTCAGGCGAACATCTCGCCCATGGCGTCCCGGACGTCGTCCAGGTCCGTCCCGACCTGGTCGCAGACGTCGGCGAAGCGGAACACCATGCCCTCGCGCAGCCCCCACGGGCAGATCTCCAGCTCGTCGACCCCGATCGCGCTGAGGATGACCTCGGCCACGATCGCCCCGGCCAGGATGCGGCGCGCGCGGGTGCGCGAGACGCCGGGCAGCCGGGCGCGTTCGGCCTGGCTCAGCACCGCCAGCCGCGGGATCCAGGACTCCAGCTTCGCGCGGACCAGCCGGACCGGGTGGCGCGCCACCCGCCCGTCCGAGCTCTCGGTCAGGATCGCCAGCTGCCGCAGCACCTTCGACTGCGCCACCGGGTGCCCGAGGTCGGACTCCGCGTAGCGGGTCAGCGAGCGCGGGACGGTCCCGCAGATCGCCTCGACCAGGTCGTCGATCTGGTCCTGGGCGGGCGGGTCGTCCGGCAGGTACTGGCGGGTCAGCCGCGCCGCGCCGAACGGCAGCGTCACCACGTCGTCCGGGTAGGCGTCCGCGCCGGTCGCGACGTCGATCGTGCCGCCGCCGATGTCGACCGTGGTCAGCTTCGTCCCGGGCCTGCCGTGCCAGTGGCACGCGGCGTGGAAGGTCAGGCCGGCTTCGTCGCGCGGGCTCAGAACGCCGATGCGGGTGCCCGCGACCGCGGCCAGCCTGCGGCGCAGCTCGGCGCCGTTGACCGCGTCGCGCACCGCCGAGGTGCCGTAGGCCAGCAGCGCGCCCGGGACCTTGTCCGCTCCGGCGCGGACGCAGTCGCGGACCGCGCGGGCCGCCTGCTCGATCCCGGCCTCGGTGACGACCCCGTCCGCCCCGGTGTTCTCGGCGAGCCGGGTCCGGGCCTTGAAGCTCCAGGACGCGCGCGGGATCCGGGCGCGGTCCAGGTCGACTATCTCCAGGCGTGCGGCGGCGGAGCCGATGTCGAGCAGTCCCAGCCTCATGCGGCCACCCGGTCGTCGATGCCGCACCGCGGGCCCGTCCGGGCACACTCGGTGCGGGGGCGGCGGCCGGACATCAACAGGTACATGCGTCCCAGTATCCCGTACCCCCCATGACCGGCTCCCACAGACCGGACATTCCCCCTCATAATCCGAGCGTTCAGGGGACTCCCCAGAGCATCCTACTCAGCGGTAACATCGGGCGACCTCAGCGGCGGAGGCCCGCCCCGCCGCGGGCCGCTACGGAGAGGACCACGATGCGCATCGGGATGCCGCTGAACTACAGCGGAGGCTTCAAGGAAACGGTCGACGAGCTCGCCGTGCACGAGAAGGCGGGGCTGGACATCGTCTACGTCCCCGAGGCCTACTCGTTCGACGCGGTCAGCCAGATGGGCTTCATCGCCGCCCGGACCGAACGGCTGGAGATCGCCTCCGGCATCCTGCAGATCTACACCCGCACCCCCACGCTCACCGCGATGACCGCCGCGGGCATGGACTACGTCTCCAACGGCCGCTTCACCCTGGGCATCGGCGCGTCCGGGCCGCAGGTCATCGAGGGTTTCCACGGCGTGCCGTACCACGCGCCGCTGGGCCGCACCCGCGAGATCGTCGAGATCTGCAGGCAGGTGTGGCGCCGGGAGCGGGTGGTGCACGAGGGCAGGCACTTCCAGATCCCGCTGCCCGAGGGCCAGGGCACCGGTCTGGGCAAGCCGCTGAAGCTGATCAACCACCCGGTGCGCGAGCGGATCCCGATCATGATCGCCGCGATCGGCCCGAAGAACGTGGCCATGGTCGCCGAGATCGCCGAAGCCTGGGAGCCGATCTTCTACGTCCCGGAGAAGGCCGCCGACATCTGGGGCGAGCCGCTGGCCGCGGGCCGGGCGAAGCGGGACGCCTCGCTGCCCGAGCTCGACGTCGTCGCGCAGGCACCGCTGGCCATCGGCGAGGGCCTGGACTCCTTCCTCGACGGGATGCGCCCGCTGCTGGCGCTCTACATCGGCGGCATGGGCGCCAAGGGCAAGAACTTCTACAACGACCTGGCCCGCCGCTACGGCTACGAGGCCGAGGCCGAGAAGATCCAGGACCTCTACCTCGACGGCAAGAAGGACGAGGCCGCCGCGGCGGTCCCGGCCGACCTGCTGACCAAGACCTCGCTGATCGGCCCGGCGGGCCACGTCAAGGAGCGGCTGGCCGCGCTCAAGGAGTCCGGCGTGACCACCCTCAACGTCACGCCGCTGGCGGGCACCACCGAGGAGCGCACCGCGCTGATCGAGCAGGTCCGCCGCCTCGCCGACGAGATCTGATCCAGCCCCGCACCCCCATCGTGAAGGAGAGCTCGATGACAGCAGCACAGGCCGCGGTACTGCGCGAGACCGGCGGTGACCTCCGGGTGGAGGACATCGAGCTCGCCGACCCGGGGCCGGGTCAGGTCCGGGTGCGGCTGGCGGCCACCGGTGTCTGCCACTCCGACCTTTCGCTGGCCACCGGCGTGCTCGCGCACCCGATGCCGGTGGTGCTGGGCCACGAGGGCGCGGGCCGGGTGGTCGCGGTCGGCGAGGGCGTCGAGCGCTACCGGGTCGGCGACCCGGTGGTGCTCAACTGGACACCGCCGTGCCGCGAGTGCTGGTTCTGCACCCGCGGCGAGCCGTACCTGTGCCCGCACGCCGACGCCGCCCGCGACAACCCGCACGGCAAGCTCGCCGACTCCAGCCCGGTCTACCCGGGACTGGGCACCGCGGCGTTCGCGACCGAGACGGTGGTCGGGGTCAACTCCTGCATCCCGCTGCCCGACGACGTGCCGCTGGATCAGGCCGCGCTGCTGGGCTGCGCGGTGCTGACCGGCGCGGGCGCGGTGTTCGAGGCCGCGCGGGTGCGGGCCGGGGAGAGCGTGGTCGTGTTCGGCCTCGGCGGGATCGGGCTGTGCGCGGTGCAGGCCGCGCGGATCGCCGGTGCCGAGCAGATCATCGCGGTCGACCCGTCGACGGAGAAGTTCGACCTCGCCCGCCGCCTCGGCGCGACCGAGGCGCTCGAACCGTCGGCCGACCTGGCCAAGCGGATCCGCAGGCTGACCGGCGGTCGCGGCGCCGACCACGCCTTCGAGTGCGTGGGGCGCGCCGAGACGATCCGCGGGGCGTGGTCGGCGACCCGGCGGGGCGGGCAGGCGACGGTCGTCGGGCTGGGTTCGGCGTCGGACCAGCTGACCTTCAACGCGCTGGAGGTCGGGTTCTTCGCCCGGACGCTGCGGGGCTGCATGTACGGCAGCACCGACGCCGATCTCGCGGTCCCGCAGCTGCTGGAGCACTACCGCCGGGGCGAGCTGGACCTGGATTCGCTGGTGTCGCAACGGATTTCGCTGGGCGACATCGGCGCGGCGTTCGCCGAGATGAAGGCCGGGCACGGCGCCCGGAGCCTGATCGTGTTCGACTGACGGCGGGTGGGGCGCGGTGCCGCGCCCCACCCGCGCGCCTCACGCTTGCCGGGCGACCGCCGGGGCCTCGGCCCTGGCTGGTCCGGTCTCCCGCAGCCCGTACGCCGATCCGAGCGTCACCAGCGCCATCACCGCGAGGAAAGCAGCTACCGAGGCGGACGTGCCGGTGATCGCGAGCAGCGCGGTCATGATGAAGGGCGTACCGCCGCTGACCACGATCGCCGCGAGCTGGTAGGCCAGCGAGGCGCCGGAGTAGCGCACCCGGGGCTCGAACAGCTCGCTGAGGTAGGCCGCCAGCGGACCGTAGGTGAGGCTGGACCCGACGGTGCCGACGGTGGTGGCGATGGCGACTCCCAGCAGGGTCGCGGTGTCGACGAGCCAGAAGAACGGGAACGCCCACACCAGCAGCACGGCCGATCCGGCGAAGATCAGCGGGCGGCGGCCCCAGCGGTCCGAGAGCCGGCCGCTGAGGAAGATCACCCCGACACCGACCGCGGACGAGCCCAGCGCGAGCATCAGCAGGGCGTTGCGGTCCATGCCCAGTTCAGCGGTCGCGTAGGCCAGCAGGCCCGAGATGCTGATGTAGAACACGGCGTTCGCGGCGAACAGCAGCCCCGACCCGAGCAGCACGGCCCGCTTGTGCGAGCGCAGGACCTCGGTCAGCGGGGCACGCTCGACCTCGGCCCGCTGCTCGCGCTGCTTGAGCTCGCGGAAGACCGGGGTGTCCTCGACCTTGAGCTGGATGAACAGCACGACCGGCGCCAGCACGGCGCTGGCCAGGAACGGGATCCGCCAGCCCCACGCGAGGAAGGCGTCGTGCGGCAGCAGCGCGCCGACGAGCAGGAACGCCAGGTTGCCCAGGATCACGCCGAGCGGAACGCCCATCTGACCGAAGGTCCCCGCCGCGCCGCGGCGCCCGCCGGTGACGTTCTCGGTGAGCAGCAGGATGATCCCGCCCCACTGCCCGCCGACCGCGATGCCCTGCGCGAACCGCAGCACCACCAGCAGCACCGGAGCGAGCACGCCGATGGTGGCCGCGCCCGGGAGGACGCCGATCAGGAAGGTCGCCGAGCCCATCAGGACCAGGCAGGTCACCACGGCGGGTTTGCGGCCGACCCGGTCGCCGAGGTGCCCGAAGACCAGGCCGCCCAGCGGGCGGGCGACGAACCCGGCCCAGAACGTCGCGAACGACAGCAGGATGCCGGTCAGCGGGGTGGAGTCGGGGAAGAACAACGGGCCGAACACCAGCGCGGCGGCGGTGGCGTAGATGAAGAAGTCGTACCACTCGATGGACGAGGCGATCAGGGCGGCGATCATCAGCTTCCGCCCGGTGGCGCCGGCAGCGTGCTCGTTGGTCATCGGCTGTCTCCTCGACTCGGGAACAGGGCAGACCGACCGGTTGGTAGGAATGTGAGCCACGTCTCCACCGGAGTCAAGGATCATTTTCGGCGGCGATGGCGAGGCCGACCGGGAGCGAGGCGTCTCCACACACGAGGCCGAAGCCGTCTCCACCTACAAGGGCGGGGTTTGGTTCTCATCCCGTCGACCTGCCGGGGGTCTGGGGGCGGCGAGCACCCCAGAACCACCCGCCCAACGAAACCCGAACCGGCAGAGCCGCTTCGGCCCAACAGCACCGACGAAGACGAAACGGCCCCCGAATCAACCCCCGTTCAACACCCGCACGGGCGCCCCGCCAAGAAACCCGCCGATAGCCTCAACGGTCTCCCGGTAGAAAACCTCATAAGTCCCGACGGTCACGTACCCGATGTGCGGCGTCAGCACGGTGCGCGGCACGCTCCGCCACGGATCGTCGACGGGCAGCGGCTCCCGCTCGAAGACGTCGATCCCCGCTCCCGCGATCCGGCCCTCGTGCAGCGCGGCGCGCAGCGCCGGCTCGTCCACGATCGGCCCCCGGGAGGTGTTGATCAGGTACGCCGTCGGCCGCATCAGCGCCAGCTCCTCGGCTCCGACCAGGCCGCGGGTGCGCTCGCTGAGCACGCTGTGGATCGTGAGGACGTCCGACTCGGCGAACAGGGTCCGCTTGTCGACCCGCCGCGCGCCTGCCGCCCGCGCCGCCTCGTCGGTCAGGTTCTGGCTCCAGGCGATCACGTCCATGCCGAACAGCCGGCCCGCCTCCGCGACCTGGGCGCCCAGCCGCCCCAGGCCGAGGACGCCCAGCGTGCGCCCGCTGAGCTCGACGCCGACCGTGCGCTGCCAGCCGCCCTCCCGGATCGAGCGGTCCTCGGACACGATGTTGCGGGTGACCGCGAAGATCAGCCCCCAGGTCAGCTCGGCGGTGGGCTGCCAGGCTCGGCCCGGCGCGCCACCGGTGCCGGACACGGTGATGCCGAGCTCCGAGGCCGCTTCCAGGTCGATCGACGCGTTCCGCATACCGGTGGTGACCAGCAGCTTCAGGTTCGGCAGCGCGGCCAGCACCGAGCGCGGGAACGGGGTGCGCTCGCGCATCGCCGCGATCACCTCGAACGGCTCCAGCACACCGGGATCACCGACCGGCTCGTGGAAGAACTCCACCGAGGCGGGCAGGGCGTCCCAGTCCGCGAGATCGCGGGCGACGTTCTGGTAGTCGTCGAGCACGGCGACGCGCACGGTCATGCGTTCCTCCTCGGCATCGGCTCCGCCCGGATCCTAGGTCGCCTGCCGACACCCCCGCCCGTACCGGGCTGATCGAAAAGGCGGGACACTGTCCACCGTGACTGGACCGACGCTGCTGCACCTGCTGCCGCTGAGCACCTTCCACACCGCCCCGGACGCGCCGATCGAGGCGCCCAGCCTGGCCTCGGAAGGCTTCGTCCACTGCTCACCGGACGTGCCCACGACCCTCGCGGTCGCCAACGCGCTCTACCGCGACACCGACGAACCGATGGTCGCCCTGGAACTGGCCGCCGAGAAGCTCTCCGCCCCCGTGCGCTGGGAGGCCGCCAACCCGGCCCCGCCCCCGGGCGTCTCCGACGACGTGCTGTTCCCGCACGTCTACGGCCCGCTGGACCGGGACGCGGTGATCGGGCTGCGCTACGCCCGCCGCGACGTCTCCGGCCGGTACCTGTCGCTGGAGATCCGCAGCCGCACCGCCGAGGAGTTCGACCTGCTGCCGCACCCCGAGGGCGGCTGGTACCGGCGCACCTGGGCCAGCGGCGTCGAGGTGGCGCGCTCGACGCACACCCGGCCGACCGCGACCGCGATCTACTTCCTGCTGCCCGCTGGCCGGACCTCGCAGTGGCACTCGGTGGCCTCCGACGAGCTGTGGCTGTGGCACCGCGGCGGACCGCTGACGCTGGCGCTGGGCGGCGACGGCGACGCACCCGCCGACGAGGCGGAGACCGTGGTGCTGGGCGCGGGCGCCGGGCAGACGCCGCAGGCGGTGGTCCCGGCCGGGACCTGGCAGCGGGCGACCGCTTCGGCGACCGCCGAGGCGCTGGTCAGCTGCGTGGTCTCGCCCGGGTTCGACTTCGCCGACTTCCGGACGCAGTAGCCCGGGCCCGCCGGAGCCGGGGCACCTCGGCCGACCGGCGGCTGCGCTCGACGGCCGCCGGGACGTGCCCCGCCGTGCTCCAGCCGGCCGAGAGCGTCGAGAGCACCACGGCGACAAGCACCAGCAGTCCGGATACGAGCTGCTGGCCGAGCCGCGGCCACGCGACCGAGCGGAACCGGGGCTCGCGCACCCGTGTCGCGGGGGCCTTCGCGGCGATCCTCCGGGTGCGCGGTCCGCGCTGGTCGACGAGCCTGCGTTCCACCCAGCACATCGCGATCAGCGATCCCATGATGCCCGCGACCCCCGCCGTGGCCGCCATCCCGAACACCGCCAGCGAGTTGACCACCGGCACCACCCCCGCACCCCTCAGGCCGCCCGCGGACGCGCGCCGTCCCCGAGGCGCGAGCCGTCGACGCAGGTTCGCGGCTTCCGCGGGCTTCGTTGCCCCCACCGTAGGACCGACCGGGTGAAGTCGCTGGCAGAGGCCGTGACGCGCCCCCGATCAGGTGAAAACGAAAGTCGCTCGTCTCCGAGCCGCGGTGAGCCCTCCTTGATCGGGCAAAACGCTCGGATCCGGCGCTACCATCGACGGCGGGGCGACGGGCGCGATCTTCGGCCCTCGGTGTGACGCGCCCCGCGCGGGGGCAACCCGGCGACCACCGCGGGCGTGGTCGGTTCGAGCACCACCGAGCGGGCAGGAGGTATCCGGGTTTGAGGGGTTACAGCGTGCACCTGCTCTTCCACCTGCTGGCCGTCGTCGCGGGCGCCGCGGCGGGGGTGGCGGCGGGGCTCTGGTGGTTCGCCGGGAATCCGACCGCGGTGTGGATCGCGGGCGCCGCCCTGACGGTCGGGATCATCGTCCTCGTCCTGGAGGGCCTCTACATCTCCGGCGTGCAGGCCCCCGAGCAGCCCAGGCGCTCCCGGCGCCGGGCCCCGCCGAAGCGCAGCGGGGGAACCCGGCCGGACCTGCGCCCGGTCCGGCCGCAGGCGGCGGAGACCACGGTGCGACCGCCCGCGGCGGCCGTGGACGGCGAGACCAGGAAGTCGGCCGCCGACGCCCTGCGCGAGTGGAGCGCGAACAACCGCCAGTGAGGTTCCGGGAGGAGACCACGTGCCGCGCGCACCGGAGTTCCGGCTGCCCCTGCTCCGGGATTGGCTGTTCGGCCCGGAAACCGGCCCACATCTGTCCGTTGTGGACCTCCCGCACACCGCGGCCGAGCTGTCCTGGCGCGAGTGGGACCCGGCGGACTGGGAGCGGCGCTGGCGCTACCGCAAGCACTTCGACCTCGCGCCCACCGCCGGAACCCGCTACTTCCTGCGCTTCGCCGGGGCGCTGACCCGCGCCGAACCAGTTCTCAACGGCCGCGTGCTGCCCCCGCACACCGGCGGTTACCTGCCGTTCGAGCACGAGGTGACCGGGCTGCTGCGGGAGCGCAACGTCCTCGACGTGGTGGTCGACGGGGCGTTCGACCCCGCGGCTCCGCCCAACCACGGCCCGGGAACGCCCAGTCACGCGGTGGACTTCTGGCAGCCCGCCGGGCTCTACCGGGAGGTCGAGCTGGTCGGCGTCCCGTCCCAGCACGTCGCCGACGTCTTCGCCCGGCCGTTCTCCGTGCTCGATGATCCGGGCCTGGACGTGCGCTGCGAACTCGACCTCGATCGCACGACCCGCGGGCTGCGCGTGAGCGCCGACCTGCGCCGGGACGGGCAGCTGGTGGACTCGACATCGCTGTGGTTGCCGGAACTGCCGCCCGGACGGCACCCGGTGACCCCGCGCATGCCCGCGCTCGACGGCATTTCGCTGTGGCACATCGACGATCCCGTGCTCTACGACGTGGCCGTCACGCTGTCGTCGGGCATGACGCCGATCCACGAGCACCGGGTTCGCACCGGATTCCGGGAGGCCCGGTTCGACCGCTCGGGCCTGCACCTCAACGGCGAGCGGATCCAGGTCTTCGGGCTCAACCGCCACCAGTTCTTCCCGTTCGCCGGTGGCGCGATGCCGGAGCGGGTGCAGCGCCGGGACGCCGAGATCCTGCGCGCGGACCTGAACTGCACGATGGTCCGCTGCTCGCACTACCCGCAGCACGAGAGCTTCCTGACCGCGTGCGACGAGCTCGGGCTGCTGGTGTGGGACGAGGTGCCGGGCTGGCAGCACCTCGGCGGCGGCCAGTGGCTCGACCACGCCTGCCGGGACGTCCACGACATGATCGTCCGCGACCGCAACCACCCCAGCGTCGTGCTGTGGGGCGTGCGGCTCAACGAAACACCGGGCAACGCGGCGCACTACACCCGGGTGCAGCGGCTGGCGAAGTCGCTCGACGACTCCCGGCAGACCGCCGGGGCCGTGCATCCGGCCGATCACGACACCCTCGATTTCCAGCAGGACGTGTTCGGCTACAACGACTACACCCCGTCCGGACTCGCCCCTCCGCGCACGGATTTCCCTTACCTGGTAAGCGAAGCGATCGGAACCCTGACCGGCCCGTCCCGCTTCTACCGCCGCACCGATCCGCAGGAAGTGCTGCAAGGGCAGGCCATCGCGCACGCCCGGGTGCACGACCTGGCAATGGCCGACGAGCGCTGCGCGGGATTGCTCGCGTGGGCCGGATTCGACTACCCGTCGGGCAACGGAAACGTCTTCCAGGGCATCAAATGGCCCGGCGTGGTGGACGTTTTCCGCATTCCCAAGCCGGGTGCGGCGATGTACCGCGCGCAGGTCGATCCGCGCCGCCGCCCGGTGATCGAGCCGTCGTTCCACTGGGACCCGCACTCCCCCAGCCCGGTCACCGATCTCGGTGCGCGGGCCGCGATCTGGTCGAACCTCGACCGCCTGGAGCTGCACCTGGACGGCCACCACCACGCCACGCTCCGGCCCGCCCGCGCCGAGTTCCCGTCGCTGCCGCACCCGCCGTTCTTCGCCGATCTATCCACAGTGGACGACGTGGTGGAGCTGCGGGTGGACGGTTACCTGGACGGCGCGCTCGCGCTCACCCGGCGCTTCTCCGCCGACCGGAGCCGGGACCGGCTCGCCCTGCGGTTCGACGACGCCGCGCTGATCAGCGGCGGCTCCGACGCCACGCGCGCGGAGCTGCGCGCCGTCGACGAACACGGCGCGGACCGGCCGCACGTCTCCGGATCAGTCGCCCTCGAACTGACCGGACCCGCGGTGCTGATCGGGCAGAATCCCTTTCCCCTGGGCGAAACCGGCGGAGCCGGGGCGGTGTGGCTGCGCAGCACCGACGGCACCGGGACGGTGCGGCTGCGGGCGCTGCATCCGGAACTCGGCGTCGCCGAAGCGAACATCGAGGTCAAGCCCTGATCCAGTTGTCGCTGCCGGACCCCGCTGCGACGATTGCGTCCTCGCGTCCTAGGAGGGGATCCGCCGTGGCCACTCGTCTCAACCCGTACATCAGCTTCCCCGGAACCGCTCGGCAAGCCATGGAGTACTACCAGCACGTCTTCGGCGGCTCGTTGTCGCTGCGGACCTACGGCGAGTTCGGCGCGCAGGAGCAGGGCGAGCAGATCATGCACAGCATGCTCGAAACCGAGCGCGGCTTCACGCTCATGGCCTCGGACAGCCCGGACCAGTCCGAGCACCGGCCCGGCAACAACATCTCCATCAGCGTCACCGGCGACGGCGCGGACTCCGAGGAACTGCGCGGCTACTGGGACAAGCTCGCCGACGGCGGCACGGTGTCGGTCCCGCTGGAGAAGCAGATGTGGGGCGACTACTTCGGCATGTGCACCGACAAGTTCGGCATCACCTGGATGATCGACTTCGGCGAGTGACCGTCCGGCACCGCCTTCGACGCAACCCCTCGCGGGTCCGCTGCGTCCCTGTGATGGACAAGATCCATGACAGGGAGTTGATGCATGCCAGAGCAGGATCCCGGAATCCTGGCCCAGGACGTGCGGAGGCGCTTCGGCGCGGTCGAGGCCGTGCGCGGGATGAGCCTGACGGTTCCCCGCGGTGAGGTGACCGCGCTGGTCGGACCGAACGGCGCGGGCAAGACCACGCTGCTGCTGATGCTGGCGACGCTGCTGGCCCCGGACTCCGGCCACCTCCGCGTCGCCGGTCTCGACCCCGCCACCGACGCCGACGCGGTGCGCGCCCGGATCGGCTGGATGCCCGACGTCTTCGGCGTCTACGACCAGCTCACCGCGCGCGAGTACATCGGCTTCTTCGCCGAGGCGTACCGGATCCCGGCCGGGACCGCGCGGGAACGGGTCGCCGAGCTGCTGGAACTGGTGCACCTGGCCGAGTTCGCCGAGCAGCCGGTGCACGTGCTCTCGCGCGGGCAGAAGCAGCGGCTGGGCCTGGCCCGCGCACTGGTGCACCGGCCGGAAGTGCTGCTGCTCGACGAGCCGGCCTCCGGCCTGGACCCGCGCTCGCGGGTCGAGCTCCGCGACCTGCTGCGCGCGCAGGCGCGCGAGGGAACCGCGGTGCTGGTCTCCAGCCACATCCTGACCGAACTGGAGGAGGTGGCCGACCGGGTCGTCTTCGTCGACCGCGGCACCACCGTCAGCGAGCACGCGATCGGCGAGCTCGGCACGCACCGCCGCACCTGGCGGGTGCGCGCGCTGGAGGGCGACCTGCCCGCGGCCCTGGACCGCCGCGGCGTCGAGCACGGCGAACCGACGCCGTCCGGCGTCGACGTGCTGCTGGAATCCGAGCAGGCCGCCGCCGATCTGCTGCGCGACCTGATCGCCGACCAGGTCCGCGTCGTGAGCTTCGCCCCGGCGGGAAACCACCTCGAGTCCGCGTACCTGGCCTTCACCGAGGAGCGACGATGACCACAACCGAGACGACCCCGCGCGCCGGGATGCTGTCGGGCATCGCGACCGTGGCCAGGCAGGAGTTCCGGGTCCGGCTGCGCACCGGCCGCTGGCGGTGGCTGCTGCTCGCGTGGTTCCTGGTGATCGCCGCGTTCTCCGTGCTGCTGCGGCTCGCGCTCGCGGTCCCGGAGTTCGACGAGGGGCCGACCGGGATCCCGCTGTTCGGTTCGGTGATGCTGTTCGTGCTGGGGCTGGCGATGCTGGTCGCGCCCGCGCTGACGGCGCAGTCGATCAACGGCGACCGGGAGCGCGGCACCCTGGCCCCGGTGCAGGTGACCCGGCTGACCCCGGCCGAGATCGTGCTGGGCAAGCTCGTCGCGGCGTGGGGGACCGCGCTGGTGTTCATCGCGCTGACCGTGCCGTTCGTGGTGTGGGCGATCCTCGAAGGCGGGGTGGGCATCGTCCGCGCGGTCGTGGTGCTGCTGATCGTCTCGCTGCTGGTCGGGGTGATCTGCGCGGTCGCGCAGGGCCTGTCGGCGCTGTTCGCGCGCGGGATCACCGCGACGCTGATGGCCTTCCTGCTGGTGTTCGCGCTCAGCGCGGGCACCCTGATCACCTTCGGGCTGGCCACCGTGCTGACCAGCCGGGAGGAGACGATCAGCTACGAGGTGCCTGCGACCGACAACATGGGCTACCCGATCCCGGGTGGACCGTCCACCGTCGAGACCTACACCACGACCGTTCCGCACCCGGAGTACGTCTGGTGGCTGCTGGCGCCGAACCCGTTCGTCGTCCTCGCCGACTCCGCGCCGGACCCGCCGCTGCGGTTCAACCAGTACAGCCGCCGCATGGAGCCGGACACCCGGCTCGATCCGCTGGGCGCGATCGGTGAAGGGGTGCGCGAAACGCGGCTGCCGCCGCAGGTCACCTACTCCGAGGACGGCGCCCGCCGGGAAGGCGGCGCGGTGTGGCCGTGGGGCCTGGCGTTCGACGTGCTGCTCGGCGCGGGCTCGGTGTGGATCAGCATCCGGCGGCTGCGCACTCCGATCCGGCGGCCGTCGCCGGGGGTTCGGATAGCCTGATCGCCGTCCGGACGATCAGGAGGTCCACGGCCATCGACGCGAACGCGGTGCTGCGCGGGCGGTTGCGGGAATGCGACCGGCTGCTCCCCCGCCCCGGCACCACCCCGCTGAACCCGCCGGCCATCGCGTGGGAGGAGTTCTGCGATCCGGACCGGCCGTGGCTGTCCGGCTGCGTCGAGGAGTGGCAGCGGCGCGGCGGTTTCCGGCACCGGCGCGCCGGGATCGTGCTGGTGGCGTTCCGGTTCGGCTGGCTCGCGTGCTGCGCCACCGTCCCGGAACACCACCTCGGCGCGCCGGTGCCGTCGTTGTCGGGTCTGCGGGTCGTCGTCAACGACGAGGGCAGGCTGACGACGCTGCGTCCCACCGGCCGCGCACCGGGCGGCGCCGACCAGTGGTGGCGGCAGCTGCGCGAGGCGTTCGAACCGCTGACCGAGGCGCTGCACGCGCTGGGCGGTCCACGGCCGGACAGCCACGAGTACTGGGGAAATCCGGTCGGGCTGATCGGCCCGGTGCTCTGGCGGCTCCAGCAGGCGGGCATCCCGGGGGACGCACCGGCCACCGCCCGGGAGCTGCGGGCGGCGACCTCCCGGCCGGAGCTGCTCGACATCGACGAGCGGCTCCGGCCGTGGGCGCGGCGGCGCACCTGCTGCCAGTACTGGCGCGGCACCGGCGGCTACTGCGACGAGTGCGTGCTCTGGAACTCCGCTTCCCGGCTCAGCGGTTGAGGAAACCGAGCACCAGCCCGGCCACGGCTTCCGGATCCTCGAAGACCATGGCGTGGCTCGCGTCGACCTCGGCGACCCGGATGTTCGGACGCCGATCCCGCAACTCGGCCAGATCACGCCGCAGTCCCGCGCGGAAAGCCGACATCAGGCCGGCGAACTCCGCGGGCATGCCGGGCAGGTCCCTGGTGGCGAGCGCGACCAGGAACGGGCTTTCCACCTCGGCGAAGACCGGCAGGCAGTCGGCGAACTCCGGCGACTGCTGGATCGCGGAGAGGACTTCCGGCGCGGGCCGTCGCACCGCTTCCAGCTGCGCCGCGAACAGCTCGGCGAGCCGCGCCCGGTCCCGCGCGACCTGGTCGGCGGGCAGCCCGGCGTAGTTCCGCGGGTCGGTCACGCTCGACCGGTGCCCGTCGAGGCTGACCGCGGCCGGGCAGTCCGGACGCCGCCGCGCCCACATCGCCGCGAGCATCCCGCCGAGCGAATGTCCCACCACCGCGGGGTTCTCCAGGCCGACACCGTCCACTGCGGACTCGATGTCGGCGAGCACCGACGCCCACTCCCACGGCCCGTCGCCGGACTTCCCGTGCCCGCGCAGGTCCAGCGCGACCACCCGGTGCGAACCGGTCAGCAGCGGCGCGAACCCGTCCCAGGCGTCCAGCTCGCCACCGGCGCCGTGCAGCAGCAGGACCGGTGACCCGGTGCCGCCGTGGTCGCGGACCCGGATCGGGATTTCCCCACCGGTCAAAAGGAATTCCGACTCCATGACACTCCTATGCGGTCAGATCGCGGAGGCGGTCGCGGACCGACGTGACGTCGATGCCGCCGTCGGGATGCCGCCGGAGCTTGGCGCGCCCGACCAGGTCGTGCACGCCCTGCCGGGTGATGCCGAGCATCGCCCCCGCCACCGCGAACGACACGCGCTCCTTGGCCGGGTGGCCCATGCGGCGGGCGGTCACCCGGCCCAGCGCCGTGCGCCACCAGCGCTCCGGAGGGTCGAACGGCTCGTCCCCCGGGTACAGCGCCGCCAGCAGCCGGGAGATCGTGGCGAGAGCCAGGTCGTCATCGGGCCCGAGCAGCCGCGCCGCCCACGTCTCGGCTTCCGCGTGCACCCGCTCGCGCAGGGGCTCGGCCCCCGCTCCCTCCAGCAGGATCTCCAGCGGGTCGAGCAGCCTCGCCCCGACCAGCCGGGCCAGTTCCTCGGCCAGCTCGTCGCGCACCGCCCATCTCCTCGCTACTTGACGCACAATAGCAAGTACTTGACATCAAGCGTCAAGGAGTTCGACGGTGCCCTTCGCCGCGGAGCGCCGCGCGGCCTCGATGATCTCCAGGCCCGCGACCGAATCGGCCGGGTCGACCGGCGCGGCCGTGCTCTCGCGCAGCGCGGAGACGACGGAGTCGTAGAACGCCGGGTACGCGCCCGGCAGCGTAGGCACCCGGCGACCACCGTCGACGGTTCCGAGCTCGCCCCACAACTCCTCCGGCTCCACGCCCCAGCTGTCGTCCACCGGGCGTTCGCCCGCGCGCAGCACGGCCTCCTGCGGGTCGAGCCCGTACTTGGTGAACGCCGCCCGGTCGCCGAGAACCCGGAAGCGGGGGCCGTGCTGCGCGGCGAACTTGCTCATCCACAGGTGCGAGCGGACACCGTTCGCGTGGGTCAGCGCGAGGAACGAGTCGTCGTCGACCTCCACCCCCGGCCTGCGCCGGTCCACCTGCGCGTAGACCGACTCGACCGGCCCGAACAGCAGCAGCGCCTGGTCGACCAGGTGGCTGCCCAGGTCGTAGAGCACCCCGCCTGCCTCCTCGACGCCGCCGGACTCGCGCCAGCCCGGCTTCGGCTGAGGCACCCAGCGCTCGAAGCGGGACTCGAACCGGTGCACCGCGCCGAGCTCCCCGGCGTCGATCAGCCCGGCCAGCGTCCGCAGGTCGTTGTCCCAGCGGCGGTTCTGGAACACCGTGAGCAGCACGCCCGCCCGCTCGGCGCGCGCGATCAGCTCCCGGCCCTGCTCGGCGCTGGGCACGAACGGCTTGTCCACGACCACCGGCAGGCCCGCGTCGAGCGCGGCGGTGGTCAGCTCGAAGTGCGTGCGGTTCGGACTGGCGACCACGACCAGGTCCGGGCCGCGCTCCAGCAGCCCCGCCAGGTCGCCGACCGCGGCGGTGTCCGGGTGGTCGGCGCGCACCTGCTGCCTGCGCTCCGGATTGGTGGTCACCACGGCGTCGAGCCGCAGGTTCGGGTTCGCCGCGATCAGCGGGGCGTGGAACACGGCCCCGGCGATGCCATAACCGATCAAGCCGACTTTCAGAACACTCATACCGCCAATTAGAGCTTGTCCGCGGGCCCTCCTCGGGCGGCGGTGCGCGGATCCGGCGTCAGCCCTGCACCCGCGGGCTGGGGGCGTCGCGCTGACCAGGGCTGACCAGGCCCGTCTCGTACGCGGTGATCACCAGCTGGGTGCGCGAGCTCAGGTGCAGCTTCTGCATCACGTGGTACAGGTGCGACTTCACGGTCAGCTCCGCGAGCCCGAGGTTGCGCGCGATCTCGGCGTTCGAACCGCCCCTGGCGACCTCAAGCAGCACGTCGCGCTCGCGCTCGGTCAGGCCGCTGAGCTCGGAGCCCGCGTCCCGCACGCCCAGCGCGGCGAACCGCTGGAGCAGCCTCCGGGTCACCCTCGGCGCTAGCAGCGCCTCCCCCGCCGCGACCGTACGCACGGCGCGGACCAGCTCCTCCGGCGGAGCGTCCTTGAGCAGGAAGCCGCTGGCACCGGCGCGCAGCGCGGCGTAGACGTACTCGTCGAGGTCGTGCACGGTGAGCATGATCACGGCGGTCTGGCCGGCGGTGCTGTCGATGATCTCCCGCGCGGCGGCGATGCCGTCCATGCCGGGCATGCGCACGTCCATCAGCACGACATCGGGACGGCGGCGCTGCACCGCGGCGACCGCCGCGTTGCCGTCGGCGGCCTCGGCCAGCACGCGCAGGTCCGGCTCGGCCGACAGCAGCGCCACCAGACCGGCCCGGATCATCGCCTGATCGTCCGCGACCACGATGGTCGTGTCCGAACGCTCCATACCGGACCTCCTCCGATCAGGTCGGAACCGTCGAATTCCGGTTCAGACCAGGTCCGAATTTTCCGGGCACGGTAGCACGGCCTCAAGGTGGAACCCGCCCTGTACCGGATGGGCGGTGAACGTTCCGCCGACCAGCGCGACCCGCTCCCGCAGCCCGATCAACCCGTGCCCGGAACCGGCTCCGCCGCCGAGGTGACGCCGGGGCGAGGCGGTGACGTGGTTGGTGATCTCGATCCGCAGCGCCGCCGCCCCGTACTCCAGCAGCACCCGCGCGTAACCGGGCCCCGCGTGCTTGAGCACGTTGGTCACCGCCTCCTGCACGACCCGGAACGCGGTCAGCTCCAGCCCGGAGTTCAGCTCGCGGACGGTGCCGCGCCGCTCCAGCCGCCACGACACCCCGGCCTCCCGCAGCGAGCGCACCAGGTCCTCGATCCGGTCGAGCCTGGGCATCGGCTGCCTGCCGGGCAGCTCGGCGATCTCGCCGGAGCTGGTGTCGTGGTGCAGCGCCGACAGCAGCGTGCGCAGCTCGCTGAGCGCGGCGCTGGAGGTCTGCTCCAGCTCGCGCAGCGTCTCCCTGGCGTGCCCGGGGTCGCGGTCGACCAGCGCCCGCGCGACCCCGGCGCGCAGCGCGACCACCGACAGGTTGTGCGACACGATGTCGTGGAACTCCCGCGCGATGCGCGCCCGCTCGGACGCCGCCGCCTCGACAGCGAGCTGGTCGCGCGCGGCGTCGAGCAGGGCGACCGTGCGTTCCAGCTGCGCGGCGCGCGCCGCGGCGACCCGCGCGGCGTAACCCCAGGCGACGACCATGCCCACGTCGACGCCCGCGTAGACGATGCTGGCGAAGGCGGCCAGCGGGCTCGGCTCGGGGAAGGTGTAGAAGAACGGCCACACCATCGCCAGCGCCGCGGCGGCGGTCGAGCCCACCACACCGCTCTTCCGGCAGACCGAGTAGACCGAGATCAGGATCGGGAAGCTGGTCGGGCCGCCCAGGTCGCTCAGCAGGGTCAGCACGATCGCGGCGGTGACCGTGACGACCAGCGGGATCCACGGCCACCGCCTGCGCAGCAGGAGGGTGGCCATCGCCGGGCAGCTGATCGCCATCGCCGACCAGCCGGGCATGCCGAGCGGCCCGGGCTGGACCGCGATCTCCAGCACGTACAACCCGGCGAACAGCACCACCAGCGCCAGGTCGAACAGGAACGCCCGCTTCGAGCCCACCACCAACCCCGCCTTCCGCGTCGCTAGATCGGGGGATCGTAGACCAGCAGGCCGCAGGGTTCACACCAACGGCGGCGTCATCTCCTGCGAGCGGCCGCGTCCCAACCGTCGAACACACTGTGTCATCGGTCGGCTACGGTACGATTACGGAATCTCAGTGACAGCTGCTTGGGGGTAGGCCATGGTGGACACGCAGAACCTGATGTCCAGGGAGATGGACATCGACCGCCCCTGCGCGGCGCGGATCTACGACGCGTTCCTCGGCGGCAGCCACAACTTCGGCGTCGAGCGCGGGTTCGTGGAACGGGTGGAGGCCGCGCTGCCCGGCATCACCGAAACGTACCGGGAGAACCGGGCGTTCGTCCGCCGCACGGTGGAGTACCTGCTGGCGCACGGCATCCGCCAGTTCCTGGACCTCGGTTCCGGCATCCCGACCATCGGCCACGTGCACGAGATCGCCCGCCGCCGCACCCGCGACTTCCGCGTCCTCTACGTCGACAACGAGCCGCTGACCGTCGCGCACAGCCGCCCGCTGCTGGCCGACGAACCGCGGGCGGCGATCATCGAGGCCGACTGCCGGGATCCGGAGTCGGTCCTGCGCTCCCCCGCGGCCACCGGGCTGCTCGACCTCGACCAGCCGACGGCGGTGCTGATGTCGGCGATGCTGCACTTCGTGCCGGACGGCGACACCCCGGCGGCGCTGGTCGAGCGCTACCGCAAGGCGGTCGTCCCCGGCAGCCACCTGGCCGTCTCGCACATCACCGGCGACTACGACCCGGGCGCGGCGGGCACGTTGGAGTCCTTCTACGCCGAGACCACCGATCCGCTGATCGCGCGCAGCCCGCAGTGGATCGACGAGCTGTTCGGCGACTTCGAGGTCCTGCCGCCCGGCACCAGCTACCTGACCGACTGGCGCCCCGACCCGGACCAGGCCGCCGCCCGGCCGCGGTACCGGATCCTCTACGGCGGTCTGGCCCGCAAGCTCGGCTGACCCCGCTCAGCGGCGGACCAGCAGGAGCAGGCCCGCGGCTAGCAGGGCCGCGGCGGAGGCGGCCAGCCACGCGCCCGGCAGGCCCGCGAACTCGGCCAGCAGGCCGAACAGCAGCGGGCCCAGGCCGCCGCCGAGGAACACGCCGGCCTGGCTGATCGACGTGGCGCCGGCGACCCGGTCCGGAGCGGTCCGGGCGACCGCGAGGTTCAGCAGACCCGGCCACGCCCAGCCCGCGCCGAAACCCACCACCACGCCGAGCAGGAACAGCGGCGGGATCTCCAGCGCCAGCAGCGCGTACCCGAGCGAGCCCGCGACCAGCATCCCGGTGATCACCCGCACCAGGTCCGGGTTCCAGCGGTCGGACGCGATCCCGGACAGCAGCCGGGTGCTCAGCCCGAAGACCGATCCCAGCGAGAGCACGAGCCCCGCCGACCCGGGGCTGAAACCCACGTCGACGGCGGCGGTCGTGACGAACGCGCCGAGCGAGTTCGCCGCGGCGGACCCGAGCCCGCCACCGACCGCGAAAAGCAACAGCATCGGCAGACCCGCGTTCCGGCCGTCCGCGCGTCCACCGCCGGCCGGGCGCCGCGCCTGTCCGATCGACGGCACGGTGAGCGCGGCGGCGAGACCGAGCAGCCCGGCGAAGGCGAAGACCCAGCGCCAGCCGATGGTCAGCGCCACCAGCGGCACCGAGATCCCCGCCAGCATCGTCGCGACCGGGATCGCGGACTGCTTGACCGCGAAGCCGAGTCCGCGCCGGTGCACGGGCACGCCTTCGACGATCAGGACGTTCGCGGCGGGCTGGCCCAGCGAGTTCGGCACGCCCGACAGCCAGAGCAGCGCCAGGAACCAGCCGGTGCTGTCGGCAGCGGCGAGTCCGAACAGGCACAGCGAGCTCGCGCAGGCCGCAAGCCGCAGCCCGGCCCGGTGTCCGATCCGCTCGACGACCCAGCCCATCGCCCGCGAGGACAGCGCGGCCACGCTGAAGAATCCCGCGGCGGCGACCCCGAGCAGCGCGGCTCCGAACCGGAACTCCTGCTGCAGCTGCACGGCGAGCCCGCCGAACAGGAACACCGGGCAGGTCCCGACGCCGACCACGGCGATCACCGAACCGAGCACCTGCCAGGTGCGGTCCGCGACCGACATCGGTCCTCCTCTGTGCCCTGCGGGACACCCGCACCCGGTCGGCCCGACGAGCCAGAAGAAGAGCGTGGCCCATCGGTCCTCCTCAGTGGGAACCTGGTCCCCACCAGGCTCGACCGCCGCCCGTTCGAGGGGCAACGAGGACGTGACCGACACCTCGTCGGAGATTTCGCCCCCGAATGCCGCTTGACGGCGACCCGGCACCGGGCCACTGTCAAGATCGTGGTCCTCGCACCCGGTGCCGGTCTTCCTTCTTCCCGGATTCCCGATCTGGTGCTGCTCGACGCGGTCGAGCTCTCCTGGCTGATCCGCCGCCGGGAGGTCTCCTGCGTCGAGGTGATGCGCACCTACCTGGAGCACATCGACCGGTTCAACCCGCTGGTCGACGCGATCGTCTCCCGGGCCGACGACGAAGGGCTGCTCGACCAGGCCAAGCAGCGCGACGAGGCCCTCGACCGCGGCGAGTACGCGGGCTGGATGCACGGGTTCCCGATCGCGGTCAAGGACCTCACCGACGCCGCGGGCTTCCCCACCACCAAGGGGTCGCCAATCCTGGCCGGGCAGGTCGCCGAGTCCGACGGCCTGGTCGTCGAGCGGATGCGGTCGGCGGGCGCGATCGTCATCGGCAAGACCAACGTGCCGGAGTTCGGGCTGGGCTCGCACACCTTCAACCCGGTCTTCGGCACCACCGTCAACCCGTTCGACCCGGCGCGCGGCGCGGGCGGCAGCAGCGGCGGTGCCGCGGCGGCGCTGTCGCTGCGGATGCTGCCGGTGGCCGACGGCACCGACTTCATGGGCTCGCTGCGCAATCCGGCGGCGTTCTGCCACGTCCTCGGCCTGCGCCCGAGCTTCGGCCGGATTCCCGAGCCCGGGTTCGTCAGCAACCCCTCGGTACCGGGCCCGATGGCCAGGACCGTGCGCGACCTGGCCATGCTCCTGTCCACTATGGCCGGTCCGGACGAGCGCGCCCCGCTCAGCGCGGAGCAGGACCCGGCGCTGTTCACCGGCGCGCTGGAGCACCACGCCGGCTCCCCGCGCATCGGGTGGGTCGGCGACTTCGGCGGCTACCTGCCGACCGAACCCGGTGTGCTCGACGTCTGCGAGTCGTCGTTCGCGGTGTTCGAGGAGATCGGTTGCGTCGTCGAACCGGTCGAGCGCGAACTGCCGGTCGAGCGGGCCTGGCAGACCTTCCTGCTGTGGCGGCACTGGATGCTGGGCGAGTCGCTGACCGAGCACTACCGCGATCCGGCGCGGCGCGAACTGCTCAAGCCCGAGGCGCGGTTCGAGGTCGAGGGCTACCTGCGGATGGGCATGTCCGACGTGGCCGCGGCGTGCGAGGGCCGCGACAGCTGGCACGCGCAGGTGGCGGCGTTGTTCGACGACTACGACTTCCTGCTCGCCCCGAGCACCCAGGTCTTCCCGTTCGACGCGGCCAAGCGCTGGCCGGACGAGGTCGGCGGGCGCGCGATGGACACCTACCACCGGTGGATGGAAACCACCGCGCCGTGGACGCTGTCCGGCCACCCGGTGCTGAACCTGCCCGCCGGTTTCAACGCCGCCGGGCTGCCGACCGGCGTGCAGCTCATCGGGCGCAACCACGCCGAATGGCCGCTGCTGCGACTCGCCTGCGCGTATGAACGTGCCAGCGACTGGGTGCACCGGATCATCCCGCCGCCGCTACGTTGAGCGGGCACTGATCCGTCTCTCGGAAGGCAGGGCAGCCGATGGGAACCGAGGTCTTCTCCCTCCAGGGCAGGGTCGCGCTGGTCACCGGCGGTGGCCAGGGAATCGGCCTGGAACTGGCCAGGTCGCTGAGCTCGGCCGGGGCGCACGTGGTGATCGGCGAGATCAACCCGGAGACCGGCAAGCGCGCCGCCGACGAGGTCGGGGGCGAGTTCCGCGCCCTGGACGTCACCGACTCGCGGGCGGTCGCCGACGTGGTCGGCCGGATCGTCGCCGACCACGGCCACCTCGACGTCTCGGTGCACAACGCCGGGATGGTGCGCAACGAGCCCGCGGAGTCCATGCCGGACGAATCGTGGCGGTCCGTGCTGGGGCTCAACCTCGACGCGGTGTTCTGGTGCTGCCGCGAGGCGGGCAAGGCGATGCTGGCGCAGGGCTCGGGGTCGATCATCAACATCGCGTCGATGTCCGGGCTGATCTCCAACCACCCGCAGCCGCAGGCGTCCTACAACGCCTCCAAGGCCGGGGTGATCATGCTGACCAAGTCGCTGGCCGGGGAATGGGCCGGGCGCGGGGTCCGGGTCAACTCGATCTCGCCCGGCTACACCGGGACCGAGCTGCTCCGGTCGGTCGAGACGACCCAGCCGGAGTGGTACAGCACCTGGATCGCGCAGACCCCGATGGGCCGGGTCGCCGAACCCCGCGAACTCGGCCCGGTTGCGGTGTTCCTCGCGTCCGACGCGAGCAGCTTCGTCACCGGCAGCAACCTCGTCGCCGACGGCGGTTTCACCGTCTGGTGAACCGGTTTCGCGCGGGGCCGCCCTTCCGGCCACCCCGCGCGAGACCGTCGCCCCGGTCAGGCGTTCAGGGTCCAGCTGTCGAGCGTGCCGGTGTCCTGGGCGTAGACGTCGCGCACCCGGAGCTGCCAGGTGCCGTTGGCCGTCTCCGCCGAGGCGTCGACGGTGTAGGTCTCGTGCACGTCGGCGGCGTAGTCCCAGCCGTCGGCCTGCTTGAGGTTCCACGACCGGCCGCTGGGCGAGATCAGGTCGATGACCAGGTCGCCGCGGTAGGTGTGGGTGATGTCGACCTGGACGGCCAGGTCCGCGCGGGCCTGGCCCGCGCAGTCGGAGACGGTGACCGGGGAGAGCACCGCCGGGCCCGCGTCCGGGATCGGCACCGCGGCGGAGCTGCTGGCCGGAGCGCAGCCGGTGGGCGGCTGTGTGCCTCCGGAACCGGTGTAGAGCAGCTGGTTCGGCGAGCCGATCCTCGGGTCCTTGACCGCGCCCGGGGTGGACGCGGCGACCAGCCCGGAGCTGACCTGCGCCGGGGTCGCCGACGGGTTGGCGGCCAGGTACAGCGCCGCCGCGCCCGCTACGTGCGGGGTCGCCATCGAGGTGCCGCTGATGGTGTTGGTGGCGGTGTCGCCGCTGTGCCAGGACGAGGTGATGTCCACGCCCGGGGCGAAGAGGTCCAGGCAGGTCCCGTAGTTCGAGAAGCTGGCCCGGGTGTCGGTGTTGTCGGTGGCGCCGACGGTGATCGCCTCGCGGGTGCGGGCCGGGGACGAGTTGCAGGCGTCCTGCGGGTTGCCGAACATGTCGCCGTTGCCCGCGGCGACCGCGTAGGTCACCCCGGAGGCGACGGAGTTGCGCACCGCCTGGTCCAGCGTGCTGCTGGCGCCGCCGCCGAGGCTCATGTTCGCCACCGCGGGCTTCTGCGCGTTCGCGGTCACCCAGTCGATGCCCGCGACGACCCCGGCGGTGGTGCCGCTGCCGCGGCAGTCCAGGACCCGGACGCCGTGGACGGTCACGCCCTTGGCCACGCCGTACTCGGAACCGCCGATGGTGCCCGCGACGTGCGTGCCGTGCCCGTTGCAGTCGGTCGCGTCGTTGTCGTTGTCGACCGCGTCGAAGCCGTGCTTGGCCCGCCCGCCGAAGGTCTGGTGGGTGATGCGCACACCGGTGTCGATGACGTAGGCGGAGACGTTGTCGGCGGTGGTGCTGTAGTTGTAGGTCCGGTCCAGCGGCAGGTTGCGCTGGTCGATGCGGTCCAGGCCCCAGGAGGGCGGGTTCGGCTGGGTGCCGGAGGCGTGCACCCGTTTGTTGGCCTCGACGTAGGCGACCGCCGGATCAGCGGCCAGCCTGCGGGCCTCCCGCTCGTCCATCGTGGCCGAGAAACCGCGCAGAGCGGAGCGGAACGTGCGGTCCAGCTGCCCGGTGAACCGGGAAAGCAGGTTCGTCGCGATCGACGGCACGTCGGCGGACTGGATGTGCGGAGCGTCGGAGAGGACGACGAGATAGCTGCCGGGGATGATCTCCCCGCCGCCGGAGTCGCGGATCTGGCCCTCGGCCTGTGCCGGGAGCGCGGTCGCGGTGGCCAGCACGACTCCGGCGACCGCGGAAAGGGCGATGCCGACCGGACGTCGGCGCCAAGGAGCTCGAACTCGGTTCATGGAATTTCCCCTCATGCAGAGGTGCCCGGGGTGGAACCGGGCAACCAGGGAACATGAAGAACACTCGCTTGAGCAGGGGAAATATGACACCGGCAGGGCCGCGAAACAACCGCCGATCCAGGTGAGATAGCGTGCGATGCGGTCAGACGGCGCGGCTTTCCCGCCTTTGCACGCCAAACCGCATTGCTTCGACTCCGAAAAGAAACGAATCGTCAACCAGAACTTGACGATGAGCCGCTATTTCCGGAGAAGCACCCCGACGGCTATTTCCGGAGTAGCGCCCGGCTCGCCGTCTATCCGGAGCAGCGCCCCGGCCGCATCCGTCCACTGTGGACCACCGGGGCGCCCGCCGCTCAGCCCCGGAAGGCGGACAGCCCGGTCATCGCCTGTCCGATGGTCAGCGCGTGCATCTCGCTGGTGCCCTCGTAGGTCAGCACCGACTCCAGGTTCGTCATGTGCCGGATCACCGGGTACTCCAGGGAAATCCCGTTCGCACCCAGGATGGTGCGCGCGGTCCGCGCGACCTCCAGCGCTCCGCGCACGTTGTCGAGCTTGCCGAAGCTCACCTGCTGCGGCAGCAGCTTCCCGGCGTCCTTGCGCTTGCCGAGGTGCATCGCGAGCAGGCGGCCGTTCTGCACCCGCACCGCCATGTCGGCCAGCTTGCCCTGGGTGAGCTGGAACCCGGCGATCGGCCTGCCGAACTGCTCGCGGCTCCCGGCGTAGTCCAGCGCCGCCTCCAGGCAGGCGCGGGCCGCGCCGGTCGCGCCCCAGACGATGCCGTAGCGCGCCTCGTTCAGGCAGCTCAGCGGACCCCGCAGCCCCTGCGCGCCGGGCAGCTCGGCCTCGGCCGGAAGCCGGACGTCGTCGAGGACGAGCTCGCTGGTGACCGACGCGCGCAGCGAGAGCTTCTGCTTGATCTCCGGCGCGGAGAAGCCGGGGGCGTCGGTGGGGACGACGAAACCGCGCACGCCGTCGTCGGTCTGCGCCCACACGACCGCGACGTCGGCGATGCTGCCGTTGGTGATCCACATCTTGCGCCCGTTGAGCACCCAGTCCGAGCCGTCGCGGCGGGCCGCGGTGCGCATCGACGCCGGGTCCGAACCGTGGTCGGGCTCGGTCAGGCCGAAGCAGCCGATCGCCTCGCCCGCAGCCATCCGCGGCAGCCACTGCTGCTTGTGCTCCTCCGAACCCCAGCGCCAGATCGCGAACATCGCCAGCGAGCCCTGCACCGACACCAGCGAGCGCAGCCCCGAGTCGCAGGCTTCCAGCTCCTCGCAGGCCAGGCCGTAGTCGACCGCCGACATCCCGGCGCAGCCGTAGCCCTCCAGGTGCATGCCCAGCACGCCGAGCTTGCCGAGCTCCCGCGCCAGTTCCCTGGCCCGGGGGAATTCGCCGCGCTCGAACCACTCCGCGACGTGCGGCAGGACGTGGTCGCGGCACAGCGCGCGGACGCTGTCGCGGATCGCGAGCTGCTCGGCGCTGAGCTCGTCGTCGATGCCCAGCGGGTCGCGGGGATCGAAGGCGGGGCGGGAACCGCTGGTGCTCATCGGGTGGTCCTCCTTGACCGGGTTCTGGCGGTGGTGCGGGACGGTGCTGTCAGGCGGGTGGGGCGCCCGCGTCCGGATCGGACAGCCAGGCGCGGATCCGGTCGCCGTGCTCGCCGAGCCGTGGCGGCGGGGACGGCTTCGCGCTGGCCGAGTCGGAGAAGTCGATCGGCATCCGCGCCTGCATGATCGCGCCGTCGCCGGGGTCGACCATCGGGCGCAGCCCCAGCGACTCCGCGTAGTGCACGGCGCGGGAGAGGTCGTTGACCTGGCCGCAGGCGATCCCCGCCCGCTGCAACCGGTCCTGCCAGTCCGCGGCCGTGCGCGCGCCGAGCACGTTCTCCAGCCGTTCGGCCATGCTCGTGCGGTTGGCGACGCGCTGGGCGTTGGTGGCGTAGCGCGGATCGTCGGCCATGCCGACCAGGCCGAGGGTTTCGGTGAGCCTGCGGAACTGCACGTCGTTGCCGATCGCGACGGCCAGGAACGCGTCCTCGCAGCGCAGGGTCTCGTAGGGCGCGATGCTGGGGTGCCGGTTGCCCATGCGCTCCGGGGCGACGCCGGTGGCCAGCAGCCCGCTGAGCTGGTTGACCAGCGAGCCCAGCAGGCTGGACAGCAGGTTGACCTCGACGTGCTGGCCGCGGCCGGTGGTCTCCCGCTGGCGCAGCGCCGCCATGATCCCCAGCGCGGCGTCCTTGCCGGTGAGCACGTCGACCAGCGCGACGCCGACCTTGGTGGGCGGACCGTCCGGATCGCCGGTGATGCTCATCAGCCCGCCGAGGGCCTGCACGACGAAGTCGTAGCCGGGGAGATCGGCGCCCGCGCCGCTGCCGAAACCCGAGATCGACGCGTAGACCAGCCGCGGGTTGAGCGCCTGCGCGCTGTCGTAGTCCAGGCCGTGGCGGGCCAGCGAACCCGGCCGGAAGTTCTCCACCAGGACGTCGGCGCGGCGCACGAGCTCCCTGGCCGCTTCCCGGTCGGCGGGATCGGCGAGGTCGAGCGCGATGCTGCGCTTGCCCCGGTTCACCGACTCGAAGTAGGACGAGCTGTGCTCGGTCCACGGCGGACCCCAGCTGCGGGTGTCGTCACCGGTGCCCGGCCGCTCCACCTTGATGACGGTCGCGCCGAGGTCGGCCAGCAGCATGGTCGCGTACGGGCCGGCGAGCACCCGGCTGAAGTCGGCCACGACGACGCCGTCCATCGGCAGGCAACGCTCCACGACCGACCACCTCCGCTGGACAGGGTTCGGGCTGCTGGACAGGGTTCGGGCTTGCGACGGCACGAAGTTGGATCCAATATACAGTTGTCGATCGACGGGTCAACCGGGAAAAGCGGAGGCACTGCTGCCGGTCACCCGTAAGATCGATTCACCTCCCCGGCCGCTCTGGAGTGCGATGCGACGCCCACCCACCACCCAGGAGTTCGTGCTCGAAGAGCTGCGCAAGGCCATCGTGGCCGGCGAACTCGCGCCGGCGCAGCCGATCCGGCAGGACACCATCGCGCAGCGGCTCGGCGTCAGCCGGGTGCCGCTGCGGGAGGCGCTCAAGACGCTGGAGGCCGAGGGCCAGGTCGTCTACCAGCCGCACCGCGGCTACTCGGTGGCGGAGCTGTCGCTGAGCGACCTGCTGGAGGTGTACCGGATGCGGGAGCTGCTGGAGTCGGAGGCCGCCCGGGTCGCCGTCGACCAGCTCACCGCCGCCGACCTGGAGCGGATCGACGACGCGCGGCGGGACGTCGAGGAGGCCTCCGCGGGCGGTGACCTGGTCGCGATGATCGGGGCGAACCGCCGGTTCCACTTCGCCCTCCTGGAACCGGCGCGGATGCCGCGCCTGCTGCGCGTGGTGCGGACGCTGTGGGACGCCACCGACGCCTACCGCGCGGTGTACTACAACTCCGACGTCAACCGCACGCGCGTGCACCACGAGCACCAGGTGATCGTGGACGCGGCGGCCAGGCGGGACGCCCCGGAGGTCATCCTGCGGCTGACCGAGCACCGGCAGCACGCCGTCGACGCGCTGCGCGCCACCATTTCCCAGGACTAGTCAGCATCGGGATGCGCTTCAGAAGGTGATGAGGATCTTGCCGAGCAGGCCGCCGGCTTCGAAGCGCTCGTGGGCGGCGCGGATGTCGGTGTACGGGTAGCGGGCGGCGATCCGCAGACGTAGTTCGCCGGTGTCGACGAGCCTGGCGAGATGCGCGAGGTCGGTGGCGTTCTCCTGGACGTAGCTCTTGCGGGCGCCGGGCACGTCGGGCAGGGGGTGGTCGGCGATGGAGACGTAGCGCCCGGGGGCGAGGGCGGCGGCTGCGTCGATGCCGGCCGTGTCGAGGATCACCGGATAGCGGCCGTGGGGCAGGTCGTCGCGGCGGTGCCAGACCTGCTGCGCGCCGAGCTCCCGGGCGGCGTGTTCGTGTCCGGGCCGGGAGACCAGGGCGTCAGCGTGAGCGCCGGTCCGACGGGCGAGCTGGACGGCCAGGCCACCGACCGCCCCTGCCGCGCCGATGACCAGGATCCGCTCCCCGGCGGTCAACTCGGCGGTGCGCAGGGCCTGCAGGGCGGTCACCCCGGCCAGGGGCAGGGCCGCCGCGTCGGCCAACGGCACCGTGGTCGGCGCGGCGGTCACCAGGTGGCCGGGCAGGGCCACGTGCTCGGCCCAGGTACCACGGCCGGTGGCGATCTGCGCGGACATGGCGATCACCGGCTTGCCCACTTCGTGGGCCGGGTCGGTGCTGGCGACGATGCGGCCGGAGAGGTCCCAGCCGAGCGTGGCAGGCAGCGGCGGGCCGACCTGCCAGGCGCGGGTTTTCCAGTCCACCGGGTTGAGGCTGCTGGCCGTGGTGTGGATGAGGACTTCGCCAGCGGCGAGGGTGGGTTCAGCGATCTCGCGGACGGTCAGGACGTCGGGGCCGCCGTGGCGGTCGATCCGGACGGCATGCATGGTCAGGAGAAGACCTTCCGGGGGAGGGGGTTGGTGATTCAAGCGGCGGTGGAGACCGCGGCGCTGTCGGTACTTGAGGCGGTACGGGTGCGGGGCAGAGCCAGGTAGGTCAGGGCCAGGCCGGTCAGGCTCAGCACGGCCCCGGCCAGTCCGGTCCACCTCAGCGCGCCCGCGGCCACGAGGAGCCCGCCGAGCGCGGAGCCGACGGCGGCGCCGAGGTTGAACGCGCCGACGTTGACCGAGACCGCCAGGTTCGGGGCCGCCCCGGCGTGGCGCAGGATCAGGCCCTGCAGCGGGGCGATGGTGGCGGTGGCGAGCAGGCCCAGGACGAGGACGGCAAAGACGGCGGTGGGCTGCCAGGCGGCGGCGAACGGCATGGTCACCAGTACGCCGGTCAGGCCGCCGAACACGCCGCGCACGGTCGCGGACATGGACTTGTCGGTCAGCTTGCCCGCGGCCAGGTTGCCCAGGAAACTGCCGGCGCCGTAGGCGAGCAGCAGGGCGGAGACGGCGGCCGGAGCGAAGCCGGCGACCCGAGTGAGCAGCGGTGCGATGTAGGTGAACACGACGGCGACGCCGGAGAAACCGACCGCGGTGGTGGCGATGGCCAGCAGCACCGGCTTGCGGGTCACCACCCGCAACTCGTCGCGCAAGCTCGTAGTCGGCGCCTGCTGCCTGGGCAGCACCAGCGCCAGCAAGGCGACGGCGGCCAGGGTGAGCGCGGTGAGCACCGCGAACGGGGCGCGCCACCCAGCGGCATGCCCCAGCAGCGAACCCAATGGCACCCCGAGCAACGTGGCCACGGTGAATCCGGAGGCCACGGCGGCAATGGCCGAGCCGGTCCTCTGCTCGGGCACCACGCTCGTGGCCATCACCAGCGCCAGCGCCAGGAAAGCGGCGTGGCTGAGCGACGAGATCACCCGCCCGGCCAGCAGCATCCCGAACGTGGGGGCCAGCGCGCTGAGCGCGCTACCGGCGGCAAACAGCAGCATCAGACCGAGCGCCAGACCCTTGCGAGGCAGCCGCGCGGTCGCCATGGTCACCACGGGACCGCCGATCACCACCCCGAGCGCGTAGGCGGTGACCGTCTGCCCGGCGGTGCCCTGTGTCACCTGAAGATCAGAACCGACCTCGGGCAGCATGCCTGCGACCAGGTATTCCGACGTGCCGACCACGAAGACGCTCGCGAACAAGGCGGCGAGCGAGGCGAAGCTCTTGCTCATGCCCGAGACGCTAGAGTTTCACATCGATGTGAGAGTCAAACGGAATTCCGCAGCGTCTTGGCCTGCGACAACTAGACGACGGACTCCAGTGTCTCCAGCGCCCGCACCAGCGGCGCCAGCTCGGGAACCTCGGCGGACTCGTCCAGCGCTTCGCGCAGGGCCGTGTCGTGGGTGGGCCGGGCGCGCGCGAGCAGCTGCTGTCCCGCCTCGCTGACCTCGGTGTAGATGCCCCTGCGGTCGTCCTCGCACAGGTAGCGGCGCAGCAGGCCCACCTTCTCCAGCCTGGTCACCAGCCGGGTGGTCGCGCTCTGGCTGAGCACGACCGCGTTGGCCAGCTGCTGCATCCGCATGTGCCAGCCGTCCTGCCGGGACAACACGTCGAGCACGGTGAACTCGCTGACGCTGAGGTCGTGCTCGGACTGCAGCGCGCGTTCGATCCGGACATCGATCCGCGCGTGCAGCGCGGCCAGGGCGCGCCAGCCCTGCGCGCGCGCTTCGGCCGCGTCGTCGGACAGGGACATCGCCGAACCTCCCGGAGTGCTGGACGCCCCAGCCTAGCGCGCTTGAAATAGAACGCGCGTGCAATTACTAGGCGGTTCGCCGGATCGCCGCGTAGAGCAGCATGTCGCGCCGGATGCCACCGATCTCCTGGTGGCTGCGAAGCAGGCCCTCGCGCTCGTAACCAGCGGTCTCGGCAACGCGACACGAAGCGCGGTTCCTCGGCTCGACGTACAGCTCGATCCGGTGCAGTTCGGCGATCGACCACGCGAACGAGGTCATCGCCTTGAGCGCCGCACTCGCCACGCCCCTGCCCCGATGCGCGGGAGCGACCGAGTAACCCGCCGTCGCACGGCCAGCCGGCCCTCGTACGGGTCCGCGCCCAGTTCGAGGGCCAGCGACCTGTCCTCGTCGACGAACTCGCGCAGGAAGACCGAGCCATGGGCCGGTGACACGACTGGCCAGGAAAGCCGTTGCGCAGTCATCCCAGCAGTGCCGCCGCTGCCTTGCGCGCCTGTGCCGCAGCACCGTCGATACCCGCGGAAGCGGCGACGGTGACACCTTCGTAGAGCAGCAGCGCGCTCTTCGCGAAGTCCTCGGGATCGGCGACCCCGGCCTCGCGCGCGAGATCGGCGAAGTAGTCGCGCATCCAGTGCTTCTGCCCCACCACCACGGCATGCGCCGGGTGGTCGGCCGACGGCAGTTCCGCGAGGGCGTTGACGAACGCGCAGCCCCGGAAGTCCTCGCGGTCCATCCACGCCGCCAACGCGTCGAACGTGCCGAGGAGCCGATCGGTGGCGCTGTCGCCGCCCCACTCGGCCAGCCAGTCCCGCCAGCGCTGGTCGCGTTCGGTCAGGTACGCCGTGACCAGCTGGTCCTTGGAGCCGAAGCAGGCGTAGAGGGTCTTCTTGGTGACCCCCGCTCCGGCCGCGATGGCCTCGACCCCGACCGCGTGGATCCCCTGCCGGTAGAACAGCTCGGCCGCCACGTCGAGCACGCGCCGTCCGGCGGGCGTCAGCTTCTGCATGCCATCACTATACCGACCGGTGGGTTGACATCGCATCGGAACGAGTGCTGAAGTAACCACACCGGTCGGTATACCTAAGGAGGACGTGATGCGCGCAGTGCTGCTCACCGGGTTCGGCGGCCCGGAGAAGCTGGAGTACCGCGAGGACGTGCCCGATCCGCACGCCGGGGCGGGTGAGGTGCGCGTGCGGGTGGCCGCGACCGCGATCAACAACACCGACGTCTGGACCCGCGAAGGCGCCTACGGCTCGCCGGACGACCCGGCCGCCAGCGCGGGCTGGCGCCGCGAACCGCTCCGGTTCCCGCGCGTCCAGGGCGCCGACGTCGTCGGCCGCGTGGACGAGGTCGGTGCCGGAGTGCCGGAATCCCGGCTGGGCGAGCGGGTGATCGTCGATCCGATGCTCTACACCGGCGGCGAGCTGGAACTGGTGACCACGGACTACCTCGGCAGCGAACGCGACGGCGGGTTCGCCGAGTACG
Source organism: Saccharopolyspora taberi (assembly GCF_039534165.1). Classification (NCBI taxonomy): domain Bacteria; kingdom Bacillati; phylum Actinomycetota; class Actinomycetes; order Pseudonocardiales; family Pseudonocardiaceae; genus Saccharopolyspora; species Saccharopolyspora taberi. The sequence goes on along the minus strand of NZ_BAAAUX010000016.1, from coordinate 262,696 downwards.
TGACCGTGCCCGCACAGAACGCCCACGCGATCGACAGCGCGCTCGGCGACGCGGAACTGGCCACCTTCCCCACCGCCTACGCCACCGCGATGCGCATGCTCAACCGGGCGGAAGTGCGGGCGGGAGAACGGATCGCGGTCACCGGAGCGTCCGGCGGAGTCGGGTCGGCGCTGATCCAGCTCGCGACCGCCCGCGGCGCGGAGGTCATCGCGATCACCAGCGCGGCCAAGCGGTCGCAGGCGCTGGAGCTCGGTGCGCACGACGCCGTCGACCGCGGCTCGATCGACAGGGTCGGCGAGGTCGACGTCGTCGCGGACGTGGTCGCGGGACCGCACTTCCCGGCCCTGCTGCGGAGGCTGGCCCCGCTCGGCCGTTACGTGGTCGCGGGCGGGATCGCCGGGCCCGTCGTGGAAACCGATCTGCGGACGGTCTACCTGCGGCAGCTGCGGCTGATCGGCTCGTCCTTCGGCACGCACGAGGACTTCGCGCAGCTGGTCGGCCACATCACCGCGGGCGAGCTCAGGCCGCTGCTGGCGGGCACGTATCCGCTGCGCGAACTGCGCCGCGCGCAGGAGGACTTCGCGGCCAAGGCGTTCTTCGGCAAGCTGGTGGTGACGCCGTGCTGACCGGCGACGCGATCGTGGCCGGTGCCCGGCTGGCCTACCGGTACACGCCGGGCGACGACACGCTGGTCCTGCTGCACGGCACGCCGTCGCATTCGTTCATATGGCGCAACGTGATCCCGGACCTCGAAGCGAGCGGGCGGGGCGTGCTCGCCTACGACCTGCTCGGGTTCGGCGCGTCGGAACGGCCGGTCGGCAGGGACACGTCGGTGACCGCGCAGGCGGGGCTGCTCGGCGAACTGCTGGCGCAGCTCGGGATCGAGCGCTGCACGCTGGTCGCGCACGACATCGGCGGCGCGATCGGCCAGATCTTCGCCACGCGGCACCCCGAGCGGGTCGCGAAGCTGATGCTGATCGACTCGGTCAGCTACGACTCGTGGCCGTCGGAGACCTGGCGGCGGATCATCCGCGACCACCTGGCCGAGCACGCGGCCATGCCGCAGGCGGAGTTCGAGCGGATGCTGACGGGCCAGCTGGCCATGACGGTCACCGAGCCGATGTCCGCCGAGGTCCTCGACGCCTACCTCGCCCCGCACCGGACTCCCCTCGGGCGGGCGTCGTTCTTCGAGCACCAGGTCCGCCACTACGACTCGGCACCGACCGAACGGGTCGCGCCGCTGCTGCGGACGCTGCGGATGCCGGTACGGATCCTGTGGGGCGAGGACGACCGGTGGCAGCCGCTGTCCTACGCCCGGCGGCTGGCCGCCGACATCCCGGGCGCGGAGCTGGTGACGGTGCCCGGCGCGGGCCACTTCCTGATGGAGGACCGGCCGCGCCGGGTCGTCGAGGAGATCGGTCAGCTGTAGTCGTAGAAGCCGCGGCCGGACTTCTTGCCCTTGAGCCCGGCTTCGACCATCCGCTTGAGCAGCGGCGGAGCGGCGTAGAGCGGTTCGGCGTACTCGTCGTACATCGAGTCGGCGATGGCCTTGAGGGTGTCGAGGCCGACCAGGTCCGACAGCGCCAGCGGACCCATCGGGTGGGCGCAGCCCAGGACCATGCCGTTGTCGATGTCCTCGGCGCTGGCGTGGCCGCCCTCGTACATCCGGATGGCGGAGAGCAGGTAGGGCACGAGCAGGGCGTTGACCACGAAGCCGGAGCGGTCGGTGGCCCGGATCGTCTGCTTGCCCAGCTGCTCGGTGGCGAAGGCCGACGCACGCTCGACGGTGTCCTCACTGGTCAGCAGCGAAGGGACGAGCTCGACGAGCTTGAGCACCGGGACCGGGTTGAAGAAGTGGATGCCGATGACCTTGTCCGGCCTGCCGGTGGCGGCGGCGAGCTGGGCGATCGGGATCGAGGAGGTGTTGGAGGCCAGGATCGCGTCCGGGTCGGTGACGATCTCGTCCAGGTCGGTGAACAGCTTGGTCTTGAGCTCGGCGTTCTCCGCGATCGCCTCGATCACCAGCTGGCGGTCGTCGAGGTCGGCGACGGTGGTGGTGAAGTGCAGCCGGGACTGGGCCTGGTCGCGGTCCGCCTCGGTGATCTTGCCCTTGTCCACCGCGCGGTTGAGCGACTTCCACAGCCGGGAGCGGCCCGCGCGGGCGGCCTCGTCGGTGACCTCGACGACGATCACGTCGAGCCCGGCCAGCGCGCTCACCTCGGCGATGCCGGACCCCATCAACCCGGCACCGACCACACCCAGGCGTTCGATCTTCGTCACCACACCGATCCTTCCGCTCGGACTCCACGGGCGGGCTCGCCCGGTGCGGCAGATCATGCCAAAAAGAAGGGTTACCGACCGGTAGACCGTGCGCTACGCCACCGTGGAAACCGGTCCTGAACGCCGAAAACAGGCCCTGAACGCCGAAACGGGGCCAGGCACGACCCTCGCCTGACCCCTCGGCATCGAACCCCCCACGTCCGATCCCTGACCCCGAAGTATTTTCAGATTACCCCACGGCCCGGGCGGCGGTCACGAGCGCCCCGCCGCGCCGGGGCGGCGCCCACGGGGCGGGATGGTGGGTGTTTGGGCTGGTCATCGGAACCAAGGCGCCGACGCGTCACGACGCTGCCGCGCGGCCACGCTCAGCGCAGCCCGCGTGACGCCGACCCGCTCTGCACCTGGGCCGACCGAGTGATCAACGACGAAGCCGGCTCGGCGGAGATTCCGGGCCGTCTAGCCTGCTCGCGCAACGCAGTCTGGGGGGACCATGCCGGGATTGCGGACACCCGGCACCGGGCCGAAGCCCGAACACGGCCCGGATTCGGGAGATTCCGCCGTGTCCGCCCAGCTGCAGGCCATCCGCGATCGAGGATGCCCTGGGGAGATGACGTCACCGAATCCGCTGCCTCACCAACCGGTGAGCGAACAGGCCCGCCCCGCGCGTGGGCGGCGAGTGATGGTGGTGATCTGCGCGTCGCTCCAGTCGGCCTGGTGCGCAGTCCTGGCGTTCCTGCTCGTCATCGCCTACCAGCCCCCGCAGGGAGACTGGGACCATTCCGGGCTCGCGGCGATCACCGGCATGGCGTTCGTGGTGGCGGTCCTCGGCGTCATCACTGTGCTCGTCGACCTGGTTCCGCTCTTGTTGAAGTGGTTGAGCTGGAAGTGGCTGCTGCTCCCGGCCGTCCTCGTCGTTCTGGCCGTCGCGCGGGTCGTGCACCTCAGTTCGGCCTACCCGGCGTCGTGATCCTCACCGCCCGAACCGCCCCGCCCGGATGGCGGCGACGAAACCGGCCCAGGCCTCCGGCCGGACGCGCAGCGTCCCGCCGGCCGGGTCCTTGCTGTCCCGCACCCCGACGGCGTCCGGGGTCAGCGCCACCTCCACGCACTGACCGCCGTTCCCCCCGCTGCGCGAGGGCCTGCGCCATCGCATCGGCCGCGTTCCTCCCGTCGTCACAGCTCTTTCACCAGGCCGGTCAGGAAGTCCTTCGTCTTCTTCGGCGTGCACGCGTGCTTGCGCACCCGGTCGAAGACCTCGGTGTAGGCGCTGATGTCGCGCGGGCGGTCCAGGTACGTCGCGCCCACGTTGTTCTCCAGGTACACCGCGTCCATGTCCGGGTCCTCCTCGAAGCCGAGCAGGGTGAACGGGGAGACCATCGCCGGGTGCGCGCCCGCGCGGAACGGCAGCACCTGGAGCGTGACGTGCGGGAGCCTGCTCATCTCGATCAGGTGCTCCAACTGCCCGCGCATCACCCTCGTGCCGCCGACCTGCCTGCGCAGCGCGCCCTCACCGACGACCGACACCAGCGTCGGCGGGTCGCCGCCGGTGAGGCGGTCCTGCCTGGCCTGGCGCTGGTCGACGTAGCGCTCGACGTCGAAGTCCGAGCGCTCCTCGTGGAACGCGACCGTCACCGCCTTGATGTAGCCGGGCGTCTGGAGCAGGCCGTGGACGAGCTCCGGGTCGTAGGTGCGCAACTCGCTCGCATCGGTCTCCAGACCGACGTAGTCGCGGAACCAGTCCGGGACCGAGTCCCCGTAGGCGGTCCACCAGCCGCGCTGGTTGGCCTCGCGGGCCAGCCGCAGGATCGCCTCCGACTCCGGCGACCGCACGCCGTAGAGCTGGGTCAGCAGCCGGACGTGCGCGACCTTCGGCGCCTGCTTCCCGTTCTCCACTTTGGACACCGTCGCCTGCGACACCTCCAGCCACTCGGCGACCTCGCGCGAGGACCTGCCCGCCTCGGCCCGGAGCCTGCGCAGTTCCCGGCCGAGCTGCCTGCGGCGGATCGTGGGGCCGGTCATGCGGCGATCTCCCCTCTGCTTTTCCCACTGCTGCGGCAAGTCTGCCGGACCGGAATGCGGCGGCACACCGACATCACCCGAACGATGAATGACAGACGAATATTCACGCTGATACGTTCCTCGCGCCGGTCGCCTTCCTCCCCGTTCTCCGGGTGGCCGGATGACCCGCCCCGGCGACTCCGCTCCCACCCCGAGCCGGGGCGGGCCGAAAATCCTTGCCCACGCCGATGATTCGGGCCGTCAGCGAAGTTCGAGAACCCGCACCCCGAACGGCGGCAACTCCACTTCTTCCACCGGATTTCCGTCCAACTCGCGCAGAACTCCCGAAACCGTAGGAACCACGGTGACCGGCTCGGGATTCTGCCCGACCAGCCAAGCAAAACGCCTGCCCGATTCGTGCTCCAGGACGTCGGCGAACACGGCCGGATCGGCAACGGTCACCGGACGGGAAATCCCCGCGACCTCGGCCAAAGCCGCATAGATCCGGTACGTGTCCTCGGGATTCACCCGCGCGTTCGTCGCAGCGAAGTGCTCGACCGGATACGTGCACAGCACCGCCTGACCGCTCCCGGAGGTGTGGCGAAGCAGCGCCGGTCTTCCCCGGGCATCGGTGGCCACCACTTCCGCGCCACGCGGCTCAACCGGGAGGTGGGCACGGCTGTGCTCGTTGCCGCCGACGCGGAAGCGCAGCACTTCTCCTGCCGCGATGCCGCCGAAATCCTCGACGAAGGTGAACTCGACCTCGTTGTCCTCGACGGAGTCGACCAGTCCGTACGACAACTGCTTCTCGATCCCGAACGTCTCGTCCAGGTAGGGCAGCCACGAACTCCTGTGGTGCGAAACCTCGCCCGCGCAATACGACAGGTAAAGCACCGCGCCATCGCGGACGCGCTGACGCAGTTCCTGCCAGGTCGGCCCTTTCAACTGCTTCACGCATGGAAGCAGGTACAGCGCGCAGTCGTCGATCCCGTCCCGCTCCCTGATGAAACCGACCGGCAGATCAGCCTCCCGCGCGGCGACATAACCCTGTTGCAGGGATCGGAAGATCAGCGGCCGGTCGTCGTCCTGGCTGTACGGATAGCCGCGCTCCAGGTACTCGCTGACCACCAGGCCCGCCGACGCGTCGGTCCGCCGGCAGCGCGGGAAGTCCACATCAGACAACACCTGCGCGAAGGAATTCAGTTCCAGCAGCGGGGTTTTGGGCGCTCCGGAGCTGTCCGTGATGCCGAAGTGCATTTCGAACGGGTGGTGCGAGTACGGCTCCTGCGCCACCAGGTCGTCGTAGTCGGTGTTGTTCCACGCCAGCCACCCGGTGGCCCCGGCCAGCAACGAGGTGTGCAGGGTCTGCCGGTAGTAGTGGCCGGCGTTGCGCGCCGACACCATGTCGCTGGAGAGCCCGAACTCCTCCAGCACCACCGGTTTCCCCGCCACCGCCGAGAGTTCGCAGATGAACGCGGCGTTGAGGTGCTGGCGCACCGGATCGTCGTCGATGCGGTAGACGTGCGGCCCCGTGAAGTCGACCAGCGCGCCGGTTTCCCGCACCGAGAAACCGTTGTCCACGCCGGTGACCTCGATGCCCCACGCGCCGTCGCCCAGCGACACCGGCTGCCGCGCTCCCCCGGCCCGCACCGCCTGCACCATCAGCTGCGCCCAGCTCGCGACGTGCTCGGCCGGTGCCGCGGGTTCGTGCCGCAGCCTGCCGTAGATCGGCATCTCGTTGCTGATCAACCACGCGGCGACCGCCGGGTGCTCGGCGAAGCGCTCGCTCATCCGCTGCACGAACCACGCCTGGCGGCCGACCATCCACACGTCGGCGTACAGGTCGCGGCCACCGCGCCACGGCGGATCCCAGTTCGCGCCGGACATGTGGCCGACGATGAAGGTCGGGATGGACGACATGCCGGTTTCCACGTGCGCGTCGAGGAAATCCGCGAAGTGCGCGACCTTCTCCTCGTCGATGCGGTCGGGTTCGGGCATGAAGTCGGGCCAGTAGAAGAAGGACCGGGTCTGCCGCAGCCCGTGCTCGGCGAGCACCCGCAGCTCGGAGCGGACCACGCCGGGGTCGTAGCCGCGCCACATCAGCGGCCCGCCCGCGCGCGACCAGAAGTTCGCTCCCAGCCAGACGACCGGTTCGCCGCCGACGACGAGCTTGGCGGAGTTGCGCCGCATCGGACCTCCCTACTTCACCGCCCCCGCGGTGAGTCCCTGCACCAGATATCGCTGCAACAACAGGAATCCGGCCACGACCGGGACGCTGACCACCAGCGACGCCGCCATGACCTCGTTCCAGTAGACCGAGGATTCGGTGGAGTACTCCCGGAGCCCGACCGCCAGCGTGCGCGAGTCCGAGTCGGTCATGATCGAGGCGAACAGGGTCTCGCCCCACGCGGTCATGAAGGCGTAGACGCTGACCGCGGCGATTCCCGGCCTGGCAGCCGGAATCACGACCCGCCACAGCACGGTCAGCGGCCCCGCGCCGTCGATGCGGGCGGCCTCGTCGAGTTCCACCGGGATGGAGTCGAAGTAGCCGACCAGCATCCAGATCGAGAACGGCAGCGAGAACGTCAGGTAGGTGATGACGAGCCCGAGGTGGCTGCCCTGGAGCAGGATCCCGGTCGCCTGGCCGATCGCGGCGTAGATGAGGTACAGCGGCAGCAGGAACAGGATCCCGGGGAACATCTGCGTCGACAGCACGGTGATCCGGAACAGGTCCCGGCCGCGGAAGCGGTAGCGGCTGATCGCGTACGCGGCGAACAGCGCGATGAGCACCGACGCCGAAGCCGCACCCGCGGCGACGATCGTGCTGTTCACGAAGTAGTCCGCCAGCGCGACCGTCGACCACATGTCGACGAACGGCTGGAAGGTCACCACCGACGGCCACCACTGGAAGGTGTCCCGGACGTCTTCGAGCGGTTTGATCGCCGAGGTCACCATCACGTACAGCGGCAGGCCGGTGAACAGCACCAGCGCGGTCAGCCCGGCGACCCGCAGCAGCCGGAACCAGGTCGGCTCACGCACGGCGCCTCCGCGAGGTCACGGCCAGGTAGCCGGTGGTGACGACCAGCAGGAACAGCAGCAGCAACGTCGACATCGCCGATCCCAGGCCGAAGTTCCAGGTGAGGAACGAGTTCTGGTACACGTGGATCGACACCAGGTTCGCCGCCGACGGCACCGACTGGTCGAACAGCGTGTACGGCACGTTGAAGTCGTTGAACGTCCACAGGAACAGCACCAGCAGCAGCACCTGGGTCACCGGCCGCAGCATCGGGACGGTGATGGTCCGGAACCGCTGCCAGATCCCCGCGCCGTCCACCGCCGCGGCGTCGTAGACGTCCTCGGGGATCGACTGCATGCCCGCCATCAGCGCGAGGAACGCGAACGGCCACAGCCGCCAGACCCCGGTGACGACGAGGCTGGCGAAGGCGTTGTCGCCCAGCAACCAGAAGGTCTCGGTGCCGAGGACGGTGTTCACCATGCCGTCGCCGCGGTCGAGCATGAACTTCCAGATCATCACCGCCGTGTAGACCGGGAGCGCGTACGGCACCAGGAACAGCGCCCGCAGCACCCCGCGGCCGGGGAAGCTCCGTTGCAGCAGCGTCGCCGCGAACAGCCCGAGCGCCCAGGACGTGGTGACCGTGATCAGCGAGAACGCGGCCGTGACGCCGAAGGAGCGCAGCAGTTCCGCGCCGACGGCGCCGTTGAAGTCGACCGCGAAGCGGTAGTTGTCCAGCCCGGCGCTCGGTGCGTTCAGCCAGTCCCGGAGGAAGAACTGGTTGAGCTCCAGCACGCTCATCCACAGCCCGCCGAGCATCGGCACCAGGTGCACCAGCAGTTCGAACAGCAGCGCGGGCGCGAGCAGGAAGTAGGGGACGAACCGGGAGCCGGTCATCGCGGCCCACCGCTGCCGTTCATCTTCTGCTCCGCGTCGGCCAGCGCTTCCCGCACGTCCTCGCGGTGCACCGGGTTCCCGGTCGCGGCCCGCGCGAACAGGTCCCGGATCGCGGCGCCGACCGTGGTCTCGAACCGGCTCTCGGTCGGGATCATCGGCATGGGCTCGGAATCCTCGGCCAGCACCTCGGCGAACGTCCGGTCCACCGGCGCCCGCGAAGCCGGGTCGTCGTAGGCGTCCTCGACGACCGGGAGCGTGCCGTAGGCCTGGCTCAGGATCCGCTGTTCCTCCGCGCTGGTAAGGAACTCGACCAGCCGGAGCGCGTCCTCGCGGCGCGGGCTGTCCTCGAAGACGGCGACGTTGGTGCCCGCGACGTGGCTGCGCACCGGAACTCCGCCCGGTGGCAGCGAATCCGGCACCGGCATCGGGACCACGCCGTAGGCGTCGTCGGGCAGGTCGCCGGAGCGCATCGCGGCGCGGGCGCTGTTCTGCGCCAGCAGCATCGCGGCCCGGCCGTTGACGAACGCCGAGACGGCCTCCGAGGTCGTCCCGGTCTCGGCGTCGTCGGTGCTGACCACCCGGTGGCCCGCCATCAGGTCGACGTAGCGCTGGACCGCGTCGACCGCCTGCGGGGAGGTGAAGGTGGCGTGGCCGCGCTCGTCGACGAAGTGGATGCCGTGCTGGCGGCCGAAGATGAACGCGAAGTGCGCGTTCTCGGTGTAGCTGGCGCCCGCGAGGGTCAGGCCCCAGCGGTCCCGCGCGGGATCGGTCAGCCTGGCCGCGACGTCGACGAACTCCGCCCAGGTGCGCGGGGGTTCGGTGATCCCGGCCTCGGCGAACATGCGCTTGTTGTAGAACAGCCCGTAGGAGAGCCCGTAGAGCGGGACCGACGACGGTGGCCTGCCGGGCATGCCGGTCGAAGTCATGCTGCTGGCGACGAACCGGTCCCGGCCGCCGAGCCGCCGCATCAGCGCGTCGTCGAAGGTGACGAACCCGCCGGTGGCCTGGAGCGAGGCGGCCCAGGAGTTGCCCAGGTTGACCACGTCCGGGCCGACCCCGGAGGTCGACGCGCCGAGGATGCGGTTGAGCAGGTCGGCCCAGGAGACCACCTCGACCTCGACCCGGATCCCGGTGCGCGCGGTGAACTTCGCCAGCTCCGGGCGCAGGATCTCCAGGTCCTGCTCGGCGCTGGAACCCTGGTTGCTCGCCCAGTAGGTGAGCGTCGGCTCCGGAGGCGGCGGCGCGCACGCGGTGAGCAGCACGAGCACGACCGCGGCGAGCGCCCGGACACCTGTGACTCGGCTCACGCGGCCCAAGCTAGGATCTGAACCCGTTCAGCTGAAGAACCGTTACCTTCCCGTGATCCAACCTGTCCGGTTTTGACCGGCGGAAGTTCGTCATACCGGCCCACCGGTACCGGTCGGTGTGGTGGGGTGAACTATGGCCGAAGCCGAGCGGATGCCGGGCCCGGAGGCGATCACGGAGTTCTGGAGCTGGTGGAACCGCATCCGGGAGCCGTTGGCGGAGGCCATCCGCGCCGACCGCGCGCAGGAGTTCGTGGAACCGCTGCGCGACCGGCTCGGCGCGCTGCACCCCGATCTCCGGTTCTCGCTGCGGCCCGGACTCCAGGCCGCGCACGCGCTGAGCATCACCGGCGCCACCCCGAGGGCCGACGACATCGCGCACACCGTGCTCGACGGCGCGCCCGCCGACGACGAGCACTGGGAGTACAGCGGCCTGTCCCTGCCGGTCGCCGACCCGGCCACCATGACCTGCGTCGTCGGCGACCTGACGATCGAGATGAGCGGGGCGCGGGTGGCGGTGGAGCACTTCCCGGACCTCGGGGCCGTCGTCGTGCAGTTCTTCCACCCGGTGCTGGCCGGGCTGGCGCCGGAGCTGGTGGAGGACGTGCTCGACAGCGCGCTGTCGGCGGTGGTCGGCCGCGTCGAGCCCGCGCGGACCCGGATCATCGCGATGCACGTCGAGCGGGAACCCGCCGACGCATTGGACCTCTCCGAGCTACGCCTCTTCCTCGACCGGTTGGTCTGAGGTGTCGTGTTGCGAAGGGCTTGCTTGGCGGTGCGGGTGGCGGAACCTCAGGCGCCGCCTCGCTGCGGGATCTTTTTCCGACGTATGCCAATACGACGGAAAAAGCTGTCCTCGCGAGACGACGCCTGAGAACCCGCGGCGGTGCCGGTTGCTTGGGTGGGCTAAGCGGCTTGCGCCGCTTGAAGACGATGGCTGGGTTGGCGGACGGACGCCTTAGTTGTCGAGTCCCGCGCGCAGGACAGTGGCGGCCTCGGTCAGCTTCTCCCGGGCCGGCCCGTACCCGACGGCGGGCTGCGACGACAGCAGCGCCACGACGAACCGGTGCGACGAGTCGGTGACCCCGGCGCTGTGCAGGGTGGTCCGCGCCTGCTGGCAGCACATCCACGCGGACTTGACCCCCGACGAGGGCACCGCGCCGAGTCCGTACCGCTGGTCGAAACCACCGCCACCGGTGGCCGGGGCGTCGTGCAGCGCGGTCATCACGAAGTCGCGGTCGGCGGGGTCCATCCCGGTCAGCACGTGCTCGAACAGCCGGACCACGTCCCGGGCCGAGGTCAGCGTCTCGCCCCAGCGCGCCGGGTCCGCGGGCGGCCGGGTGTCGGACAGCCCCAGCGCACCGGCCACCCGGCCGATCGCCCCCGGACCGTCGAAGCGCTCCCACAGCGCGTTCATCGCCTCGTCCTCGCTGGGGCCCAGCGCCCGCCGGACCAGGTCCAGGTCGGGCTCGCCGATCCGGCCTGACCGGTCCAGCACGTCGACCGCGACGACGAGCTTGGACAGCGAGGCCGAGTACAGGGTCGTCCGCGCGCCGCCGCTCTCGGCGTACTCGCCGGTGCGCCGGTCCAGAACCGCCATCGCGAACACGCCGCTGTCCTGGTCGGACGCCCAGTCGTCGATCGCCCCGGCCGCCGCCGCGGCGCGGTGCTCGGGTGGTGCCGCGGGTGCGGCGACCGGAGCCCTGACCTCTTCGACCTTCACCGCGCTGGCCTCGAACAACCCCAGCACGCCCGCGACCACGGCCACCGGCAGGCACAGCCCGAAAGCCGCCCGTCGTCGCAACGACAGCCGCCGACGCTCCCCCCGCACTCCCATACGAACGCTCGGTTACCCCCGGATCCTGGGCGGCAAACCGCAAACGCGTATCCCGCTCACGGTCGTCGGGCATACGATCCGGCAAGACACCGCGAAGGAGATCTCCATGCGATCAGGCGACGTGGCCGAGGACTTCGTTCTGCCGGACCAGCACGGAACCGAGCGCAAGCTCTCCGAGCTGTGCTCCGACGGCCCGGTGGTGCTGTTCTTCTACCCGGCCGCGATGACCCCCGGCTGCACCGCCGAGACCTGCCACTTCCGCGATCTGGCCGGTGAGTTCGCCGAGGTCGGCGCGAACCCGGTGGGGATCAGCACCGACCCGGTGGCCAAGCAGCGCCGGTTCGCCGAGACCAACTCCTTCGGGTTCCCGCTGCTGTCCGACTTCGACGGCCAGGTCGCCCGCTCCTTCGGCGTCAAGCGCCGGTTCGGACCGCTGCCGGTCAAGCGGCACACCTTCGTCATCGGAACCGACCGCGAGGTGCTGCGGGTGATCCGCAGCGAGTTCCGGATGACCGCGCACGCCGACGAGGCGCTGGCCTTCCTGCGGGAGCGCCGCTGAGCTACTCGGTCCCCGGCGCCAGGGGCGCACGCCAGCCGTAGCGCAGCGCCAGCAACCGCACCACGACCGCGATCAGCGCGGCGAGCGCGCTGGTGACCGGGTTGAGCAGGTGCAGCGCGGCGAGCCCGGCTGCCAGGGAGCTGCCCAGCAGCGCCGGGACGGCGTAGATCTCGCTGGCCGGGTGCAGCAACGCCGGGACCTCCATGGACAGCACGTCGCGCAGCGCTCCTCCGCCGATCGCGGTCATCACGCCGAGGGCCATCGCCGGCAGCGGGTGCATGCCGTGGTTGAGCGCCTTGATCGTGCCCGCCACGCAGAAGACGCCGAGGCCGAAGGCGTCGAAGACCAGCACGAACCGGTTGATCCGGGCCAGCCTCGGATGCCAGAAGAACACCAGCGCGGCGGCGACGAGCGGGGTCACGAAGTACCCCATGTCGGTGAACGCGACCGGTGGGACCGCGCCGATGACCACGTCCCGCAGCACCCCGCCGCCCAGCGCGGTCACCTCCGCGAGCACGGCGATCCCCACCGCGTCGAAGCGTTTGCGCACCGCGAGCAGGGCGCCGGACAGCGCGAAGGCGAAGATCCCGATCAGGTCCAGGATTTCCTGCACCACCGGGCTGACGATCACAGTGGACACCGCAACGTTCTACCCCGGCGGCCCGCCCGGGGCGAGGCCTCTCCAGCATGGGCGCGTTCGGCCGGATCTCCGTATAAGGGAAAGCGGACCCTGTTCCTCCCGAGAAACGGACGGTCATGCACGTCGGCTTCTACACCCCCACCGCCCCCGGGCACGTCAACCCCGAGCTGCCGCTGGTGTCCGAGCTGGTGCGGCGCGGGCACCGGGTCAGCTACGCCGTCGGCCGCGAGCTGGCCGACCTGGTCCGCGCCGCCGGGGCCGATCCGGTCCCGCTCCCCTCCGCCGCGCCGGAGAGCCCGGGCGACTGGGCCGAGTTCGACGCGCAGGCCCTGGCCTCGATCCTGGAGCAGGCACTCGACTGGTTCCGCCTCGAACTCCCGGTGTTGCGCGCGCACTTCGGCGCCGACCGGCCGGACCTGCTGTGCTTCGACCCGATCAACCCGTACGGCCGGCTGGTGGCCGACCTGTTCGCGGCCCCCGCCGTCGCGGTCATCCCCAACCTGGCCGGGCACCCGGACCAGCCGGTGGCCGACATCTTCACCTCGGACTCGTTCGACTTCGCCGATCCGCGGCTGGTCGCGGCGCAGCGGGCGATGGCCGACTTCGCCGCGGCCAACGGGCTCGGCGAGCTGCCGGACACGATGAACGAGGTCCCGGCACCGCTCAACATCGTGTACGTGCCGAAGGAGTTCCAGCCCGGCGGGGAGACCTTCGACGAGCGGTACCGGTTCGTCGGACCGTCGCCGCGCCGGGAGGACGCCGGGTCGTGGCGTCCGCCGGAAACCGGGCGCCCGCTGGTGTTCGTCTCGCTGGGCACCGCGTACAACGCGCGGCCCGACTTCTTCCGGATGTGCCTGGAAGCCTTCGCCGACGGCCGCTGGGACGTGGCGCTGTCGGCGGGGCACCGCGTCGACCGCGCCGAACTGGGCCCGATTCCGTCCAATGTGGATGTCCGGCCGCACTTCCCGCAGCTGGCGGTGCTCGAACGGGCCGACGCCTTCGTCAGCCACTGCGGCATGGGGTCCACCATGGAGTCGCTGGCCGCCGGGGTTCCGCTGGTGGCCGCGCCCCAGGTGCCCGAGCAGCGCGCGAACGCGCGGCGGGTCGAGGAGCTGGGGCTGGGCCGGGTGCTGACCGATCCGGCGCCGGAGGAGATCCGCGCGGCCGTCGACCACGTGGCCACCGACCCCGGGATCCGCCGGAACCTCGACGCGATGCGCCGCGCCGTGACGTCCGGAGGCGGAGCGGTCGCCGCCGCCGACGCGCTGGAGGAGCACGCGCGGCGGTCCGCCCTGGCCTAGAAACGCGCTCGGCGGGCAGGCAGGCGCCGGGAACCCCGGGCGTCGAGGATCACTGCGGCGGGTTCTCGCAGCTCGGGTTCAGCAGCTTCTGGATCTCCGGGCTGTTCAGGTTCTCCTTGGTGATCAGCATCGAACCGGTGTCGGTGTCCACCGGCGGCTGCTGCCCGCCGCGGATCCTGCCGACCGCGGCCTCGACGGCCGAGTAGCCCATCTTGAACGGGTTCTGCGCGATCAGACCGGTGATCACGCCCTCCTGCAGGGCCTGGATCTGGCCGTCCGAGGTGTCCCACCCGATGATCTTGACCTGGCCCGCCTTGCCCGCCTGCCGCACGGCCTCGGCCGCGCCCAGCACGCTCGGCTCGTTGGCCGCGTAGATGCCGTTGAGGTCCGGGTTGGCGGTCAGGATGTCCTGGGTGACCTGCAGCGCGGTGTTGTAGTCGCTGTCACTGGACTGCTGGGCGACCAGCTGCAGACCCGGATTGCGCGCGAGCCCGTTCTTGAAGCCCTGGCCGCGGGTCTCGTTGGTGCTGGTGCCGGGCTGGAACTCGATGAAGGCGACCTTGCCCGCGCCGCCGAGTTCCTTCGCCAGCAGGTCGGTCCCCTGCTCGGCGGCGGCGACGTTGTTGGTCGCGAAGACCGGGACCTCCGGCGGCTGCGGGTTCGTGCCGGAGTCCATGTTGACCACCGTCGTGCCCTGCTGGGTGGCGGTCCTGGTGATGTCGGCCAGCGCCTTGGCGTCGGTCGCGGCGTAGACCAGGCCGTTGACGTCGCCCTTGGACAGCATGTCCTGCAGCAGGCTCTGCTGACCGCTGACGTCGCTCTCGGCGGTCACGCCGTCCCACTGCACGTCCACCTCGGGCTGCTTGGACGCCGCGCACTCCGCGCCGACGCGCACCTGCTCCCAGAAGTCGAAGCCGATCGCCTTGGGCACCACCGCGATCTTGACCGGGCCGCTCTGACCCGCGTTGTCCCCGGACTGCTGGCGCACCTCGACCGAGCACGCCGTCGTGGACAGCGCCGCCACCACCGCGACACCAGCCAGCAGTTTCGCCGTTGAAACCCCGTTCATAGCCGCCTCCTGTGTTCATGCGGGACACCCGCACCCGGTCGGCGGCGCGAACGGGAAGAGCAGTGTCGTCCACGCCGCCTCCTGTGCCTGTGCGGGACACCCGCACCCGGTCGGCCGCGTGAACCCGCGCGGCCTCCTGCCCGTCAGCCGCCGGCGTCGCCGGCGAGCTTGCGCCGCTGGTAGCGGTCCCACCACACGGCGAGCCAGATGATCACGCCGATCAGCACGTTCTGGTAGAAGGTGCCGATGTCGAGCTGCACCGCGCCGTTGCGGATGACGGCGACGAGGAAGGCGCCGATCAGCGAGCCCAGCACGGTGCCGCGCCCGCCGAACAGGCTCGCTCCGCCGATCACGACCGCGGCGATCACGTCGAGTTCCAGGCCCTCGCCGAAGTTGGGCTGCCCGGAGTTGATGCGCGAGGCCGCGATCATCCCGCCGAGCCCGGCCAGTGCACCGGAAAGCACGTAAACGGCGGTGGTGTGCTTCTTGACCGGGACCCCGGAAAGCCGCGCGGCCTCCATGTTGGACCCCATGACGTAGGCGTAGCGGCCCAGCCTGGTCCGGGTCAGCACCAGGTGCCCTGCAACGGCGACCAGCACGATCAGCACGATCGGGATCGGGATCGAGTTGATCACGCCCTGGCCGAGCAGCCGGAACGACTCCGGGGCGCCGAACACCGCGACCGCGCCGGTCACGATCAGCACCAGCCCGCGGCCGACGCTGAGCATGCCCAGCGTCGCGATGAACGGCGGTAGCCCGACCACCGACACCAGCAGGCCGTTGATCAGCCCGGCGACCGCGCCGATCACCAGCCCGCCGAGGATGCCCAGCAACGGGTTGAACCCGTAGTTGGCCATCAGCATCACGCCGATCACACCGGACAGCGCGGCCACCGACCCGACCGACAGGTCGATGCCGCCGGTGATGATCACCAGCGTCACGCCGACCGCCATCACCGCGTTCACCGAGGTCTGCGACCCCAGGTTGAACAGGTTGTCGGCGGTCAGGAACGACGGCGCCACGATGGACAGGACGACGAACACGACGATCAGCGCGCCTGCCGCCGCGACCTGCGACACCGCGCCGGAAGCGCGGTCCAGCAGCCCGCCGAGCACGCCGCGGTCGTTGGTCTGCTCACTCATGGTCTTCCCTCGGTGTCGTGCCTGCACCGGTCGCGAGCGCGACCACCCGTTCCTCGGAGAACTCGGCCCGGGGAACCTCGCCGGTGATCCGCCCCGCCCGCATGACCAGGATCCGGTCGCACATGTTCAGCAGTTCGGGCAGATAGCTGGAGATGAACACGACCGCCTTGCCCTCGGCGGCCAGCGCGTCCATCTGCTGGAACATCTCCGACTTGGCCCCGACGTCCATGCCGCGGCCGGGTTCGTCGAAGAACAGCACCTCCGCACCGGTCTCCAGCCAGCGGGCCAGCACCACCTTCTGCTGGTTGCCGCCGGACAGCGTCTGCACCGGCCTGCCGACCCGCGGCACCCTGATCCGCAGGGCGTCCCGGTCGCGCTCGGCGATCCGGCGCTCCGCCCCGAGGTCGATCAGGCCGGCCCGCATCGGCAGCTTCGCCATCGTGATGTTCTTGTCCACCCCCAGTTGCAGGGCAAGACCATCCGACTTGCGGCTCTCGGTGAGGTAGCCGATGCCCGCGGCGATCGCGTCCGACGGACCCCGGATGCGCAATCGTTTACCGTCCAGCCAGACGCTGCCGGAATCCGGTGGTTCGGCGCCGAAAACCGCACGCGCCAGCTCGGTGCGCCCGGCGCCCACGAGCCCGGCGAGCCCGACGATCTCGCCCGCCCGCACCTCGAAGGACACGTCCCGCACGACGTCGTCGCGGGTGATCCCGTCGACGCGCAGCCGCACCTCGCCGGGCGCCGAGTGGGTGCGCGGGTAGAGGTTCCCGACGTCGCGGCCGACCATCAGCTGCACCAGCCGGGCTTCGTCGAGTTCGGACACCGGGTGGGTCGCCACCACCGCGCCGTCGCGCATCACCGTGACCCGGTCGCCGATCTCGAAGATCTCGTCGAGCCGGTGCGAGATGTAGAGGACGGCGATGCCCTGCGCGGTGAGTTCCCGGACGATGCCGAACAGTTCCTCGGTCTCGCGCTCGGTCAGCGACGCGGTCGGCTCGTCGAGGATGAGCACCTTCGCGCGCACCGCCAGCGCCTTGGCCAGCTCCACCCGCTGCTGCTCCGCAGTGGACAGCAGCCCCACCCGGCGGCCCGGGTCGACGGTCAGCCCGACCCGGCCCAGCAGCTCGGCGGCGTCCCGGCGCTCCCGGCCGCGCGAGATCCAGCCGAACCCGCCGGGTTCGTGGCCGATGAACAGGTTCTCGGCCACCGACAGGTCCGGTGCCAGCGCGAACTCCTGGTGCACCATCGAGATCCCGAGCCTGCGCGCCGATCCCGGCCCCTGGTAGGACACCGGCCGCCCGGCCAGCTCGACGTGCCCGGAGCTGGGCGGCTCGACCTGCGCGATGATCTTCATCAGGGTCGACTTGCCCGCGCCGTTCTCGCCGGCGAAGACGTGCACCTCCCCGGCGGCGACGTCGAGGTCCACATCGGAGACCGCGACGACACCGGGGAATCGCTTGCCCACGCCGCGCAGCGCCACCGCCGGTGCGGAGTCGGTTCCGGTCGTCACGGCTGGCTCCCCTCGATCGGCGTCGATCGTGTAGTTCCGGCTCGCGGTCCGCCGGATCATACCCACTACACCGGGGCCTCGAAAGGGTTGGAACGAAGCCAAGTAACCGATTACCAGATCGTTGCCCGCACGCCGGGAGACCGCGGTCTCCCGGCGGTTTCCGGTCAGCTGGGGTCGGGCGTGATCACGGCGACCTGCGCGCCGAACGGGTCGAGGAACATCGCCAGCCTGCCGACACCGGGGGCGCTGTCGGCCGGGATCAGCACGGTGGCGCCGCTGCCCGCGGCGGTGGCCAGCGTCGCGTCGACGTCGGCGACGGCGATGTAGGGGTGCCACTCCGGTCCGCTGCCCGCGGCCAGGTTCTCCTCGGGCAGCTGCATGATCCCGCCGTGGCCGTCGTCGGGACCGGCCCCGGCCGCCGAGACGATGCCGTAGCTGACACCGGGGATCGGGGCGTCCTGCACGTTCCAGCCGAACACCGCGCGGTAGAAGTCGCCTGCCTTCGCCGCGTCGGGTGTGTAGAGCTCGGTCCACAGCAACGAGTTCTCGGCTCCGACGACCTCCAGGCCGCGGTGGGCGCCGGGCTGCCAGACGGCGAACTCCGCGCCGGTCGGGTCGGTGAAGGCAGCCAGCCTGCCCTGGTCGAACACGTCGTCCGGGGCCATCCGGACCGAACCGCCCGCCTGCTCGACCGCCTTCGCGGTGGCGTCGGCGTCGGAGGTGTGGAAGTGCACCGTCCACGACGAGGTGGCGCCCTCCTCGGTGAGCGGACCGACCGCGCCGACCATCTTCCCGTCCAGCAGGAAGAAGCCGTAGCCGCCCGCGCCGGGGCCCGCCGACCGCACCTGCCAGCCGAACACCTCCCGGTAGAACTCCGCAGCGGCGTCGGTGTCGGGTGTGCCCAGGTCGATCCAGTTCGGCGAACCGGGCCGGGTGGTGCTGAACATGGTTGCTCCTCGAACTTCGTGGTGGTCTCGCGGCCGTTCCAGCATGGCCGCGGCCCCCGACAGCCGCCGGTCAGCGCGCGGGCCGCCGGAGCAGTTCGACGAGCGCGGAGATGCTCTGGTCGCGGTAGCCCTCGGCGACGGCGCGCCGCAGCAGGTCGTGCATCGGCGCGTGCCAGGAGACGTCGATGCCGCTCTCCGCGCCGACCTCGTGGTCGTAGGCGATGCCTTCGTGGAACAACCCCAGCGACGAGGACGGCTCGCGGTAGTTCCCGGTGTCGATCTCCTCGGCCATCCGCGGCAGGACGGAGGCGATCATCTCCAGCCACTTCGCCGTGTGCCCGACGAGCGAGCTCGCGGGCAGCCCGCGTCCGGTGACCAGCGCGGCGCCCTGGAAGAAGCCGAGGAGGGCGGGCAGCAGGGTGCCGCCGACGGCGTACTCGTACAGCGCGGCGAGGTCGGGATCGGTGCCGAGGTGCTGGGTGTCGCCGCCGAGCACCTCCAGCGTCGCCCGGTGCTCGTCGAAGACGGCCCGGTCGCCCGCGTAGTAGAGCAGGGTGTCCGGCTTCCCGACCGCCTCGGGGACGTTCTTGACCGCGCCGTCCAGGAACCGGGCGCCGCGCTCGGCCGCCCAGTCCGCCATCGCGCGGGCGCCTGCGGGGGTTCCGCTGTTCAGGGTGACCAGGGTGCGGCCGTCGCAGGAGGCCGGTGCCAACGCTTCGCGCGTCGCGTCGTAGGTGGTCAGGCAGGCGACGACCAGCGGGCTCGCCGCGACCGCGTCCGCGACCTCCGCCGCGTGCGCCGCGCCACCGGCGACCAGGGGTGCGGCCTTGGCCGCGCTGCGGTTCCACACCGTCGTCGGGTGGCCGGCGTCCAGGAACGCCCGGGCGAGCGCGGTGCCCATGGCGCCGAGACCGATGACGGTCACCGCGGCGGGATTGGCTGTCATTGTCGTGCTCCAGTCAGAGTCCGATTTCTCGAATGCGCGATTCCGGTTTCCCCGAGCGCCTTTTCATGCTGGTACCGCCGCCTACAATTGATCAAGTACCCACATTTCCCTCGGGTACTGAACAATTTGTCAGCAAGGGAGTCCGGGTGAACAAGCGCAAGTACGGCTGCGGGCTGGACGCCGCCGTCGATCTCATGGGCGGCAAGTGGAAGGCGCTGATCCTCTGGGCGCTGCACTTCGACACCCTGCGGTTCGGCGAACTCCGGCGGACGGTGCCCGGTATCAGCGAGCGGATGCTGACCCTCTCGCTCCGCGAGATGGAGTCCACGGGCCTGGTGCACCGCGAGATGTACTACGAGGTGCCGCCCAAGGTGGAGTACTCGCTGACCGAGTTCGGCCACTCGCTCGTGGAGGCGATGACCCCGCTCGGCGAATGGGGCGAGAGCAACCTCGACCGCATCGAAGCCGTCACCGGTGGCGGGAACACCTGACCCGACCGGCCCACGCCGCCCGGACGACATCCGTAAGCTCGTGGGCGACCGCCCGCAGCCACCGAGAGGACCAGCCGTGCAGCCGCTGCTGACCAGCGAGCCCACCCGGATCGGCGACTACCGGATGCTCGCCAGGATCGGCAGAGGAGCGATGGGATCGGTCTACCTGGGGCGCTCGCGGGGCGGCCGGGTCGTCGCGGTCAAGGTGATCCGGGCCGACCTGGCCGACGACGCCGAGTTCCGGGAGCGGTTCCGCCGCGAGGTGGCGATGGTCCGCTCGGTCGGCGGGTTCTGGACGGCCACCGTCGTCGACGCCGACACCGAGGCCGAGCAGCCCTGGCTGGCGACCGAGTACGTGCCCGGCCCGACGCTGCACAAGGCGGTCGCCGAGCACGGCCCGCTGCCCGAGCGCTCGGTCCGCGGCCTGGCCGCCGGGCTCGCCGAGGCGCTGGGCGGCATCCACCGCGCGGGCCTGGTGCACCGCGACCTGAAACCGGCCAACATCCTGCTGGGCCCGGACGGCCCGCGCGTGATCGACTTCGGCATCTCGCGGGCCATGACCGGCAGCGCGCTGACCGCGACCGGGATGTTCATGGGCACGCCGGGGTTCTTCTCCCCCGAGCAGACCTCGGGCGAGGAGGTCGGCCCGCCCAGCGACGTGTTCTCCCTCGGCGCGGTGCTGGTGTTCGCCGCGACCGGCGCCGGGCCGTTCGGCAATGAGAACACCGCGGCCATGCTCTACCGCGTCGTGCACGACGAGCCCGACCTGTCGGCCGTACCGCAGGGGCTGCGCCCGCTGCTGGCGGCGTGCCTGGCCAAGGACCCGGCCGCGCGGCCGGGTCCGCGGGAGCTGCTGGACCGGATCGGCGAGGCCAGCCCGGAGGGCAGCCAGTGGCTGCCGTCGGAGATCACGGCGGTGATCACAGAGGCGGCCACCGAGCTCCAGCGGACCGCGGTCGCCGAGCCGCCCGCGCCCAAGCCCGCGACCCGCGGCTACACGCAGGCCCAGCCCGCTCCGCCGGTCGCCCAGGCACCGGCTCCGACGCCCGTCGCTCCCCAGGCCCAAGCCCCGGCCACGCCAGCACCGGCCGCTCCTGCGCCAGCCACTCCAGCACCCGCCGCTCCTGCACCGGCCGCCCCGGCCCCTGCGCCCGCGCAGCAGCGCGGCCAGATCGTGCCCGCCCGACCGCGGCAGACCTCGCAGTCCCCCGCCGCGCCCCAGGTCCGCAAGGACCAGCCGGGACCGGTGTTCCACACCGGCGGCCGGGTCGGCGCGTTCGTGTCCGGACTCGTGATCGTGCTGCTGATGCTCGGCGCGCACGAGCTCGCCAGCCAGGCCTCCCTGTCCGGCGACCCGTACCAGGTGTACCGGCTGGGCATGCTGCTGCTGGGGATCAGCGCGGTCTGGTCGGCGGCCCGGGTGCTGATGCCCAGGCTGCGGCTCAAGATCAACGGGGACGGCATCCGGGTCTCGCGGCTGGGCCTGGCCCGGGAGATCCCGTGGTCGCACGTGCGCCGGGTCGCCGTGGTCGGCTCCGGCAAGAAGCAGGCGGTCGCGGTCTGGCTGGTGGATGGCGTCCCCGCGCCCCGGTCGAGCGCGTGGCACCGGACCAGCGGCTACCACGGCGGTGCCCGGGTGTTCCCGATCGGCGCGACCGGTGGCTGGTGGACCCGGCGGCAGGAGGCCAAGCGGGTCCGCGCGGCCCTGGCCCAGTACGGCCACGGCCGCTACGACACAAGCCTGCTCTGACCTCGGCGGACGGTCAGCCGACCGGCAGCAGGCACACCGGTTCCGGGGTGGGCACCGGTTCGCCTGCCGGGGTCAGGTCGCCGGACTCCCCGACCGCGAACGCCTGGACCGTGGCGCTGTCCTGCCCGGCGGCGAACAGGATCCGGCCGTCCGGCGACAGCGCGATGTGCCGCGGCCCGGCGACCCCGGCGGGCCGGACGTCCAGCAACCGGAAACCGTCCTCGCACCCGAAGACCGCGATGCTGTCGTGGCCCCGGTTGGAGCCGTAGACGAACCGGCCGTCCGGCGAGACCACGACCTCGGCCGCCAGGTTCTGCCCGGCGAAGTCCGGCGGCAGCATCGACAGCGTCCGGCCCGGCTCCATCGCGCCCGACACCGGGTCGTAGCCGATCTCGGTCATCGTCGAGGCCAGCTCGTTGAGCAGGTAGAACCGGGTGCCCGACGGGTGGAACGCGAGGTGGCGCGGCCCCGACCCGGCGCGCATGGACGCCGCTTCCCGCAGCGCGAGGTGCCCGGTCTCCTGGTCGAAGTCGTAGACCTGGACCGAGTCCGCGCCCAGGTCGACCGCCAGCACGTGCCTGCCTCCGGGATCGGCTACCACCTGGTGCGCGTGCGGGCCTTCCTGGCGGTCCCGGTCCGGTCCGCTGCCGCTGTGCTGGACGACGTGGCAGGGCGCCCGCAGCACGCCGCCTTCGGCGATCGGGTGCACCACGACGTTGCCGGAGACGTAGTTCGCGGTGAACAGGAACCGGCCGGAGGGGTGGACGCTGAGGTGGCAGGGCGCCTGGCCCAGCGTCGGCTGCGAGTTGACCTCCGCCAGCGTCCCGTCCGCGCCGACCGCGAAGGAGACCACCCGGCCGTCGGCGATCTCGTTGACCGCGAACAGCGTCCCGCCGTCGGGCGACAGCGCGAGGAACGACGGGTCGGCGGTGGCCGCGACGGAGTCGGTGCAGCGGACCGCGCCGGAGGCGGTCACCTCCGCGAGCCTGATCCCGTAGGCCCGCGACTCCGACCCCGTGTAGGCGCCGACGTACATCCGGTACTCGCCGTTGAACGGCATGCAGCCTCCAGTGTCTTGCGGGGCACCCGCACCCGGTCGGCAGCCGCGAGCGGATGGCAAGTGTGGCTCACGCAGCGTCCAGTGTCTTGCGGGGCACCCGCACCCGGTCGGCAGCCGCGAGCGGATGGCAAGTGTCGCTCACGCAGCCTCCAGTGTCCTCGCGGAGCCGGTCACGTCCCGACCAGGATTCCAAAACCGTGCGCGCCGAGCCCGAGAAGACAACGATTCTTCGGATTTGACCGCAACCATGCAACGAAGCACGTGAACAAGCAACGTCCTGCGGCTGAATCAGACGACATCCGGCACATAATCTATGGCTATGACTGCTGCTCCATCCCGCCCAGCCCCCACCACCACCGAGGCGTACCTGGACCTCGCCGAGCAGTACAGCGCGCACAACTACCACCCGCTCCCGGTCGTGCTCGCCGACGGCGAGGGTGCCTGGATGACCGATGTGGACGGTCGCCGCTACCTCGACTTCCTGGCCGGCTACTCGGCGCTGAACTTCGGCCACCGCCACCCCGAGCTGGTCGCCGCGGCCACCGAGCAGCTGGGCCGCATCACGCTGACCAGCCGCGCGTTCCACCACGACCAGTTCGGCCCGTTCTGCGCCGAGCTGGCCGAGCTGACCGGGACCGACGTGGTGCTGCCGATGAACTCCGGCGCCGAGGCCGTCGAGTCCGCGATCAAGGTCGCGCGCAAGTGGGCCTACCAGGTCAAGGGGGTGCCCGAGGACCGGGCGGAGATCGTGGTGGCCGGGTCGAACTTCCACGGCCGCACCACCACGATCGTGTCGTTCTCCACCGACCCGATCGCCCGCAACGAGTTCGGCCCGTTCACCCCTGGCTTCACCGTCACCGGCTACGGCGACGCCGACGCGGTCGAGGCCGCGGTCACCGACCGGACCGCGGCGGTGCTGGTGGAGCCGATCCAGGGCGAGGCCGGGGTCGTCGTCCCGCCCGCGGACTACCTGCCGCGCCTGCGCCGGATCTGCGACGACAACGGCGTGCTGCTGATCGCCGACGAGATCCAGTCCGGCCTCGCCCGCACCGGCGACCTGCTGGCCAGCGACCACACCGGCGTCCGCGCCGACCTCTACACCCTGGGCAAGGCGCTCGGCGGCGGCATCCTGCCGGTGTCGGCGGTGGTCGGCAGGCGCGAGGTGCTGGGCGTGCTGCGGCCCGGCGAGCACGGGTCGACCTTCGGCGGCAACCCGCTGGCCTGCGCCGTGGCCCGCGCGGTGATCCGGCTGCTGCGCACCGGCGAGTTCCAGCAGCGGTCCCGCGAGCTGGGCGCGCACCTGCACGCGCGGCTGGGTGAGCTCGTCGGGCACGGCGTGAGCGAGGTCCGCGGGCGCGGGCTGTGGGCGGGCGTGGAGATCGCGCCCGGTGGGCCGAGCGGCCGGGAGGCCAGCGTCGCGCTGGCCGAGCGCGGGGTGCTGTGCAAGGAGACGCAGGACACCACGCTGCGGATCGCTCCGCCGCTGGTGATCAGCCGGGAGGACCTGGACACCGGCATCGACGCCGTGGCCGAGGTCCTCGGCCGCTGAGCCCGGACCGGTCCGGTGCGGGTGCGTTCCTCCCGCACCGGACCGCTCCGCACGGCTACGGCCTGGCCGGTTCGATCGCGCGTGCCTGCTGCTCTCCCTGCGTTCGCCGCTCGTTGAGCCGTCCGAGGCGCTCGGCTGCCAGGCAGGACCGGACCAGGCCCGCCCGGATGTACCGCGCGTTCACGCCGCACCGGAGGACGTAGAACAGGATGACGTTGATCGCCGTCACCGCCAGCGCGTAGACGAGGGTGTCGCGCAGGACCGTTGTGAAGATCAGCAGGCCGATCGTCCAGCACGCCACGCCGTAGAAGGCCGCCGAGCCGGTCCAGTCGCCGAGTTCCCGGACACCGGCGACGTCCGGCCGGTCCGGATTTCCCGCCTCCCTGGGCACTGTCGTCAGCCCGGCGGTGACCGCGCACGCCGTCGCGGCCCGGGTGAAGTGGACGCACGCGAGGTTGCACAGGAAGGTGGCCGTGATCCCCAGCGCGGTGCAGATCGGCCACCAGTCCCGCTGCACCAGCGTCGGCGTCAGGGTGAGGACCGGAGGGATCACCGTCATCGCGCGGACGGCGAACTCGGCGATCACCGCCGGACGGCGGACAGCGGGGTCGGCGCGGGAGGCGACCAGCGGGGTGAGACCCGCGAAGATGTTCTGGTAGTACTTCACCGCGGCGAACGCGAAGCTCAGGGCGACGATCCTGGCGGGCAGGCTGCCCCAGGCGTCGGGTATCGGGTAGTCGGCCGCGCGGATGTCGTCCACCAGCGGGAGCCGGTCCCTGCTGGAGCCGGTCACCACCTGCAGCAACGAGATCACCCGCGTGTCCCAGCTCAGGCCGAGATCGCGCAGCCACCACATGACGATCACGGAAGCCGACAGGTAGAACAGGGTCGCGTTGGTCATCGTCCAGAAGTGCAGCCTGCGCAGGTGGCCCATCTCCGAGCGGGCGTGCTCGTCACCGGAACCGTGCTCCTGGCGGAACTTCCACAGCCTGCGTTGCTGGGCGGGCACTCCCGACAGCGGACGGACCAGCTCGCGCAGGTGCATGTACCAGGGCGAGCGGGAGTGCGTCAGGCTCGCCTTGCGGATGGCGCGGACCGCCGCCACCTCCCTGGTGAAGGCCCGCTTGAGCCGGGGGTAGATCGGCTCGCCCGCGCGCGCCTCGAACAGCACCAGGCGCCGGGCCGGATCGCTGTCGACCAGGTCCTCGACGAACCTGGCCAGCAGCGGCGCCTCGGAGTAGAAGTCGTCCGGCACGATTCCGGCCGGCGGGCCGGACGCGCCGGCGAAGTTGATCAGGAGCCGGCCCAGCGAGTACAGGTCGGCGCGCTGCAGGTCGGCCCCGTGGGAACGGACCTCCGGTGCCACGTACTGGCGGTCGGCACCGCCCGCGCCGGGAATCGGCTGGGTGTGCAGGTAGTTCGGACCGATGTCGATCAGCCGGAAGATCACCCGGTCGCCGCGGGTGACGACCAGGATGTTGGACATCGACAGGTCCCCGTGCTGGACGCCGTGCTGCTCGAGCTCCTCCAGCGCGGACAGCAACGCGGAACCCAGCTCTTCGAGCACGCCCAGCTTCAGCCCGAGCCCCGGTTTCTCCCGCCCCAGCCTGCGTTCCAGGTAGGCGTCCAGCTGCTCGCCGTCGACGAAGTCCATCAGGATCCAGCTGTCGCCGCTGGCCCACACCCCGACCATGTGCTCGGCGTCGCCGGTCCTGCCGTAGGCCGCCCGGTAGCCGACGGTGGCACGGGCGATCGCCGGAATCCGCAGGTACGGGTAGATCAGGCATTTCAGGGCGAACTTCGCCCGGCGCCCGTGGCTGAGTCCGGTATCCCCGGAAAGGATGAAAGAGGTGGTGCCGTGGCGGTGGAAGCGGAGGCTGCCGGGGTCGACCATCGCCCATTCGTGCTTGGCGATCGCCTGCTGGTCCCGATCGCCGAGGTTCGGCAGGTCGGACGGGAAGTTGCCGGGCGCGTAAAGGCGGCAAATGGCTTGCTGCACGTCTGGATCGGCGACCAGCGGTTCGCAGTCCTCGGAGCAGTCGTGTTCGTGGTCGGCACCCGACCGGCTGCTCGCGGAGAAGCGCAGGCAGATCAGCGTGAGCATCAGCAGCCCGATGTCGCCGCCGAGACTGCCCGCCTGCCCGCCTGCCTTCCGCCGCCAGTCGCGCAGTTCCGAGATCAGCTCGTCGAGATCCACCTCGAACCGGTCCTGGAACGTGCTGGCGTCCAGCGGCAGTTCGGCGAACGCGATCCGCCAGTCGTCAGCCGTCCACTTCGACAGAACCGTTGCTTTCCCGCGGTGTTCGGGTAATCGCCTGCACTCGCGCAGAAGTTCCCGGACGCGGGAGGCTGTGCGGTCTGGAGCCATATTCCCTTCTCACAAAGGTGAATCGCGGAACAGCCTGCATCCCGCCGGACCTGAGCCGCGCGGGGTCGATTCCCTCGATCGCGCAGCACATCAGCTCGTAACCGCCCCGGGCACCGGCGATCAGCGGGCCGAGCCGCAGCTCGTGCCGCTTCACCTCCGGCATCCGGGGAAGCGGCGCGAGGTCGAGGACGTACGGCGCCGCACCGGGCTCCCGCATCCTGGTCTGCAAGCGCTGCCGATCGCTGCGATAGCGGCGGACAGCGGCCAGGTAGCCGTCCCCCAGGCCGGGCTGGAGCTTCTCCAGGTGCCGGTAGCTGACGAACTGCGACGCGCCGTACCGCTTCCTGGGCTCGCGGATCGGCCGGGTGCTCAACGACAGGACGTGCGTGCAGCCGTCGTCCAGCGCGAGCTGGAAGGGGTGCGGGGTCAGCACGCCTCCGTCCACCGCCCGGAAGTCCCGGAACCGGGTCGTACCGCGGATGGCGACCGGCAGCCACATGCTGGCCCGCAGCGCGGACAGCACTTCGGTGTCGGACGCGAAGTCGTGAACCGACTCCGTGCGCCGCTCGTCGACGTTGGTGACCGCGATGTGCAGTGGGACGGCCGAGCCGATCAGGGCCCCGGTGTCCAGCGGTTTCACCTTGGTTATCACGCTGTCGACCACGTAGTCGAGATTGAGGATGTTGCCGGTGAACGCGCGCCGGAAGTCGACGAACTCGCGGGTGCTCAGGTCGTCGAAGTAAATCGACAGCGGATACCAGGTGTTGCCGCCGACGTAGTACGCGCAGTTGATCGAGCCCGACGAGGTGCCGTAGATCGCGTCGAAGGCGGTGAACGGCAGACCCAGATCCTCCAGCGCCGCCAGCATCGCGGCGGAAACCACCCCGCGCATCCCGCCGCCTTCGACCGCGAGACCGATCCGGTGGCCGTCTCGCCGTTGACCGGGCAGGTCAGGATGTTCACGCCGCGCCCGGAGCACGTTCAGCACAGGATGAGACCGAAGCCAGTATTCGTTGTCCATCCGATCCTGCTCTCCCGCAGACAACAGACGCCGAGATCGTACCGATCCGGAAACTCCGGCGAACCGCTTTTCGTCGATTCCTGAACCGCGCCGATTCCGGAACTGCTCCGAACGAACCACGCGTTCGCGGTGGAATCGGCGCGGATAGGATCGGACGAGCGGGTCAGCACGATCTGCGCCGAATCGCGAGGAGCGGCCATGGCCACGTTCACCGAGCAGGCGCGGCGGCAGCAGATCATGGAGCGCACGATCGAGCTGATCTCCACCCGCGGCTACCCGGGCACCTCGCTGTCGGCGATCGCCGAGGCCGCCGGGATCTCCAAGGCCGCGGTGCTGTACCACTTCGGGTCCAAGGAGAAGCTGGCCGAAGCCACCCTCGCGCACGTCTTCGAGCAGTTCGGTTCGTACCTGACCGAGCACGTCGAGCGGGCCGCCGACCCGCTGGCCGCGGTGCTGGCCTACGTCCGCGCGATGGTCGCCTACAGCGGCGAGAACCGCCGCCACATCCGGCTGATCACCGAGGTCCTGCTCGACGACAAGGGCGGCACGAAGCTCAAGGCGCCCGGCTCGCACGACGCGGGCGACCGCTGGCGGACCCTCGCCGAGCTGCTGGCCACCGGGCAGCGGGCGGGCGTGCTGCGCGAGTTCGACACCAAGACCGTCTCGCTGGCCGTCGGCGGCGCCATCGACGGGGTGATCAGCCAGTGGCTGGCCGATCCGGACCTGGACCTGGCCGCGGCGGCCGACGAGCTGGAGGTGTTCGTGCTCAACGGCGTGCGAAAGCCGGGGCCCGCTCCGGCCTGACCCCGACGGCTCCCAGGTACGCGCTGATCCCGCGCAGCACCGGGAACCGCTGGAGCATCCGCATCGGCAGCGGCACGCCACCGAGCTCGCCGTCCAGCGCCGGGCGCAGCAGCATCTCGTGCTCGCCGACCTGCATCCGCTGCGCCACCACCGCGGGCAGCTTCCGCCGCCGCTGGACCCGCGCCAGCTCGCGGGTCGTCACGGCACCGCGCCCCAGCGGCCCGGCCAGGATCCGCGCCGCCGCGGCGGCGTCCTGGACCGCCAGGTTCACCCCGACCCCGCCGACCGGCGACATCGTGTGCGCGGCGTCTCCGATGCAGAGCAACCCTTCCGCGTACCAGCGGGGCAGCATGCCCATCGAGGTCTCCAGCAGCTTCACGTCGTCCCACGACCCGATCTCCGCGAGCACCGCGTCGTCCCAGCCGAACAGCTCGGCGAGCCTGCCGCGCAGCCAGCCGACGTCGTGCCCGCGCAGGCGCGCGTCGTCGCCCTTGCGGATCAGGTAGGAGGTCTGGAAGTACTCGCCGCGGTCCATCGTGACCGCGACCTGGCCGTCGGCGAACCGGGCGAACACCCGGCCGTCGTGGTCGCCGCCGGGGACCACCGGGACGCGGACCTGCCAGACGTCCATCGGGATGTCGAACGCGTCCTGCCGCAGCCCCGCCGCGCGCCGGACCACCGAGTCGCGGCCGTCGCAGCCGACGGTGAGATCGGCGGTCAGCTCACCGCTCGCGCCGTTCTCGTCGACGAAGCGCACACCGGTCGCGCGCCCCCGCTCGATGCGCACGCCGGTGACCTCGGTGCACATCTTCAGCGTGAACGACGGTTCGCCGGCCGCGGCCGAAGCCAGCAGGTCGAGGAAGTCCCACTGCGGAACCATCGCGATGTGCTTGTGCCGCCCGGGAATCCGGCGGAAGTCAGCGGCCACGACCGTGCTGTCACCGATGCGCATCCGCATCTGTTCGAGCGTCTTGTGCGGGATCGCCGCGAACCGCTCTCCCAGGCCTAGGTCGTCGAGCAACCGCAGCGTCGACGGGTGGACCGTGTCACCCCGGAAGTCCCGGAGGAAGTCGCGGTGCTTCTCCAGCACCGTGACCTCGACCCCCGCCCTCGCCAGCAGCAGGCCGAGCACCATGCCGGCCGGACCGCCTCCGACGACGCAGCACCTCGTTGTTCCCATGTCCGCCGCCCTCCCGGATCAACCTCGGGCGACACTAACCGATCGGTCAGATCGCTGACCGGTCGGTCAGTCAGGACTTGGCGAGGTCGCGGGAGAGCGCGGTGAGGCGGCTGGTCGCGCGCAGGTACTTCTTGCGGTAGCCGCCCTGCAGCATCTCCTCGGTGAACAGCGCCGACAGCGGCTCGCCGGAGACCCGGACCGGGATCGCCCGGTCGTAGAGCCGGTCGGCCAGCGCGACCACCCGCAGCGCGACGTCCTGGTTCGGCGCCGGGCTGACCCCGCGCAGGTGCACCGCGCCGACCCCGTCGACCAGCCGCCCGTACTTCGACGGGTGCAGCCGGGCCAGGAAACCGCACAGCTCCTCGAAGTCGTCGAGGGTGGCGCCGTCGGTCGCCGCGGCCAGCTCGGTCAGCTCCGCTTCGCCCATCGGCTCCGGCGGGTCCGGCAGCCCGCGGTGCCGGTAGTCCGGGCCGTCGACGCGGGTCACCGCGAACCGGGACGACATCGCGTGGATCTCGCGCAGGAAGTCCGCGGCGGCGAAGCGGCCCTCCCCCAGCTTGTCCGGCAGCGTGTTCGAGGTCGCCGCGATGTGCACCCCGGCTTCGGTGAGCTTGGCGATCAGCTGGGTCACCAGCATGGTGTCGCCGGGGTCGTCGAGCTCGAACTCGTCGATCGCCAGCAGCCGGTGCGCCGAGAGCCTGCGCACGGTCTCGGCGAAGCCGAGCGCGCCGACCAGGTTCGTCAGCTCCACGAACGTGCCGTAGGACTTCGGGCCGGGCACCGCGTGCCAGAGCGAGGCCAGCAGGTGCGTCTTGCCGACGCCGAACCCGCCGTCGAGGTACAGGCCGGGCTTGCCCTTCGGGGCCTTGCGCCCGCCGAACAGCGACTTCAGCCACGAGCCGCCGCCGTCGGAGGCGGCCGTCACCTGCTCGGCGAACGCCCGGCAGTCCTCGACCGCCGCGGCCTGGCTGGGTTCGTCCGGGTTCGGGATGTAGGTGTCGAAGCGGACCTCGTCGAACCGGGGCGGCGGGGTCATCGCGTCGACCATCTCGTCCGGAGTCAGTTCGGGACGGCGGTCGGCCAGCCGCGGGGTGCTCATGCGCCGAGCCTAACCGGCGTGGTGGGATGCCCCCGTGGACAGGCTCTGGCCGGTGAACGGCGCACCGCAGGTCAACGCCGAGGTGGAGGACACCTACGAGTACCCGGAGTCGCTGGAACGCCCGTGGGTCCGGGTGAACTTCGTCTCAAGCCTGGACGGCGCGGTGACCCTGGAGGGCAGGTCGCGCGGGCTGTCCGCGCCCGAGGACCAGCGGCTGCTGGGCCTGATCCGGGACCTGTCGGACGTGATCCTGGTCGGCGTCGGCACCGCGATCACCGAGGGCTACCGCGGGGTCAGGCGGACCGAGGTCCGCGGCGAGCGCCGGACCCGGCGCGGGATGTCCGAGGTGCCGCCGATCGCGCTGGTCACCCGGTCGGCCGCGCTGCCGCCGGACTCGCCGCTGCTGACCGACACGCTGGTCCCGCCGATCGTGCTGACCTGCGAGGCGGCCCCCGCCGACCGGCGCGCCGCGCTGGCCGACGCAGGGGCCGACGTGGTGGTCACCGGCGACGGGCAGGTGGACCTGCGCGCGGCGCTCGACGCGCTCGACGCGCGCGGCCTGCGCCGCGTCGGCTGCGAGGGCGGGCCGACGCTGTTCGGCTCGCTGGTCGAGGCCGACCTGGTCGACGAGCTGTGCCTGACGCTGTCGCCGCTGCTGGTCGCGGGCGACGCGGGCCGGATCGCGTCCGCGACCGGGCCCGCCGTCCCGCGGCGGATGGCGCTGCGCTCGGTCCTGCGGGCGGAATCGCTGCTGATGCTGCGCTACGCGAGAATGCCCGGGTGACTGCCGCGACCGATCAGGCGCTGGTCGCCGCCGCCCAGCGCGGTGATCCGGCGGCGTTCGACGAACTCGTCCGCCGCCACACCACGACGATGTACCGGGTCGCGGTCCGGATCCTCGGCAACTCCGCCGAGGCCGAGGACGCGGTCCAGGACGCGTGGGTGTCGGCCTGGCGATCGCTGTCCCGGTTCCGCGGCGACGCGGCGCCCTCGACCTGGCTGTACCGGGTGGTGACCAACGCGGCCCTGGCCCAGATCCGGCGCCGCAGGCCCACGGTGCCGCTCGACACCGCCGACGAGGCCGTCGGCGGGATGTTCGCCGACCACCGCAACCCGGAGGGCCAAGCGGTCCGCAACGAGGAGGCCCTGATGGTGCACCGGGCGATCGCGACCCTGGAACCCTCACAGCGGGTACCGCTCGTGCTGCACGAGTTCGAGGGGATGGGTTACGACGAGATCGCCGAGGTGCTCGACACCAACGCCGCCGCACTGCGCTCCCGGCTGCACCGCGCCCGCGCGGCGTTGCTGGCCAGGCTGAAGGAGATGCGCGATGACTGACCGCTCCTCCGCCGACCCGACGTTGCCCTGCGGTCGCACCGTCGTCGAGCTGGTGGCCCTCCAGTCCGACGGCGGTCCGCCGGAGCTGGCCGCGCACGTCCGCGAATGCCGGTACTGCCAGGCCGAGCTGGCCGAGCTGGACGCGGCCTGGGCACCGGTGCGGCGGGCGGCGGAGGTCCCGGTGGAGCCGCCGCACGGGCTGGTCGAGCGGGCGCTGACGACGGTGCGCGGCATCCGCGCCGGATCGGGTTCGACGCCGGTGGAGCTCGCCCAGGACGGCGGCACGCTGCGGATCCTGCCGCAGGCGGTGCTGCTGCTGACCCGGCGGCTGTGCCTGGAGATCCTGACCGGCCACCCCGGCGTTCACCTGCGCGGGTGCACCGGCGACGTGGACGAGGTCCGGGTGGACCTGATGGTCCGCTACCGGCTGCCCGCCCCGGTCGAGGCGGAGCGGATCCGGCGGGAGCTGACCGCGGCGCTGCGCGAGGCGCTCGGTGCGGCGGCCCCGGCGGTGTGGATCCGGATCGCCGACGTCGAGCCGCCGGGCTGAGGCGGTGGTGACCGGCGAGCGGGCGACCGGCGCAGAACCTAGGGTTCTGGCGCGGCGCGCAGACGCCCGGGTCACTCGAACAGGTGAGTTGGGTCACGGCGCCGACAGAGCTCCGGCTCCGTGCGCATCTGATCTTCTGACAGACCCGCCGGGCACGGCGGCGGGAGGTGCGGAAAGGATTTTCCCATGACGCAAGCGCAAACCGGTTCGACGCAGTCCGAGAACGCCGAGTCCAAGCGGGTTCCCGAGTCCCGCGCGGGCGGTTCGCCCGCCCGTCTGGCCGACGAGACCTCGCAGGGCAAGACCACGATCGCGGCCTCGGTGGTGCAGAAGATCGCCGGGATCGCCGCGCGCGAGATCTCCGGTGTGCACGCGATGGGCGGCGGGGTCTCGCGGGCCTTCGGCGCGATCCGCGAGCGGATCCCCGGCGGCAGCGGCACTTCCTCCACCTCGGGCGTGCAGGTGGAGGTCGGCGAGAAGCAGGCCGCGGTCGACCTGGACATCGTCGTGGAGTACGGCGCGTCCATCGTGGACCTCGCCCGCGCGGTGCGGCGCAACGTGATCACCGCGGTGGAGCGGATGACCGGGCTGGAGGTCATCGAGGTCAACATCTCGGTCAACGACATCCACCTGCCCTCCGAGGACGGCGAGGAGGGCGGCGGCAACGGCACCGCCACGTCCAGGGTGGAGTGACCTGTTCGATGACCGAGCAGCAGGCGGCCGACCGGGTGGCCGCGGCCGCGCTGGGGCACCCGAGCGTGCTCCGGCTGGACGGCGGCGCCCACGGCGTGATCGCGACCCCCCTGCCCGGCAGGCGGGTCACCGGCGTGCGGATCCGCGACGAGGGCACCGAGATCGGCGTGGTGCTGGGGCTGGACCGGCCGCTGCCGGAGATCGTCGCCGAGCTGCGGGCCGCGGCGGAGCGGGCGGGCGCTCCCGGACCGGTCGACATCACCGTGGTCGACGTCGAGCAGGCGGGTGCCCGATGACCGCGCGGGACGCGGCGGCGAGGGCGGAGATCCGCGCCTTCGCGCGGGCCAACCACCCGGACCGCGGCGGAGATCCGGAGGTCTTCGCCACCGGCCTCGCCGCCCTGCGCGCCCGCCAGCGGAAACGGGACGAGCAACGGGACGACCCCCGCTACGACGCCCCGGTCGTCGTCGTGCAGCGCCCCCGCCTCCGCCGCCTGACCAACCGCCTCTGCCTCCTGGCCAACCGCCTCCGCCGCCACCCCAGGGTTCGATGAAGCCCAGGAGGCGTTATGGCCCAAACCAACCATCGCCCTCAAGCGGCGAAGCCGCTTAGCCCACCAACGCAACAGAACCACCCGCGGGTTCTCAGGCGTCGCCTCGCGAGGACAGCTTTTTCCCTCGTATTGGACATACGTGGGAAAAAGATCCCGCAGCGAGGCGGCGTCTGAGGTTCCGCCAAGCAACCACCCACGCATAACGACCACAGGAAGGTAAGAACAAATGACTGCGACGCAGACTGGGTTGTTGGGGGGTCTGATCCTCGGCACAGCCGCCGCGGTCGGCGGCTTCGCCGGATTCCTCATCGCACTGGCGGTGGGGGCGCTGGGGCTGGTGGTCGGGCGGGTGCTCGACGGCGAGCTGGAGATCGGCGACATCTTCGGCCGGGGGCGCGACAAGTGAGCCAGGCGGACGCGAACGGCGGCCGGCTGCCCGATCCCGCCGAGCGCGGCGGGCTCGACATCAGCCGCGTCGTGCTGCGCAAGATCGCCGAGCACGCGGCCGACGAGGTCGCGGCCGGGGCCCGGGTGCGCCGCCGGATCGCGGGGGTCGGGCTGGGCGAGCACGGCGCGAGCGCGCAGCTGTCCGGACCGGACCAGGAGCTGCGGGTCCGGCTGGAGGTGGTGCTGCACTACCCCTCCCCGGTGCGGACGACGGTGCGCGAGATGCGCGAGCGCGTCGGCTCGGAGCTGGACCGCCTCGCGGGCTGCCAGGTCCGGACCGTGG
The DNA here is from genome assembly GCF_039534165.1 of Saccharopolyspora taberi. NCBI lineage: Bacteria > Bacillati > Actinomycetota > Actinomycetes > Pseudonocardiales > Pseudonocardiaceae > Saccharopolyspora > Saccharopolyspora taberi. The sequence goes on along the minus strand of NZ_BAAAUX010000016.1, from coordinate 228,064 downwards.
ACGTGACGGTGGCCGCGATGGTGCCCGCGGCCCGGCCGCGGCGGGTGGGGTGAGCCGATGCGCGCGCTGGTGCGGCTGATCACCGCGGTACTCGGGCTGGCCCTCGCGGCGGCCGGTGGGCTGCTGGCCGTGGAGACCGCGTGGGCCTGGGCGCGCGGCGACCGGCTGCTCGTTCCCTGGGGCGCGGTCCGGTCGGCGCTCGACTCGCTGGCGTGGAACCAGCCCGCGGTCATGGTGACCGCGGCGGGCGTTGGGGTGGTCGGGCTGGTGCTGCTGCTGGTCGGGTTCTCCGCCGGGCGCAAGGAGATCCGGTTGCACGACCCGGCGCCGGAGGTCACCGTCACCACGGATCCGCGGTCGCTGGCCCGGCTGGTCGGCCACCACGTGCGCGCCGAGGACGGCGTCGCGGGTGCGACCGTCACCGCCGACCGCCGGAAGGTGCGGGTCCGGGCGACCGCGCGGTTCCGGCAGACCGGTGACCTGCTGGACCGGGTCACGAGCACGGTGCGGGAGACCGTCGGGGAGCTGCCGGTGCAGCGACCGCCGAAGGTGTCGGTGTCCCTGGGAGCGGCCAAGGAGCGGCGTTGACCACCTCGTTGAACGGCAAGGCGGAGATCCGGCCGAGCAGCACCTCGATCGGGCGCGGGCTGGGGTTCGAACGCGCCGTCGTCATCGTCGTCGGCTTCGCCGCCGTGCTGGCCGGGGCGCTGGCGCTGGTCGTCGGCGCGGGCCGGCTGGGCGTCTACCGCGCGCGGCGGCCGGTGCTGGATCCGCTGCTGGTGCAGTGGTGGCAGGCGAACCGGCAGCTCGCGATGGTGATCGCGATCGTGCTGGGGCTGGTGCTGGTGATCGTCGGCCTGTGGTGGACCGCCCGGGCGCTGCGCCCCGAGTCCCGGCCGGACATGCGGTTGGAGAGCGGCCCGGACGGGAACCTGACGGTGGCGTCGTCGGCGCTGGTCGACGCGGTCCGCGCGGACGCCGAAACGGTGACCGGGGTCAAGCGGGCGCGGGCGCGGATGGCCGGGAACGCGGAGAACCCGAACCTGAGGCTCACGCTGTCGCTGCACGAAGGCACTAATGTGCGTCACGTGTGGGAGGAGCTCGACGACAAGGTGCTCTCCCGCGCGCGAGCGGCGCTGGAGACCGAGGTCCTGCCGACGGCGATCCGGCTGGAGCTCGACCGCGCACCCCGCCAGCGGGTGCGGTGACCGAGGAGGACGCCGATGGCGCTACCGCTGACCCCGCCGGTGAAGCCGATGCTGGCCAGCCCGGTCGACGGCGTCCCGGACCGCTCCGACCTGCTGTTCGAGCCGAAGTGGGACGGTTTCCGCTGCCTGGTGTTCGCCGATCCGGGCGCGGCCGAGCCGGGGTTCCTCCAGTCGCGGACCGGCAAGTCGCTCAACCGCTACTTCCCGGAGGTCCTGGCCAACCTCACCGCCGCGATCGACCGGCCGCTGGTCCTGGACGGCGAACTGGTGATCATCAGCCGCGACGGGCACGGCGAGAAGCTCGACTGGGACGTGCTGACCGAGCGCATCCACCCCGCCGCGAGCCGGGTGCGGCTGCTCGCCGAGCAGACCCCGGCGACGTTCGTCGCCTTCGACCTGCTCGCGCTCGACGACCGCGACCTGACGGCCGAACCGCTGTCGGTGCGGCGGGAACTGCTCGCCGGTCTGGCGCTGCACCACGAGGGTCTGCACACCACTCCGGTCACCGACGACCCGGCGACCGCGCGGGAGTGGCTGCGGGTGTTCGAGGGCGCCGGACTCGACGGCGTGATCGGCAAACCGACCAGCGGCGCCTACCAGCCGGGCAAGCGGACCATGCTCAAGGTCAAGCACTCGCGGACCGCCGACTGCGTGGTCGCCGGACTGCGCTGGCACGCCAACACCGAACCCGGCACCGCCGTCGGCTCGCTGCTGCTGGGGCTCTACGACGACAACGACGTGCTGCACCACGTCGGCGTGGTCGGCGCGTTCCCGGCGGCCAAGCGGCGCGAGCTGGCCACGACGCTGGCCGATCTGCTCGACGCCGAGGGACATCCGTGGCTGGACCCGGACGCCGGCGAGGGCAGGCGGCTGCCCGGCGGCGTGACCCGGTGGCGCAGCGGTGAGCTGGTGTGGGAGCCGCTGCGGCCGGAGCTGGTCGTGGAGGTCGCCTACGACCACACCGAGGGCGCGATGCCCTCGCGGTTCCGCCACACCACGCAGTTCGTCCGGTGGCGGCCGGACCGCGAGCCCTCGTCCTGCCGGTACGACCAGCTCGACGAACCGGCCCGCTACGACCTGGATTCGATCTTCAGCGGAGAGGTCCGGTAGCGCTCCACAGCGGGCGGATCGCGCACTACTGTCGCGGACGTGGACAAGCAGCGAATCGCAGTGATCGGCGGCGGAGCGATCGGCGGAATCCTGGCCGCGGCAGCGCATTCCGCGGGTCACGAGGTCAGCGTGTGCGTGCGGACCCCGTTCGAGCGGCTGGTCGTGGACGGTGCGGAGGTACCGGCCGCGATCGTCACCGACCCACAGGACGCGCCGGAGGTGGACTGGATTCTGCTGACCACCAAGGTGCAGGACGTCGCGTCGGCGGCGCCCTGGTTGCGCGGACTCGACAACGGGCGGGCGCCGATCGTGCTCGTGCAGAACGGCGTCGAGCACGAGGAGTCGGTGTCCGGGCTGGACCTGCGCGGGCCGCTGCTGCCTGCGCTGATCTACGTCAGCGCGGAGCGGGTGCGGCCGGGGCAGGTGGTCCGCCGGAGCCCCGCCGCCATGATCGTCCCGGCCGAGGGCCCCGGTGAGCGGTTCCCGGAACTGCTGGCGGAGATCAAGGTGTCGCGGACAGCGGATTTCCGCACCGAGGCGTGGCGCAAGATGCTGATGAACCTCGCCGCGAACCCGATCACCGCGCTCACCCTGCGCCGCCTGGACGTCCTGCACGAGCCGGGCGTGCCGGAGCTGGCCGCGGCCGTGCTCGGCGAGGCGGTCGAGGTCGCCCGCGCCGAGGGCACGACGCTGACGCAGGCCGATGCGGACAAGCTGATCAACGCCTACAACAGCGGCGGCGACCCGGAGAACGGCACGTCGATGCTCTACGACCGCCTCGCGGGCCTGCCGACCGAGCACGAGCACATCACCGGCGCGTTGGTGCGCGCCGCCGCGCGGCACGGCATCCCCACGCCGCAGAACCAGACGCTGCTCACGCTCCTGCGCGCGATCCGGCCGAGCCAGGTGCATTGATCACGAGCGTTGTTGACCGTGCTCGTCGGTCCAGAGGTCGCCCCCCGCGACCGGGTCACCGCGTCCCCCGGGTAGCCCCGACGGAAGCGAGCACGACGCAACCGACGGCGACCCACTGAGCGATCCCGAGCGCCTCGCCGAGCACGACCAGCCCGGCCAGCGCGGCGATGGCCGGCCCGAGGCTCATCAACACCCCGAACACGCGCGGTGGGATCCGCCGCAGCGCCTCCACGTCGAGCGAGTACGGGATCACCGACGACATCAGCGCGACCAGCAACCCGACGGCGAGCACTGCCGGGTCGAGCAGCGCCGAGCCCGCTCCCGCCACCCCGAACGGCAGCGCCACCACCGCACCGAACGCCATGCCCAGCGCGAGCCCGGACCCGCCGGAGGTGTGCTCGCCGAGCTTGGCGCCGAGCAGGATGTAGCTCGCCCACAGCACCGCGGCCAGCAGCGCGCAGGCCACGCCGACCCAGTCCAGCCCGCCTTCGGCGCGGGACAGCAGCAGCACCCCGGTCCCGGCCAGCAGCGCCCACAGCACGTCCAGCTTGCGCCGGGAGCCGAACAGCGCCACGGCCAGCGGCCCCAGGAACTCGATGGTGACCGCGATGCCCAGCGGGATCCGCTCGAACGCCGCGTAGATGCTGATGTTCATCCCGGCCAGGACCACGCCGTAGCCGAGGACCACCGCCAGCGTCCGGCGGTCCATGCGCAGCGACGGGCGCCAGAGCACCAGCAGCACCAGTGCCGCGAACGCCAGCCGCAGCGTCACCACTCCGGGCGAGCCCGCGACGGCGAACATCTGCTTGGCGAACGCCGCGCCGACCTGGAGGCTGGCCATCCCCAGCAGCACCAGCACCGGCGGCGGGACCGCTCCGAACGCCCGGGACGCGGTCCGCTCCAGCCCGGCCAGCGGTTGCCGGCGCGACTCGGCCCCGTCCATGTGCGCCATCACCATGCCCGGCACGCTACCGGGCGCGAGCGGATTGGTAGAACCGATTTACCCCTCACCGGGGTCATACGCCGATCATGCGATCCTGACCCACGTCCGCGCGTCCACGACAAGGAGTCCCCGTGCCGCCTCGTCTCCACCGGGCCGGGATTCTCCTGCTCCCGCTGGTGCTGCTGCTCGCCGCCTGCTCGGTCGGCCCCTCGCAGCGCCCGGCGGTCGCCTACCGCGACGCCGAGCAGCAGGTCGCCCCGGCGCCGCTGCCGCCGGGCCCCGCTCCGGTGCCCCCGCTGGGCCCGCCCGCGCAGGACGCGCTGTCCTGGGAGGACTGCACCGAGCAGACCGGCTCCGAGCTCGGCACCCCGATCCCGGCCGACGTCAGGTTCTCCTGCAGCCGGCTGCTCACGACGCTCGACTCGCCGGAAGCCCCGATGCGCGGCAGCACCCGCACCGCGCTGCTCAAGGCCGGTTCCGGCCCGGTGCCGCTGGTCGTCGTCGGGGACGTCGGCGGTGAGCCCGGCACGACCTTCGCCGCCCGGATGGCGCTGACGCTGCCGCCCGAGGTGCTGCGCACCTTCCACGTGATCGGGCTGGACCGGCGCGGCACCGGCGAGTCCGAGCCCGCCGACTGCATCCCGCCCGAGCAGCGGGAGGCGATCGTCGGGTTCGACCCCCGCGCCACCGACCGCGCGGTGCTGGACCGGCTCACCGACTCGGTCCGCGACGCCAGCCAGCAGTGCCTGCTCAACCTGGACGAGCGGTTGCAGGCCTACGACACCTGGCGCACCGCCGCCGACCTGGAGGAACTGCGCATCGAGCTGGGAGTGCCGAAGCTGCACGCGATCGGCCGGGGCGAGGCCGCGCGGCTGCTGACCACCTTCGCCGAGCGCTACCCCGAGTCGGTGGGCCGGATGGTGCTCGACGGCGCGCTCGACCCGCAGCTGGAGTCCACCCGCGGCGAGGAGGCCCAGGCGCAGGGCGCCGAGCAGGTCTTCGACGTCTTCGCCGCCGACTGCGCCAGCCGCGGCTGCCCGCTGGGCCCGGATCCCCGGCGCGCGGTCTCCGACCTGGTCGAGCGCACCCGCACGACCCCGCTGCCCGCCGCCGGAACCTCGGTCCCGGCGGGCAAGGTCGTGCACGCGCTGCTGCTGGGCCTGCAGGACCGGTCCGACTGGCCGCGGCTGGCCCAGGACCTGGCCGACGCGGTCCGGGGCGACGGGACCGCGCTGGCCGCCAGGGTCGCCCCGCTGGTCAGCGGGGATCCGCTCACCCCGGCGCGGCTCGACGGCGACATGATCACCAGCTGCAACGACACGACGACGCGGGTGCCGCCGCAGCGCAGCGCGGAGGTCGCGGCGGACTGGGGCGGCAAGTTCCCGCTGTTCGGCGGTGTGTTCGCGCAGCGGTTGGTCTGGTGCGGGCTGTGGCCGGTGCCGCAGCAGAAGCTGCCGGTGCCCGCGACCCCGGGCCTGCCGCCGATCCCGGTGATCAGCACCGCGCACGACGTGCTGGTGCCCGCGCTGGGCAGCGAGCACATGGCCGAGCAGCTGCCGTCCGGGCTTGTGGTGCGCTGGCTGGGCGCCGGCCACGGCGCGGTCGGCCGCTCCGGCTGCGCCACCGCGGCGGTCAGCAGGTTCCTGGTCGACGGGGTCGCACCCGCCGAGGGCATGGCCTGCCCGGGGTGATCCCGCAGCACCCCGGACAGGCGACCCCGCCGCTCAGCGGCAGCTCGAACAACAGCCGCAGGACGGCCCGGAGCAGCTTCCGCAGCAGCTGCATCCACCGGCCTGGGCCGGAACTTCGGTGCGATCCATGGTGCCTCCCCGTCAAAGACGAATACCAGCGGTAGCGATAGTCCTCGCGAACGGTCGAACTCAAACACCGCCGGGCGAGCGAAGCACCTTCCTCCGGTTCGCTGACCAGGCAGCATGCACACATAGCTATGCGTGACCGAATGCGAAATCCGGATGACACCGACGATCTTCGGGTGCGATGCTCAGCGCCTCCGAGACCACCGACAGCGAGGATCCATGAACGCACCCGGTCCGGCGATCGTGCTGCTCACCGGCATCCAGGCCGCGGGCAAGTCGACCGTCGCCCAGGCTCTGGCCGAGCGGCTGCCCCGATCGGTGCACGTCCGCGGTGACGTGTTCCGCCGAATGGTGATCGGTGGCCGGGAGGAGATGTCCGCCGAGCCGTCGCAGGAGGCGGTGCGGCAACTGCGCCTGCGCCTCCAGCTGACCGCGCGGACCGCCGACGCCTACTTCGACGCGGGGTTCACCGCGGTCGTCCAGGACGTGCTCCTCGGCGAGCACCTGGCCGAGACGGTCGCGCAGATCCGCAACCGGCCGCTGCTGGTCGTGGTCCTCGCCCCCACCCCGGAGGCGGTCGCCGAGCGCGAGGCCGGGCGGGGCAAGAACGCCTACGACCACTGGGCCGTGCAGCAGCTCGACGCGGTTCTGCGCGAGCAGACCCCGCGCATCGGGCTGTGGCTGGACACCTCGGACCAGACGCCGGAGCAGACCGTCGACGAGATCCTGCGCCGGGCGTGGACCGAGGCGTCCGTGGAGATCTAGGTCCAGTCGTAGTCGTAGTGCTCGAAGTCGGGCTGGTAGTACGCCTTCGCCGTGATCGCCCCGAGCAGCGCCAGCACGCCCAGCACGATGATCACGATCAGCAGCACCCGCGCGCCGCGCGACAGCGTCAGCGGCCGGGTGCCCTGCTCCGCGGAACCGCCGTCGCCGAACAGCCGCTTCGGGTAGTCGGCGGTGAGCAGGTAGAAGTACGCCTGCACGCGGAAGGCGTAGCGCACCACAGCTGCCGAGGCGCCGAACACCGGCCGCGGCACGCGCCCGGCGATCAGCACGCTCAGCCACAGGAAGAAGCTCACCACCGCCCAGCCCTCGGTGACCACGGCGCTGACGACGGCCGCCGGGATCACCAGGATGATCCGGAACAGCACCGCGGCCCAGTGCAGCCGCCCCGGCCGGATGTCGGTCCGCACCGGGTAGCCGAGCCGCGTCACCAGGAACGGCGGGAACTGGTCGGTCAGCAGCGAGTAGTAGGCGTTCACCCTGGCCTGGTAACCGACGTAGAGCACCAGGAAGTCCGCGATCCAGCCGGGCAGCCGCCCGGTGAACAGCGCGGCGAACCAGCCGAGGACCGCCACCACCGCCGCCGCGATGCCCACGAAGTAGACCACGATCGCGTGCGGGATCAGCAGGATCAACCGCACCAGCACGGTCCAGCGCCGCTGTTCGCCCGGCCCCTCGATCTGGATCTCCGGCAGGAACGACGTCCTGCCCTCGGACGGCTGGCTCATCCCGGCCTCCCCCCAGCGTGGACAGAGCCGGTGCGACGGTAACACCGGGGCGGAACCCGCACCCGATTTGCGGACCCGGGTCGCACGTACGTCCGAAGTGGACCAACGGCTGCGCGTTCCGCCGCCCCCGCAACGAGATCTTGGCTGCCGCCCCGGCTAGCCGAGCACCGCCAGCAGTTGCCGGGCGAACTCCCGGGGGCGCTCGGTGCATCCGAGGTGCCCGCCCGGGAACTCGACGACCTCCGCGCCGAGCAGCTCCGCCAGCCGGGCCGCGGGCCCGTGCAGCGGCAGCTGCGCGCGCGAGTCCCGCCCGGCGGCCAGCACCAGCCGGTCCGCGCCGCGCCGCAGTGCGGCGATGTCGGGCGCCGTCCGCGAGAACGGGCACAGCATGTGTTCCAGGAACACCGGGAGGTTGGCGTTCATCCTGGGCAGCATTTCCCGGATCTCCGGGGGAAGTTCCGTCGCCGCCGATCCGTCGTCCCCCAGCCCGCGGCTCATGTGCGCCATCGCGGCTCCCGCTCCTTCCGCGCGGAAGACCTCGCGCACCTCGGCGAACAAGGCGTGGTGCGGCGCGGGGTCGGCGAGCACTTCGAGCAGCGGCGGTTCGTGGGCGACCACCCGCCGCAGCCGGTCAGGGTGCCGGGCCAGGAGGTCCAGCGCGACGATGGCGCCGGAGCTGTTGCCGAGGACGCGGACCTCCTCGTCCGGGGACAGCAGGTCGAGCAGTCGCCGGGCGTCGTCGCTCCAGACCTCCACCCGCTGGTCGGTGAGCGGACCGTCGAGCGGGCTGCGGGACAGGCCGCGCGGATCGTAGGAGACCACGGTGTACCGGCTCGCGAGTTCCGCCGCGATTCCCTCGTACATCCCGGCGTCGCCCGCACCGCCTGGGATCAGCAGCAGGACCGGGCCGCTGCCGCGCTTCTCGTAGTGCAGGGTGGCTCCGGGCACCGCGAGGGTGCCGGACTCAGGGCTGTTCATCGTTCACTTCCGCCAGATCTGGTTGGCCAGTTCTCCAGGAGCACGTGCAGGGCGTCGAGCGAACGCGCCCAGGATTCCCGCACGTCGCGTGGATGTCCGAAGCCGCCGCCGAGCTCCAGGTGGATGTAGCCGTGGAAGGCGCTGCGCAGCAGGCGGCCCGCGTCGGTCAGGTCCGGCTCGGCGAGGCCGTAGGCGCGCAGCACGCCGTGGGTCAGCTCGACGCTGCGGCGCAGGCCCGCAGAGTCGGCGACCTCCTCGGGATCGAACCGCATCTGGGTCGCCGCGTAGCGGCCCGGATGTTCGAGCGCGTAGTCGCGGTAGGCGTCGGCGAAGGCGACCAGCGCGTCCTTGCCCGCGCGGCCCGCCACCGCCGCCGCGATGCGCTCGGTCATCTCCTCGGCCGCCAGCAGGCCGACCCGGACCCGGAGGTCCCGCACGTTGCGCACGTGCGAGTACAGGCTCGCGTCCTTGACCCCGAACCGCCGGGCCAGCGCGGAGAGCGTGACCTTGTCCAGCCCTTCCTCGTCGGCCAGTTCCGCAGCCGCCGCCGTCAACCTGGCGGCGGTGAGCCCCGCACGCGCCACAACACCCTCCTAGGCTAAGCAGGCAGAAACCTAACACATCTAGGTTTCAGCGCCGCTTGCCCGTCCACACCGCGCCCGCGCTCGCCGCGATCACCAGTGCGATCGCCACGCACTGCGTCAGCGACAGGCCCTGCCCCAGCACCAGGAAGCCGGCCGTCGCGGCGACGGCCGGAGCCAGGCTCGTCAGCACCGCGAAGGTCGCCGGGGGCAGCCTGCGCAGGGCGAGCAGTTCGAGGGTGTAGGGGATCCCCGAGCTCAGCGCCGCGATCGCCAGGCCCAGCGCGAGCACGCCGGGTTCCAGCAGCGCCGCACCCGCCGACCCGACCCCCAGCGGGAGGCTGACCAGCGTGGCCACGGCCATCGCGATCGTCAGCGCGTCCAGCCTCGGGAAACGCGCTCCGGCGCGGGCGTTGAGCACGATGTAGGCCGCCCACATCGCCCCCGCGCCCAGCGCGAAGGCCACGCCCGCGACGTCGAGCCGGCCGAAGTCGCCGCGCCCGAGCAGGTAGACCCCGCCGAGGGCGAGCCCGGCCCAGAGCAGGCTGGTGGCGCGCCGCGCGGCGACCACCGACAGCACCAGCGGCCCCAGCACCTCCAGGGTGACCGCCGCGCCCAGCGGGATCCGGTCGATCGCTTGGTAGAACAAGATGTTCATACCGCCGAGCGCCAGCCCGAACCCGCAGGCCGCGACCCAGTCGGCGCGCGCGTACCCCCGCAGCCGGGGCCTGGTGACCACCAGCAGCACCACCGCGGCGAAGGCGATCCGCAGGGCGACCGCGCCCAGCGCCCCCGCCCGCGGGAACAGCAGCGCGGCGAAGGCCGACCCGAACTGGACCGACAGCGTCCCGCCCAGCAGCAGGCCGATGCCGCCGAGGGTGGCGCGCCGAGCCGGAACAGCCGCCGTCGCAGGCGCGGACGAGTTCTGCACAGGCGAGTTCTGCACTGGCGAGTTCTGCACTGGGGACGTCATGACCTTCACGCTAGGAATCCGGCCACACCGCGGGGAAATGCCGAAACCACCGCGGTTATGCTCGGCAGGCATGACCATCGAGCTGCGGCACCTGCGCGCCTTCCTCGCCATCGCCGAGGAGGGCAACGTCACGCGCGCCGCGGTCCGACTGCACCTGAGCCAGCCCGCGCTCTCCCGCACCCTGCGGCAGCTGGAGGAGCACCTGGGCGCCCGGCTCGTCGACCGCTCCACGCACCACCTGGAGCTGACCTCCGAGGGCCGCACCCTCCAGGACAAGGCGCGCGCCGCCCTCGCCGCCGTGGACACCGCCCTCGACCCCGGCGGGCTGAAGAGCTGGCCGCTGCGCCTCGGCCACACCTGGGCGGCGTTCGGCGACCACACGATCCCGCTGCTGCGCCGCTGGGACGAGAAGCACCCTGGCGTCGCTCTGGAGCTGCTGCGCGTCGACGACCGCACGGCCGGCCTCACGCAGGGCAAGGTCGACGCGGCACTGCTGCGCGGCGCGATCACCTCGCCCGGTCTCCGCACGGAGTTGCTGCTCCGGGAGGAACGCGTGGCGGTCCTGCCCGTGGACAGCCCGCTGGCGGCGCTGCCCAGGGTCGCCCTGGCCGACATCTCCGGGTACCCGATCGCCCTCAACACCGTCTCCGGCACCACGACGATGGACCTGTGGCCGCCTGCCGCCCGGCCGTCATCGACGCTGGAGGTGACCAACACCGACGAGTGGCTGATCGCGATCGCCGCGGGCCGCGCGGTGGGCGTCTCCACGTCGGCCACGCCCAGCAACCACGCGCACCCGTCGCTGGTCTACCGCCCGCTCACCGACGCGCCGCCGGTCCCCGTCGTCCTCGCCTGGCGCGAGGGACCGGGGCACCCGGCGATCCCGGACCTGCTCTCGCTCGCGCACCAGGTCCTCGCCGACGACACCGGAAATCCGCGCAGCTGAGCCGGAATCACGATGATCGTCCACTATGGATTGTCATCGAACCCGCAAGGAACTGTTCACCCGCACGGCCCCGGGGCGACACGCGGCCGGGTCTAAAGTCGCGCTGCCCGTAAACCGGTTCTCACTTCGCCCAGAAGGAGCAAGCCGTGGAACGTCGCCATTTCCTGCGTGCCGCCGTGCTCGGTGTCGGCACCTCCGTCGCCTTCGGATTCAGCGTGACCAGGGAAGCGATCGCGTACCCCGCCAAGACCGGCCCCAGCCCCTACGGCGCGCTGCAGGCCGCTGACGCCAACGGGATCATGCTCCCGTCCGGCTTCACCAGCCGAGTCCTCGCCCGCTCCACCCAGACCGTCCCCGGCACCTCGCACACCTGGCACGGCGCTCCCGACGGCGGTGCCTGCTTCGCCGACGGCACCGGATGGATCTACGTGTCCAACGCCGAACTCGGCTCCGGAGCCGGCGGGGTCAGCGCCCTGAAGTTCGACGCGAGCGCCCAGATCACCGGCGCCTACACGATCCTGTCCGGCACCACCCGCAACTGCTCCGGTGGCGCCACCCCGTGGAACACCTGGCTCTCCTGCGAGGAAACCGACCTCGGCTACGTCTACGAGACCGACCCGTGGGGCGCCAAGGCCCCCGTGCGGCTCCCGGCGCTGGGCCGCTTCAAGCACGAGGCCGCCGCGGCCGACCCGGACCGCAAGGTCATCTACCTGACCGAGGACGAGTCCAACGGCTGCTTCTACCGGTTCGTGCCCACCACCTGGGGCGACCTGTCGGCGGGCACCCTCCAGGTGCTGGTCGAGTCCGGCGGAGCGCTGTCCTGGGTCAACGTCCCCGACCCCGACGGCAGCCCGACCCGCACCCGCAGCCAGGTCTCCGGGGCCAAGGTCTTCAACGGCGGTGAGGGTGCTTTCTACCGCAACGGCACCTGCTTCTTCACCACCAAGGGCGACAACCGGGTCTGGGCCTACGACGCGGTCAACAACGTCCTGAACATCGCCTACGACGACAACCTGACCGCGAACCCGCCGCTGACCGGTGTCGACAACATCACCGGCGCCTCGGTCGGCGACCTCTACGTCGCCGAGGACGGCGGCAACATGGAGATCTGCATCATCACCCCGGACGACATCGTCGCGCCGTTCCTGCGGGTCAACGGGCAGAGCGGGTCCGAGCTCTGCGGCGTGGCGTTCAACCCGGCAGGCGACCGGCTGTACTTCTCCTCGCAGCGCGGCACCACCGGTTCCAGCAGCGGCGGCATCACCTACGAGGTGACCGGCCCGTTCCGCCGCTAGCGGTAGCTCCCCGTCCCGGCGCGGGAGGTCCCCGGACCTCCCGCCCGGCTACCGCGAACCCTTCCGGGACCGGGTCGGTTCGCCCGGCATCTTCGGGTAGTCCGGCGGGTAGGGCATCTCGCCGAGGCCGCGGTCGCGCTCGTCCCTGGCGTACCAGTCCAGCAGGGTCTCGATGCCGAAGCTCTCGGAGTCCAGCTCCCGGTGCGGGTCCCCGTTCTCGGCCAGCCACCGCGGGACCGTGGTCAGGTCGAAGTCGTCGGGCTCCACTTCGGACAGCTGAGCCCAGGTGACCGGAGTGGACACCGTGGCCCTCGGCGTGCCGCGGATCGACCACGCCGACGCCACGGTCCGGTCGCGCGCGGCCTGGTTGAAGTCCAGGAAAACCCGCTCGCCCCGGTCGGGTTTCCACCAGTCCACTGTGGCCAGACCAGGGATCCGCCGCTGCACCTCGCGGGCCAGCGCGATGACCGCGCGCCGCACCAGGACGAAGTCCCACTCCGGCCGGATCCGCACCAGCACGTGGATCCCGCGCCCGCCGGAGGTCTTCGGGTACCCGGTGAGCCCTGCCTCGGCCAGCACCTCGCGCAGCACACCGGCGACCTCCGCCGCGTCCGCGTAGTCGGTGCCCGGCTGCGGGTCGAGGTCCACCCGCAGCTCGTCCGGGTGGTCGACGTCGGCCGAGCGGACCGGCCACGGGTGGAAGTCCAGCGTCCCCAGCCCGGCCGCCCACACCAGCACCGCCGGTTCGGTCGGGCGGACCTGGTGCGCCCTGCGCCCGGACGGGAAGGTGATCTCCACCTGCTCGACCCACGGCGGCGCGCCCTTGGGCACGCGCTTGGCGTAGAAGGGTTCGCCCGGCACCCCGCCGGGGTAGCGCTTCAGCGTCGTCGGCCGGTCCCCGATCGCGCGCAGCAGCGGCTCGGCCACCGCCAGGTAGTACTCGGCGATCTGCCGCTTGGTGAACCCGCGCTCGGGGAAGTACACCTTGTCCGGATTGGACAACCGGACCGAGCGCCCGCCGACTTCGAACTCCAGGTGTGCCGCCACGGACAGCAGCCTAGGACCCGATCGGGGAATCTTCCCGGTGAACGCGCGAACCGATCAGCCGCAGCAGCACGCCGTCCGGCAGCGCTTCCAGCGCGTGCAGCCCGTCGGCCCGCAGGGTCGGCTCGGGATCGGTCGGCCCGGCCACGCCGATGACCGGCATGCCCGCCGCGATCCCCGCCGCCACGCCCGCGTCGGCGTCCTCGACCACGACGCACCAGGACGGCTCCACCCCGAGCCGGTCCGCCGCCAGCAGGTAGCCCGCCGGGTCCGGCTTGCCCGCGGCGAGCTGCTCGCTGGTCACCAGCGTCGCGGGCGCCGGGAGCCCGGCGGCGTCCAGCCGCGCGCGGGCGAGCGGTTCGGTGCAGGCGGTGACGATCGCCCAGGGCCAGCCTGCGAGCGCGGCGAGCAGCCGGGCGGCGCCTGGCAGGGCGCGCACGCCGTCGGTGTCGTCGAGCTCCGCGCGCAGCAGGAGCTCGTTGTCCGCGCGGTTCTCGGCGTCCGAGCGGTCCGGCAGCACCTCGGCCATCACCTCGTGGCCCGGCCTGCCGTGCACCCGGTCGATGAACGACTCGACCGGCACGCCGACCTCGCCCGCCCACCGCTCCCAGCTGCGCCGAACCGCGGCGTGCGAGTCCACCAGCGTGCCGTCGAGATCCAGCAGCACCGCCCGGGCCCGCAGCTCCGCCGTGATTTTGTTCTGCATGAGAACAAAATAGAATGGGCCGACCTCGCCAGGGAAGGGGTGGAGTGGTCCACAACGCCGCGGCCCGCGTGCTCGCACTGCTGCACTACAACGGCCCGATCACGCGAAGCACCGCCACGACCTCGCTCGGTCTCGCCCGCAGCGCGGTCGGGAACGCGGTGGCAGAGCTGGAAGAACTGGGCCTGGTCAGCACCCGAGCGCAGAGCGCGGCGGCCGGGCGCGGCCGGCCCTCGCCGGTGATCGAGGCGGCCCCGGCAGCGCCGTTCGTCGTCGCCTGCGCCCTGCGGCAGGACCACGTCGAGGTCGCCGCCGGAGCGCTCGGCGCGCCCGTCCGCACCGGGCGGCGGATCGAGCTGCCCGAGCCGCCCGGTCCGGACCGGTTGGCCGCGATGCTCGCGGAGCAGGTCCGGCGGACGATCCGGGAAACCGGCGGCACCTGCGCCGGGGTGTGCGTGGCGGTCCCGGGGGCTCTGCGCGAGAGCGACGGTTTCGTCCACTCCGCACTGCGCTTCGGCTGGACCGACGTGCCCTTCGGCGAGCTGGTGACCGAACGCGTGGACGGCCCGCCGGTCCGCTTCGGCCGCGACAGCAACCTCGCCGCGATGGCCGAGTACCGGCGCGGCGCGGCGGCGGGCGCGGCCAACGCGCTCGTCCTGACCTGCGACCACCGCGGAATCGGCGGTGCGCTGGTGAACGAGGGCGCGCTGTTCGTCGGAGACGGTCACGCCGTCGAGGCCGGGCACGTCGTGATCGATTCGCGCGGCCCCGCTTGCTCCTGCGGATCGCGCGGCTGCCTGGAGCTCTACGCCGACGCTGCCGCCCTGCTCCGCACGGCCCGCGCCGACTCCGTCGCCGAAGCGCTGCGCGCGACCGGGCCGCGCAGGCGCACCGCGCGCAGGCTCGCCGCCGGGCTCGCCGGCCTGACGACAGTCCTCGACCCCGACCGGATCGTGCTCACCGGCTTCCTCGCCCGCCTGCTCGCGGCCGAGACCGAGCTGCTGGAGTCCGAGACGCGGCGGCTGTCCCTGGTCGCCAGGGCCGGTCGCGCACGGCTGGTCTCCGGCGCCCTGGACGCCCCGGTCCTGACCGGCGCCGCCGACCGCGCGTTCGAGTCCCTGCTGGCCGATCCCCAGCGGATCGGCGGCTGAACCGGCCACCCATCGGCGCTACCGTGTGGGCATGCCAGCCGACGACGGCAACGGGCGGTTCGAGGACGAGCTGATCGGCCTCGACCCGCACGATCCGGAGACCCAGGCGTTCGCCGAGCACCTCGACCGGATGCAGCGGCCGAACTCCAAGGCCACCGTCGAAGGCATGCTGCAGGGCGTCGACGACTTCGCCCAGTGCGCCAACCGCACCGCGGGCCACCGCCGGGTCGTCGTGGTCCTGGTCGTCACGCTGATCCTGGTCGGCGTGCTGTTCACGGTCTGGAACGCGCTGGCCTTCGTCCTCGACACGTTCCTGCGCTGACCTGTCGGACGGCTGCCGCACACTGGGGTCGTGCTCGAACTCGACCGGCGCCAGGTGCTGGCCTACCGGTACCGCGTGCAGCAGCTCGACAGATCGGCCGCCGAACCCGATGTGGCCGAGCTCGGCTTCCAGGACTCCCCGGCGGGCACGGGCGCGCAGTCGCTGCTCGCCAGGTGCCCGGACGCGCGGGCGGACCTGACCCTGGCCTGGACCCTCCGGGGCTCGCCGCACCTGCACCGGCGGGAGGACCTGCCGCGCCTGGCCGCCGAGCTCTTCCCGCTCTCCGACGCCGATGTGGTCGCGCGCATGCCGGTCATGAAGCAGCTCGCCGAACCGCTGCGGGCGTTCGGCCGGGTTGTGCGCGCGATGCGCGAGCACGCGGCCGAACCGACCGACAAGGCGTCGCTGAGCGCGGCCGTGACCAGGGACGTCCCGGAAGCGTCGGCGTGGTGCGAGCCCTGCGGGTCCACGCACGTCTTCTACTCTCTGTTCCTCCAGACGGGCCTCGCGGCCGGTCTGGAACTCGCCCGGGACGGCAGCCGGGTGCGGATCAGCGCGCTGTCGCCGTGGACCCCGCCGACCGGAGCGACCGGGACGGCGTCGGCGATCCGCCGGGCGCTGCGCTTCCTGGGCCCGGGCGGCAACGCCGACGTGGCCGCGTTCCTCGGCACCCGGCCCACCGCCCTGCGCGGCGTGTGGCCGGACGACCTCGCCCCGGTCCGCGTCGAAGGCCGGCAGATGTGGGCGCGCCGGGAAGATCTCGCGGCGCTGGAATCACCACCGGAACCGTCCGGGGTCCGGCTCGTCCCGGTCGGCGACCCCTACCTCCAGGCCAGGAACCGCGATCTCACCGTGCCCGACGAGCGGCGGCGCAAAGCGCTGTGGGGCCCGGCCGCCACGGCGGGCGCCGTGCTGGTCGGCGGGCGAGGTCGCCGGGACCTACCGGGCGAGCCGGAAGGGGCAGGTGTTGCGCGTCTCGGTCGCGGAGTTCACCGCCACCCCGCGCTCAGCGGTGGAGGAAGAGGCCGCCGGGCTCGCCGCCCTGCGCGGCGCGCGATCCGCCGAAGTGGCGTTCGAGCGCTGAGATCTCCAACGCTGGTACGGGCATTCGACCTGCCGACGCATTAGCGTGGAGGCATGGAACCGGTAGTGGGCGCTACGCCGAAGGTCGTGAAATCCGAGCAGGAGTGGAAGGAACAGCTCGGCTCGGGCGAGTACGCCGTGCTGCGCCAGGCCGCGACCGAACGCCCGTGGTCCGGCGAGTACGTCGACACCAGGACCACCGGCGTCTACGAGTGCCGCGGCTGCGGCGCCGAACTGTTCCGCAGCGAGACCAAGTTCGACTCGCACTGCGGGTGGCCGTCGTTCTACGACCCGCGCGACTCCGACGCGGTGATCCTGCGCGAGGACCGCTCGATGGGCATGGTCCGGGTGGAGGTGCTGTGCGCCTCCTGCCACGGCCACCTAGGGCACGTCTTCGAGGGCGAGGGCTACGACACCCCGACCGACCAGCGCTACTGCATCAACTCGCTCGCGCTCCGGCTGGTCCCGGCCGACGAGGGCTGACGCAGCAGCCGCCACACCACGTCGACGCCGTCCTCGGCGGCGGTCACCGGCTCCTGCGGCGGCCGCCGGTCGACCTCGGTGAAGCCGAGCCTGCGCGGCACCGCCCCGCTGGCGCGGTTGGCGGCGTCGTGCACGATCTCCACCCGGTCGGCGCCGATCCGGAACGCTTCGAGCACCAGCGCCTCCGCCGCCCGCGTCGCGACTCCCCGGCCGGTGTGGTCCGGGTGCAGCCAGTAGCCGATCTCCAGGCCGCCCGGCCCGATCCGGGCCATCATCCCGGCGCTGCCGATGATCGCGCCGGCGTCGGACAGGATCGCGTACCCGTACTCCTTGCCGGATTCCCAGCCCGCGTCGCACGCTTCCAGGAAAGCGGCGCCCTTCTCGCGGTCGTAGTCCTCGGCCCAGGGCATCCAGGGCGTGAGGTGGTCCAGGGCCTCGGTCACCACGCGCAGCATCTCGTCGAGGTCGTCGCGGCGCCAGCGGCGCAACCCGACGCCCTTGTTGTGCAGGGTTTCCCTCGGTCGCTCCACACCTGGATTGTCCCGCCGCGCGCGACCGGATTTCGGCTACTGGACGGGGGAATCCGAGGGGCGCACGTCGAACAGGCAGCCGTAGCCGGTGATCGGAGCGCGGACCCCGCACTCGTGCAGCGCCTGCCACAGCAGCGCCTGGTTCGCGGTGAGCACCGGACGCCCGAGGTCCTGCTCCAGCGCCGCGATCACCCCGACCGCGCGCAGGCCGTTGCCGCCGACGAACACCGCCTCCGCGCGGGCGGGCACGTGGCGGCGGATCCAGTCGTAGAGCTCGGCCGGGTTGATCCCGCGCTGGGTGCGGGGCAGTCCCGCGGGGGCGTGGAACACCGCTGCCAGCCCCTGGTCGTCGAAGTAGGCCGCGCCCAGGGCGTCCAGCTCGTCGTCGAACCAGGGCGGGTCGACCAGCGCCAGGTCACCCACACCGAGCGCGCGCAGCCCGGCCACCGCCGCCGCGCACGTGGCCACGACCGGGACGCCCGAGGCCTTGCGCAGCCGCTCCAGCATCTCGGCTTCGCCCTTGGCCCCGATGACGTACGCGGAGCTGGTGAACCCGTACGCGATGCAGCGCACGGGCGCCGCCGCCAGCAGTCGTGCGGCCTCGTCGATGTGCGGCGGCTCCGCGAAGGCGCGCACCGGAGCCAACGGGATCGTCGACGGCATCACTCCGCCCTGCGCCATCGCACCGAAGTGCACGCGCGAGGCGTGGATCCGGACCCCGTCCGGGGCCATCGCCTGCAACTCCGACTCGGGCCCGATGTCACCGTGCGGAGTCAGCACCCCGATCCGCGCCCGCGCGTCCCAACCGTCCGGCTGCCACATAGCGCCATTGCAGTACCGACGGCGCCGCGCCGCGACCCGGGATCAGGGCAGGCGGGTCACCAGGTCCGCGACGTCCACCCGGTGGCCGGTGTAGAACGGGATCTCCTCGCGCACGTGCAGCCGCGCCTCGGTCCCCCGGAGGTGGCGCATGAGGTCCACGATCCGGTGCAGCTCGTCGGCCTCGAAGGCGAGGATCCACTCGTAGTCGCCGAGCGCGAACGAGGCGACCGTGTTGGCCCGCACGTCCGGGTAGTCCCGGGCCTCCATGCCGTGGTCCTTGAGCATCGTCCGGCGCTCGTCGTCGGGCAGCAGGTACCACTCGTAGGAGCGGACGAACGGGTAGACGCAGATGTACTTGCGCGGTTCCTCACCGGCCAGGAACGCCGGGATGTGGCTCTTGTTGAACTCCGCCGGGCGGTGCAGCGCGACGTTGCTCCACACCGGCTCCGAGGACTGGCCCAGCGGCGTCTCCCGGCGGAAACCGGTGTAGGCGGCCTGCACTGCCTCGACGTCGGCCGCGTGCCACCAGATCATGAAGTCCGCGTCGGCGCGCAGCCCCGACACGTCGTAGACCCCCCGCACCACGACACCGGACTCCTCCAGCGAGTCGAGGTACTCCTTGGTCCGCAGCGCGGCCTTCTCCCGCTCCTCGGGCAGGGCTCCCTGCTCGATCCGGAAGACCGACCACATGGTGTAGCGGATCGTGTCGTTGAGTTCGGAATAGTTCAGGCGCGCCATGGCCCCCATGGTCCCACCAGCGGGGGATCAGCCCGCCAGGAGGTCCCGCGTGATCTTCCTCGCGGCCTGCTCACCGGTGGCCACGCAGGCGGGCACGCCGACGCCGTGCAGCGCGGCCCCCGCCAGCGCCAGGCCGGGCACCTCGCCGACGGCGCGCTCGGCGCCCGCGACGACGTCCAGGTGCCCGACGCCGTACTGCGGCAGCCCGCCGCCCCAGCGCACGACCGCCGAGTCCACCGGTTCGGCGGTGATCCCGGTCAGCTCCGCCAGATCCGCGCGCACCCGGCGCAGCAGCTCGTCGTCGGTCAGCCGCAGCTCCTCGCCGAACCGGCCGACCGACCCGCGGACCAGCCACTCGCCGCCGGCACCGCGCAGGTGCGGCCACTTGCGGCTGGAGAACGTGAACGCCTTCGCGGTGAACGGCGTGCCGTCGGCGTGCTGCTCGCCGCGCCCGATCAGCACGCCCGACGCCTCCGGCAGCTCGGTCGAAGGCGGCAGTGCCAGCCCCACCACGACCATCGACGCCAGCTCGACCGCGCCCAGCCGGTCGGCCGCCTCCGGCACCGGTCCGGCCAGCAGCCTCCGGGCGGACGGCGCGGGCACCGCGAGCACGACCGCGTCGGCGTCGACGGCCTCCGGGCCGGGTGCGGCGCCGATCTCCAGCCGCCAGCCGGTGCCCTGCCGGGTCAGCGACCGCACCGGGAGCCCGAAGCGGACCCGCGCGTCGCAGGCCGCCACGAGCGCGTCGACGAGGCGGCGGTAGCCGCCGCCGAAGGCGCCGAAGACCGGTGGCTTCGGCCCGCCGCTCGGCGCGGGCAGCGCCGCCGCCGCGGCAGCGGTGACCGACCCGGCGCCCGCGTCGAGGGCGGCGGCCAGCGCGGGAACGGTGGCGCGCAGGCTCAGCAGGTCCGCGTTGCCCGCGTACACGCCGCCCAGCAGCGGCTCGACCAGCCGGTCGACGATCTCGTCACCGACCCGCTGCCGCAGCAGCCCGCCGACCGAGACGTCGGCTCCGGCCAGGTCGACCGGCGGGAGGTCGGCTTCGGCGAGCAGCGCGGCGAGCCCGCGTTCGGACAGCACGTCGCGCACCGAGTCGGCCGACGCGGGCACGCCCATCACGGTCCCGCCGGGCAGCGGAAGGGTCCGCCCGCCCGCCCGGACGGTCGCCGAGAACCCGCCAGGGTGCACGACGTCGTCGCGGACGCCGAGCTCCTCCGCGAGGGCGAGGACCTCCGGCCTGCGGGCCAGGAACGCCTCCGCGCCGAGGTCGTAGCCGACCCCGGCGAGGTCGACGGTGCGGAGCTTGCCGCCGAGCCGGTCGGACTGCTCGAACAGGACGATCTCGGCGTCCGCCCCGAGCTCGCGGCGCAGCCGGTGGGCGGCGGCCAGACCGGCGGCGCCGCCGCCGACGACCGCGATCCGGCGTCCCACCGCTACCGCCGGGTGATCGAGTGCACGAGCTCGACGACCCGCGTCAGCACGGTCGGGTCGGTGCTCGGCAGCACGCCGTGGCCGAGGTTGAAGATGTGGCCGCCCGCGGCCTCGCCCTCGGCGAGGATCCGGCGCACCTCGCGCTCCACCGCGTCCCACCCGGCGAACAGCACGGCCGGGTCGAGGTTGCCCTGGACCACCGGCGCGTCCCTGCCCGGCTCGGCGTCGCGCAGCCGCTGCGCGGCGGTGTCCAGCGGGATCCGCCAGTCGACGCCGACGACGTCGGCGCCCGCCGAGCGCATCGCGCCCAGCAGTTCGCCGGTCCCGACCCCGAAGTGGATCTTCGGCACGTCCCACTCGGTCAGCGACTCGAAGATGCGGCGGCTGTGCGGCAGGACGAACTCGCGGTAGTCGCGCAGCGAGAGCGCGCCTGCCCACGAGTCGAACAGCTGCAGCGCGTCGACCCCGGCGGCCAGCTGCACCTGCAGGAACGTCAGGGTCGTATCGGCCAGCTTCTCCAGCAGCGCGTGCCAGGTCCGCGGCTCGGAGTGCATGAGCGCCTTGGTGCGCTCGTGGTTGCGGCTGGGGCCGCCCTCCACCAGGTAGGACGCCAGCGTGAACGGCGCGCCGGCGAAGCCGATCAGCGGGGTGCGGCCCAGCTCTGCCAGCAGCAGGCCGATCGCGTCACCGACCGCACCGACCTGCTCGGGCGCGAGCTGCGGCAGCGCCGCGACGTCGGCGGCGGTGCGCACCGGCTCGGCCACCACCGGTCCGGTGCCCGCGACGATGTCGAGGCCGATCCCGGCGGCGTGCAGCGGGAGCACGATGTCGCTGAACAGGATCGCGGCGTCCACGCCGTGCCTGCGGACCGGCTGCGCGGTGATCTCGCAGACCAGGTCCGGCGTCAGGCAGGACTGGAGCATCGGGACGCCCTCGCGCACCTTCCGGTACTCCGGCAGCGAACGGCCTGCCTGCCGCATGAACCAGACCGGCGTGTGCCGGGGCGTTTCGCCGCGCGCGGCGGCCAGCAGTGGGGCGTCGGCGAGGTCCCGGCGGGCCGAGACCGGAGCGGAGTTCGTCATCGATGTCCGTTTGAGAGTCCGGTGATGTCGGTAGAAGTCCGGAGGCTTCCGCGGGCCGGAGCAGCGGAACCGGCTCGCCGCGCCATCCTCTCACGCCCGCCGGAACGCCCTGCCGCCGCCGCTCTTGATCTTTCCCGGGCGCTGTCGGCGTGGCAGCGGCGCGGCGCGAGCCGGGACGCCTACAGTGCAGCGTTGTGACGGAGATGTCGGTAGCGCCCGAGGTTTTCCGGCAGGCAGTTGCCGCTCTGAAGTCGTCCCGCCCGCGCAGGGAGATCGAGCTCAGCGAGGTGGGGCCGCCCCGGCGGCTCGCGCCCTGGGCCCATGCGCTGGCCGCGGAGGCCACCGGTCCGGCGGGCGAGTTCGCGACCGCCCGGCTGGTGCTGCTGCACGACCCGGAGGGCCAGGAGTCGTGGAACGGCGTGCTGCGCCTGGTGGTCTACCTGCGGGTCGAACTGGACCCGGAACTCGCGACCGATCCGCTGCTGCCCGCGGTGGGCTGGTCCTGGCTCACCGACGCACTGGAGGACACCGGGGCGGCGTACACGGCGCTGGGCGGAACCGTGACGCTGACCTCGTCGGCGAGGTTCGGCGACATCGCCGGACCGGCGCGCAGCCACGACCTCGAACTGCGGGGCTCGTGGACGGCCACCGACGCCGAACTCGCCTCGCACGGCGCGGCGTTCCACGAGCTGATGGCGAGCGCGGCCGGACTTCCACCCGAAGGAGTGTCGATGCTCGGCCCCCGGTCGGCTGACGCCGGCGGGCTCGGCTGATCAGGTCCACATCCGCCGAAAACCAGTCGCGTTGCGTGACGACCAGGCTACTTTCCGCTAGTTTCGTGGCTCGAGGCGCTCCGGGGCCGAACTCCCCGGGATGCGACACGCCGAGCGCGCGGAGTTGTTCCCGAGGACTTCTCAGGCAGCACGAAATAGTTGGTTCCGCAACTTCTTCACGATGCGCAACCTATTAGTGTCGTTCGGACGCGCGGCTACGTTAGCGAGATCGCTTACAGTCACCCGATTGAGCGATGCAATCATGTTCGGGTAACAACTCGATCGGGATACATACCCGATTGATCGTCCCGCTGACCCGCTTGGGCGGTTACGCTGCCCCCGACGACACCACTTTCGGTCGATCAGTGGCGCGGCTGATTGGTCGAGAGTCCCGGTGCCGGTCGGGGGGCACGACCGACTCCAGGGAGGTAGTGACGTGGCTGCCGTCGGCTTAGGTCAGGCCGCTCGAACCACGCCTGCCGGCGCTTTGCCGGCCAACATGGTCCCGCACCCGCGGGAAGAGCTGTTCACGGTGCTCGTGGTGGACGACCATCCGCTGCTCCGGGAGGCCATCGCCGCCCGGCTGCTGCAGATGGGCGCCGGCACGGTGCACGAGGCCGCATCGATGGCCGAGGCCAGGGCTCGCGCCCTGGCGACCGGTCCGTGCGACCTCGCCATCCTCGATCTCGGACTCCCCGATGGGACCGGCATCGACCTGGTTACCGAACTGCGTACCCAGGGCTGGCCGCGGATCGTGGTGCTCGCTTCGTCCGATGACCCCTATGCGGTCCGGGCCGCCTTCCAGGCAGGTGCGCAGGCGTACCTGCTGAAGTCGGCCTCGCCCATGGTGGTCACCGACGGGGTGCGCCGCGTTCTCGACGGCGGCGTGTATGCCGATCCCAGCGTCGCCCCGGTGCTTGCCGCGGGCACGCGGGTTCCGGGAACCGACAACACCCCCCCGGGAACTCTCCGGGCGGGAGGTCGAGGTGCTCCAACTCGTGGCCGACGGCCGATCCAACAAGGAGATCGGCGAGGCCCTGAACCTGTCCGCGCTCACGGTGAAGAGCCACCTGTCGCGGATCGGGCGCAAGTTGGGCACCGGGGATCGGGCGCAGATGGTCGCGCTGGCGATGCGCGCCGGAGTGATCAGATGACCGTCTGAAAACCGCTGAGGCGGGTGCGTCCGAACGCACCCGCGTCACCAACGCCGGTGCGGTCGGCCCCGGCGAGCTCGGGCAGTCCACCCCACGACGAGGACCGGAGCACGTAAGGTCTGATGGCCGTGGAAGCTGCTAGCCCCGAGTCCGCCGGGACCGGTCGTCCGGATCCGGTGTTGCTGACCGAGCCTGCCGACGGCGTGCCGCCGGTGGTCGACTCCCCTGTCGCACTGCAAACCGCTGCTGCCGCACTGGCCGCGGGAACCGGTCCGGTCGCGGTGGACACCGAAAGAGCCTCGGGTTACCGCTACTCGCAGCGGGCGTACCTGGTGCAGCTCCGCCGGGAGGGCGCCGGAACGGTGCTGGTGGACCCGGTGGCGCTGGAAGGCGCGCTGGAGCCGCTGGTGGCGGCGCTGGACGGCACTGAGTGGGTGCTGCACGCGGCGTCGCAGGACCTGCCGTGCCTGGCGGAGCTGAACCTGCACCCGGCGCGGCTGTTCGACACCGAACTCGCGGGCAGGCTGGCCGGCTTCGACCGGGTTTCCCTCGGTGCCCTGGTCGAGCGCATGCTCGGCTACCAGCTGGAGAAGGGGCACAGCGCCGCGGACTGGTCGCGGCGGCCGTTACCCGGTGACTGGCTCGCGTACGCGGCGCTGGACGTGGAACTGCTGGTCGCGCTGCGCGACGCGATGCACGACGAGCTGGAGCGGCAGGACAAGCTGGACTGGGCCTGGGAGGAGTTCGAGGCGGTCCGCACCGCTGCCCCGGCACCGCCGCGCGCCGAACCCTGGCGCCGCACCTCCGGCATCCACCGGGTGCGCAGCCCCCGGCAACTGGCCGCGGTCCGCTCGCTCTGGGAAACCCGCGACACCGTGGCCCGCGAACGCGACATCGCGCCCGGCCGCATCCTGCCGGACTCCTCCATCGTGCAGGCCGCCCAGGCCAATCCGAAGACCGAGGCCGAGCTGACCGCGCTGCCCGTCTTCGGCGGCAGGCAGCAGCGCCGCCGCGCCTCGATGTGGCTGCACGCGCTGCGGATCGCCCGCAAGCTCGGCGCCGACGAGCTCCCGGTGGCCTCGCCGCCCAACGACGGTCCGCCGCCGCCGAACCGGTGGGCCGACCGCGATCCGGCCGCCGCCGCGCGGCTGGCCGCGGCGCGGACCGCGCTCTCGGAGATCTCGGAGAAGCACCAGGTTCCGACCGAGAACCTGCTGCTGCCCGACCTGGTTCGGCGCACCTGCTGGACGCCTCCCGAGGACATCGGCGAGGACTCGGTCGCCGCGCTGCTGCGCGAGAAAGGCGCCAGGGAGTGGCAGATCGCGCTCACCGCGGGCGCGCTTAGCACCGCGCTGCACGCGGAGCCCGCGGAGAGCGAGTAGTTACGGCCTGCGGCCGAGGTAGGCGAGTAGGCGGTCCTGATCGGAGGCGTCCTCCCCGACGGTGACCTCGGGGCCGCAGACGCCCTCGCGCCGGATGTTGTCGCCGAGCGCGAGGGCGTCGGCGTGGACGCGCTTGACCTCCGCCGCGGGCAGCGTCTCGTCCTGGCCGGTGGCCCGCGCGAGGTCCCAGCCGTGCACGAGCAGGTCGAAGCAGACGAACCGGTCGATCGTCGCCTCGGCGGTGGTGCGCCCGAGAAGGCCGTCGTACTCCTTGCCCGCCCGCGCCGGGTCTTCGAGGAGGTCCTGGACGGTGTCGCGGGCCTCGGCCCACGCCCCGGCCGGATCGTCGTCGACGGACTTCTCGAGCGTGATCACCAGTCCGGCCCACGAGGGCAGATCGCGGTGGACTTCCACGACGTGGCGCAGGACGTCCCGCGCCGTCCAGCCCTCGCAGGGCGATGGCGACTCCCAGGAACCGGCCGGTGCGGACTCGACGCGGCGGGTGAACTCTTCGGCAAGCGCGCGGTAGCGCTCGGAGCTGTCGGTCATGCCGTCAGAGTCACATCGAGGACCGACAGACTCGAACCGGAGACCGACGGCGGGACTGATCAGAGTGTGAGACAACAGACATGACCGGCCAGCTGGTTACCCACGGGTAATAAGCGCTAGAGTGCCGTTACCGGCCGGTAGCGGACTTCCGCCCGCCGAGGCACAAACCACCACCACCGAGTGAGGAGCACGCCGTGGCCGCACCTGCGTCGGCAGCCGCCGACACGCGCAGCGCAGCACGTGCTGTTCGGGACGTGGTCTTCGTCGACGGCGTCCGCACGCCGTTCGGCAAGGCCGGCTCGAAGGGCCTGTACGCCGAGACCCGCGCCGACGACATGGTCGTCAAGGTCATCCGGGAACTGCTGCGGCGGCACCCCGAACTTCCGCCGGAGCGCATCGACGAGGTCGCCATCGCCGCGACCACCCAGACCGGCGACCAGGGCCTGACCATCGGCCGCAGCGCGGCCCTGCTTGCCGGGCTGCCCAAGTCGGTGCCCGGCTTCGCCATCGACCGCATGTGCGCGGGCGCGATGACCGCCGTGACCACGGTCGCCAGCGGCATCGCCTTCGGCGCCTACGACGTGGTCATCGCGGGCGGCGTCGAGCACATGGGCAAGCACCCGATGGGCGAGGGCGTGGACCCGAACCCGCGCTACGTCGCCGACAAGGTCGTCGACCCGTCGGCGCTGGTCATGGGCTCCACCGCGGAGAACGTCCACGACCGCTACCCGAGCCTGACCAAGCAGCGCACCGACGCCTACGCCGCGCTGAGCCAGCAGCGCTACGACGACGCCGTGCGCGCGGGCAAGATCAGCCCGGACCTGGTGCCGGTGTCGACCCGCTCGGCCGAGCAGGGCTGGGGCCTGGCCACCGCCGACGAGCCGCCGCGGCCGGGCACCACGGTCGAGGCGCTGGCCGGTCTCAAGACCCCGTTCCGCCCGCACGGCCGGGTCACCCCGGGCAACGCCGCCGGCCTCAACGACGGCGCCACCGGCTGCCTGATCGCCGACGCCGACACCGCCCGCGAGCTGGGCCTGCCGGTCGGCATGAAGCTGGTCGGCTACGCCTTCGCCGGGGTCGAGCCGGAGGTCATGGGCGTCGGTCCGGTGCCCGCGACCGAGAAGGCGCTGGCCAGGACCGGGCTGTCGATCAGCGACATCGGCCTGTTCGAGATCAACGAGGCGTTCGCCGTGCAGGTGCTGGCCTTCCTGGAGCACTTCGGCATCGCCGACGACGACCCGCGGGTCAACCCGTGGGGCGGCGCGATCGCCTGCGGCCACCCGCTGGCGTCCTCCGGCGTCCGGCTGATGACCCAGCTGTCCCGGCACTTCGCCGAGCACCCCGAGGTCCGCTACGGCCTGACCACGATGTGCATCGGCTTCGGCATGGGCGGAACGGTCATCTGGGAGAACCCGAACTACACCGAGGGAGGCGCGAAGTGACCGACGCAGACTTCGCATCGTTGTTCCCGGACGAGGTGGTGACCAAGGCGTTCACCCGCCTCCTGGACGTCCCGGGGCTGTCCGGCAAGCTCGCGCTGATCACCATCGACAACGGCCACGACCACACCCGGCCGTCGACCTTCGGCCCCGGGGGTCTGGCCAGCCTGAACGCCGCGCTGGACGAGGCGTTCGCCGCCGAGCCCGCGGCCATCGCGGTCACCGGCAAGCCGTTCGTGTTCGCCGTCGGCGCCGACCTCAGCGGCGTCAAGCAGATCGCCGAGCGCCGGCACGCGCTGCAGGTCGCCCAGACCGGGCACGACGTGTTCCGCAGGCTCACCGAGTCGAAGATCCCGACCTTCGCCTTCGTCAACGGCGCCACCCTGGGCGGCGGCCTGGAGCTGGCGCTGTCCGCGCAGTACCGGACGGTGTCGGCGGGCGCGGGCGCGATCGCGTTCCCGGAGTGCTTCCTGGGCCTGTTCCCGGGCTGGGGCGGCACGCAGCTGCTGCCGAACCTGATCGGCGCGGACGCCGCGGTGACCGTGATCATCGAGAACGCGCTGAACCAGAACAAGATGCTCAACCCGGCCAAGGCCACCGACCTGGGCATCTTCGACGTCCAGCTCGACAGCGCCGACTTCCTGGAGGAGTCGCTGCGCTGGGCGGTCCGGGTGCTCAACGGCGAGGAGACCGTGCAGCGGCCGGAGATCGACCGCGGCCAGGCGTGGGACGACGCGGTCAACCGCGCCAAGGGCATCGTCGAGGCCCGCACCCACGGCGCCTCCCCCGCCGTGACCAGGGCCGTCGAGCTGATCGAGCTGGCCCGCGACAACGACCTCGACGCCGGCTACGCGGCCGAGACCGAGGCGCTGGCCGACGCGCTGATGTCCGACGAGCTGCGCTCCGGGCTGTACTCGTTCGACCTGACCCAGAAGCGCGCCAAGCGCCCGGCGGGCGCGCCGGACAAGTCGCTGGCCCGCGAGGTCAAGAAGGTCGGCGTCGTGGGCGCCGGTCTGATGGCCGGGCAGCTGGCGCTGCTGTTCGTGCGCCGCCTGAAGGTGCCGGTGGTCATCACCGACATCGACCAGGCCCGCATCGACCGGGGTGTGGGCTACATCCACGGCGAGATCGACAAGCTGGCGGGCAAGGGCAGGCTCTCGCCCGACGAGGTCAACCGGCTCAAGGCGCTGGTCACCGGCTCGCTGGACAAGGCAGCGTTCGCCGACGCCGACTTCGTGATCGAGGCCGTCTTCGAGGAGATGTCGGTCAAGCAGAAGGTGTTCGCCGAGCTGGAGGAGCACGTCTCGGCCGAGGCGATCCTGGCGACCAACACCTCGTCGCTGTCGATCACCGAGATGGCCTCGCAGCTGCGCAACCCCGAGCGGGTGGTGGGCTTCCACTTCTTCAACCCGGTCGCGGTGCTGCCGTTGCTGGAGATCGTGCGCGGCGAGAAGACCGACGACGGTGCGCTGGCCACCGCGTTCTCGGTCGGCAAGCAGCTGAAGAAGTCCTGCGTGCTGGTCAAGGACGCCCCGGCGTTCGTGGTCAACCGGCTGCTCACCCGGTTCATGGGCGAGGTCATCGCGTCGGTGGACGAGGGCACCCCGTTCGAGGTGGCCGACCGCGCGCTGACCCCGCTGGGGCTGCCGATGAGCCCGCTGGTGCTGCTCCAGCTGGTCGGCCCGGCGGTCGCCCAGCACGTCAACCACACCATGCACGACGCCTACCCGGACCGGTTCGGCATCAGCGAGAACCTCCAGCGGTTCGTCGACGCGGGCAAGACCGCGGTGTGGCAGTGGGACGACAAGGGCAACCAGACCGTCGACCCCGAGGTCGCGGCGCTGTGGCAGCAGGGCGACAGCCCGTCCACCGAGGAGCAGGTCCGCGAGCGGGCGCTGAAGGCGCTGGCCGAGGAAGCGCGGATCATGCTCGACGAGGGCGTCGTGGCCGAGGCGCAGGACCTCGACCTGTGCATGATCCTCGGCGCGGGCTGGCCGTTCTGGCTCGGCGGCATCACGCCGTACCTGGACCGGTCGGGCGTGTCCGAGCAGGTCACCGGCAAGCGGTTCCTCGACCGGGGCGTGGCCAGCGTGCCCGCCTGAGGCGATCGAGTCGCGGGGCCGGGGCGGTCTTTTCCGCCCCGGCCCTTTCGCTTTCGGGGTGACGCGAGGACGGCTCACGCCTCGAACTGATCGAAGGGCACTGGCTCGTGACCCCGCTTCCGAGCGGTCAGCACCAGTGGGCGAAAGGCGAGATCATCGCGCAACCGCACGGCGCTCGTTCCGGACTTCGTCATCCTGGACGCCAAGCCGCTGGGCAACTCCTTCCCCGCGAGCAACGTTCTTCTGGAGCGTGGCCCAGGATCGCGGCGGTCCCACCGAACTCGCCGCCTACCGGCTCGACCAGGACCGGTACACCTGCGACGTGACCGCCAAGGCCGGTCAGGGTCCGGCGACCGTCACCGCGAGCCCCGTGCCGGTCGACATCGACATCGCCGCCCTGCGGCTGTAGCGCCTCACGGCGCCGCGGGCAGCTCCACGTTCACCGCCAGGCCGCCTCCGGCGACCGGCTCCGCCCACACCCTCCCGCCGTGCGCGGCTGCCGCCGCGCGCACGATCGACAGGCCGAGCCCGGCGCCGGTGCGGGCGGTGCGCTGCACCCCGGCGCGCCGGAACGGCTCGAACAGCGCCTCCACCTGGTCGGTGGCGATCTCCGGGCCGGACGAGACCACCCGCAGGATCGTCCACTTCGGACCGCTTCCGGTGGCGATCCGCACCCAGCCGCCGTCGACGTTGTGCCGCACGGCGTTCTCCACCAGGTTGCCCGCCACCCGCTCCAGCAGCGCCGGGTCGCCCACCGCGAGCGCGGGCTCGTCGCAGCACTCGATCCGCAGTCCGCGCTGCGCCGCCTCGGTGGCCACCGCGCGCAGGGCGCGGCCCGCGACCTCGGTGAGGTCGACCGTCTCCCGGACCGCCAGTTCCACCCCTTCGGTCCTGGCCAGCAGCAGCAACGCCTCCACGAGCCGCTCCGCCCGCGCCGTCGCCTCCCGGACCACACCTGCCATCCGGCGCAGCTCCGCCTCGTCGGCGTCCGGGTCGGCGAGGGTGACCTCCAGCTCGGTGCGGATCACCGACAGCGGGGTCCGGAGCTCGTGGCTGGCGTTGGCGACGAAACCGCGCTGCGAGTCGAAGGCCGCTTCGAGGCGGTCGAGCATCGCGTCGAAGGTGTCGGCGAGCTCGGCGACCTCGTCGCGCGGCCCGCTGAGCTCGATGCGCTCGTCCAGCGACTCGGCCGACAGCCGCCGCGCCGACTCGGTGACCTCGTGCAGCGGGCGCAGCACCCGGCCGGTCACCGTCCACGCCAGCACCGCGGCGGCCAGGACCACCGCGACGAACGCGATCCCGCCGACCAGCAGCACCTGCTCCCGCGCCGAGGTGCGCAGCGCCTCGCCGAGCTGATCGGCCGGGACGTCGACGCCGTGCACCCGCACCAGGCTTCCCTCGGGCAGCCTCGGCACCGCCGCGACCACGTTGCCGACCAGCAGCCAGCCCAGCCACAGCAGCAGCGCGGCGACCCCGGCGACCAGGCCGGTGGCCAGCAACGTGATCCGCAGGCGCAGCCCGGGCCCCCGGCGGGCGAGCACGTCAGCCCCGACCGGCGGAGGGCACGCGGTAGCCGGAACCGACGACGGTCTCGATCACGCCCGGCTCCCCCAGCTTCTTGCGCAGGGTCATCATCGTGACCCGCACCGTCGTGGTGAACGGGTCGGCGTTCTCGTCCCAGACCCGCTCCAGCAGTTCCTCCGAGCTGACCACCGCGCCGCCCGCGCCGAGCAGCACCTCCAGCACGCCGAACTCCTTGCGGGTCAGCTCGATCTCCCCGGCCGACCGCGACACCGTGCGGCGGGCCGGGTCCAGCTCCAGGTCGTCGGCGGTCAGCAGCGGCGGCACCGCGGGCGTGGCGCGCCTGCCCAGCGCGCGCACCCGCGCGGTCAGCTCGGGGAAGGCGAACGGCTTGGCGAGGTAGTCGTCGGCGCCCAGCGACAGGCCCTCGACCCGGTCGGCGACCGTGCCGCTGGCGGTCAGCATGATCACCCGGGTCAGCTCGCCGGAGGAAACCACCGCCCGGCACAGCTCGTCACCGGACATCCGCGGCAGATCGCGGTCGAGCACGATCACGTCGTACCGGGTGATCGCCGCCTTCTCCTGCCCGCTCTCCCCGTCGTAGGCGACGTCGACGGCCATGCCCTCTCGGCGCAGGCCCCTGGCGATCGCGTCCGCCAGGGGCTGCTCGTCCTCCACCACCAGGATTCGCACGCCGTTCAGCCTGCCACAGGGAGATGGTCAGCCTGCGCGGGGAGATCCGGGGGCCGGGCGGGATCCGCGCTTACGCGCGGATGGCGCCTTGCGCCACGTGCGGCCCCATCGGGGGCCGCACGCAACCCGCGACCCACTCCGTCACGCGGCGGGCGATGTCCTGCTCGGTCAGGCCGAGGTCGCTCAGCACCTGCTCGCGGGAGGCGTGGTCGAGGAACCGGTTCGGCACCGCCAGGTCGCGCAGCGGCACGTCGATCTCCCGGTCGCGCAGCGCCGCCGCGAGCATCCAGCCGAAGCCGCCGTGCCTGCCGCAGTCCTCCAGCGTCACCACCAGGCTGTGCTCGGCGGCCAGGTCGACCACGGCCTCCGGGACCGGCACCACCCAGCGCGGGTCCACCACGGTCACGCCGATGCCCTGCGCCGCCAGCCGCCTCGCGGCGGCCACGCCCAGCTCGCCGAACGCGCCGACCGCGGCCAGCAGCACTTCCGCGCGCTCGCCCGCGGACCGGTGCAGCACGTCGACCCCGTCGATCCGCTCGACCGCCGGGACCTCCTCGATCACCGAGCCCTTCGGGAACCGCAGCACGGTCGGTCCGTCGTCGACCGCGACCGCCTCCCGCAGCTCCTCGCGCAGGGTCACCGCGTCGCGCGGCGCGGCGACCCGGATGCCCGGGACCGCGCCCAGGATCGACAGGTCCCACATGCCGTTGTGGCTCGCGCCGTCGTCGCCGGTGATGCCGGAGCGGTCCAGCGTCACCGTGACCGGCTGGCGGTGCAGCGCCACGTCCATCAGCAGCTGGTCGAACGCGCGGTTGAGGAACGTCGAGTACACCGCGAACACCGGGTGCAGGCCGCCCATCGCCATGCCCGCGGCCGAGGTCATCGCGTGCTGCTCGGCGATGCCGACGTCGAAGCAGCGCTCCGGGTAGGCGTCGGCGAACTTGATCAGCCCGGTCGGGCCCAGCATCGCGGCGGTGATGGCCACGACGTCGGAGCGCTCGCCGCCGATGCGCACCAGCTCGTCGGAGTAGACGTCGGTCCAGATCTTCGGGGCGGGCTTGGTCGGCAGCCCGGTCTCCGGGTCGATGACCTTGACCTGGTGCATCTGCTCGGCCTCGTCGTTCTCCGCGGGCGCGAAGCCGTTGCCCTTGCGGGTCACCGCGTGCACGATCACCGGACCGCCGAACGCCTTGGCCATCGACAGCGCGTACTCCATCGACCGCAGGTCGTGGCCGTCGACCGGGCCGAGGTACTTGATGCCCAGGTCGGAGAACATCACCTGCGGGCTGAGCGCGTCCTTGATGCCGCTCTTCGCCGCGTGCAGGCCGGTGTACAGGGACCTGCCGACGACCGGGAGGTTCTGCAGGGTGCGGCGACCGCTCTCCAGCGCCCGTTCGTAGGCGGGCTTGAGCCGCAGGGCCGCCAGGTGCTCGGCGAGACCGCCGATCGTCGGCGCGTAGGAGCGGCCGTTGTCGTTGACAACGATGACAACCGGGCGTTCGGGGTCCGCGGCGATGTTGTTGAGCGCCTCCCAGCACATGCCGCCGGTCAGCGCGCCGTCACCGACCACGGCGACCGCGTGCCGGGACTCGCGGCCGAGCTGGAACGCGCGGGCCAGGCCGTCGGCGTAGGACAGCGCGGTGGAGGCGTGGCTGTTCTCGACCAGGTCGTGCTCGCTCTCGGCGCGGGACGGGTAGCCGGAGATCCCGTCGCGCTTGCGCAGCCGGTCGAAGCCCTCCTGGCGGCCGGTGATCATCTTGTGCACGTACGCCTGGTGCCCGGTGTCGAACACCACGGCGTCGCGCGGGGAGTCGAAGACCCGGTGCACGGCGAGGGTTAACTCGACCGCCCCCAGGTTCGGGCCGAGGTGCCCACCGGTGCGGGAGACCTTCTCGATCAGGAAGGACCGGATCTCAGCGGCCAGCCGGGCCAGCTCACCGTGCTCCAGGCGCTTGATGTCGGCCGGACTGTGCACGGACTCCAGCAGCGTCACCGCTTCACCTCGCTTGTCTCGCCGGGGCTAGTTTTCCGGGCATGCGGTTCCGACCAGTCTACGGAGCGTCCCAAAGCCGGGCGGTCACGGTCGTGCACGACGCCCGTGACCAGCGGATCGGCCGGAGAGGGGCGCGCGGGCCGGTCGCACACGGTCAGCCCGCACGTTCCAGCAACGCGATGCACTCGACGTGGTGCGTCATCGGGAAGGCGTCGAACGCCTCCAGCTCCGCCAGGCGGTAGCCGTTCTCGGCGAACAGGCCGACATCGCGCGCCAGCGCGGCCGGGTCGCACGCGACGTGGACGACCCGGGCGGGCCGCTGCGCGCACACCGCCTCGACGACGTCCCGCCCGGCGCCCTTGCGCGGCGGGTCCAGCACCACCACGTCCGGTGCGGGCAGGCCGGCGACGACGTCCTCGACCATGCCCACCCGGAAGTCCACCTGGAGCAGGTCCCGGAGGTTGGTCACGGCGTCCTCGACGGCCCGCCGCGACGACTCGACCAGCACCACCGCCCCGGTCGGCCCGACCTGCTCGGCGAGCCCGGCCGCGAACAGCCCGACCCCGCCGTAGAGGTCCCACGCGACCCCGCCCTCCGGCGCCGCCGCCATCCGGGACACGACCTCGGCGAAGGTGTCCGCCGCCGCGGTGTGCACCTGCCAGAACCCGTGCGCGGCCAGCTGCCAGGACCGGCCCGCGGCCTCCTCGCGCGCCACCCCGCTGCCCTTGACCCGGCGGGCGGTGCGGGACCGGCCGCGGCTGCGGTCGTGGGCGGTGACGTGGACCTCGGCGTCGGCATCGGCGGCCACCTCGACCTCCGCGCCCGGCCGCCACTTGCGCGAGGTCACCTCGCGCACCGCGTCGGCGACCGTGATCGGGCAGTCCGCTGCCGGGACGACCCGGTGGCTGCGGTGCGCGCGGAACCCGGCGCGCCCGTCGCGGTCGACCGCCAGCCGGGCCCGGCCGCGCCAGCGCAGCAGCCCGCCCGGCAGCTCCCGGACCACGACCTCGCGGTCGATCCCGGCGATCCGGCGCAGCTGCTCGGCGACCACCGCCGCCTTCAGCTCCCGCTGCGTCGGCCCGGAGGCGTGCTGCCAGTCGCAGCCGCCGCAGCGGTCGCGTCCGCGCGCGATGTCGGCGAGCGGGCACGGCGGCTCGACCCGCCCGGGGGCCGCGGTGCGGATCTCCACCGCGTCGGCCCGGCAGAACCCGCGACCGGGGTCCTCGGTGACCTCGGCGACCACGACCTCGCCGGGCAGCGCGTGCCGGACGAACACGACCCGGCCCTCGTACCTGGCCACGCAGTGCCCGCCGTGGGCGACCGGGCCCACCTCGACCTCCAGCCGCCTACCGGTCCAGTCCGGCTTGTCCGTCACCGCTTCCCGTTCCCCTTCGAATTCGTGTCTTCCAGCCCGCGCCGCACCGCGCCGGGCACGGCCACCGGACGGTGGCTGACCCGCTGCGACGACTCCAGCTGCCACGGCACGCTGGTGACCATCACGCCGGGCTGGAACAGCAGCCTGCTCTTGATCCGCAGCGCGCTCTGGTTGTGCAGCAGCTGCTCCCACCAGTGCCCCACGACGTACTCGGGGATGAACACCGTGACCACGTCGCGGGGGCTGTCCCGCCGGATCCGCTTGACGTAGCCCAGCAGCGGCCTGGTGATCTCCCGGTACGGCGACTCCAGGACCTTCAGCGGCACCGGCAGGTCCTCGGCCTCCCACTTGGCCACCAGCGCCCGGGTGTCCTCGTCGTCGACGTTGACCGTCACGCCCTCCAGCTCGTCCGGCCGGGTCGCCCGCGCGTAGGCGATCGCCCGCATCGTCGGCAGGTGCAGCTTGGAGACCAGGATGATCGCGTGGTTGCGCGACGGCAGGACCGCGTCGACCTCCTGCTCCTGCAGCTCCTCGGCGACCCGGTCGTAGTGCTTGCGGATCGCGGTCATCAGCAGGTAGATCGCGGCCATCGCCGCGATGGCGATCCACGCACCCTTGGTGAACTTCGTGACCAGCACGATCACCAGCACGCTCGCCGTCATGAACAGGCCGAACGAGTTGATCAGCTGCGACCGGCGCATCCGCCGCCGCTGCGCCGGGTCGGTCTCGGTCCGCAGCAGCCGGTTCCAGTGCCGGATCATGCCGCTCTGGCTGAGCACGAACGACACGAACACCCCGACGATGTAGAGCTGCACGAGCCGGGTGACCTCGGCGTCGAAGGCCAGCACCAGCACGATCGCGCTGGCCGCGAGGAACAGGATGCCGTTGGAGAACGCGAGCCGGTCGCCGCGGGTGTGCAGCTGGCGCGGCAGGAACCGGTCCTGCGCCAGGATCGAGCCGAGCACCGGGAAGCCGTTGAACGCGGTGTTGGCCGCCAGCACCAGGATCAGGCCGGTGAAGAACACCAGGTAGTACACGGCGGGCGGGAAACCGCTGAAGACCGCGTTGGCCAGCTGGGCCACCAGCGTCTTCTGCACGTAGTCCGCGGGCGCGCCCGCGAGCTGGTGCTGGGGGTCCTCGGCGACCTGGGCGCCGGTCATCCCGGCCAGCACGATCAGGCCGAGGAACATCGTGATCGCGATCCCGCCCATCAGCGCCAGCGTGGTGGCGGCGTTGCGGGACTTGGGCTTGCGGAAGGCGGGCACGCCGTTGCTGATCGCCTCGACGCCGGTCAGCGCCGCGCTGCCGGAGGAGAACGCGCGCAGGATCAGGAACACGAACGCGACCCCGGCCATCTGGGACTCCTGCACCAGGTGGAAGTCGGCGCTCTCGGCGCGCATCTCCTGGCCGAGCACCAGGCCCCGGAACAGCCCGACGCCGAGCATGCCGATGACCCCGATGACGAACGCGTAGGTCGGGATCGCGAACAGCGAACCGGACTCCTTGACGCCCCGCAGGTTCATCGCGGTCAGCAGCACGATCGCGCCCACCGCGAACAGGACCTTGTGGGTGGCCACGAACGGGATGACCGACCCGATGTTGGCCGCGGCCGACGAGATCGACACGGCCACGGTGAGGATGTAGTCGACCAGCAGCGCGCTGGCCACCACCAGCCCCCAGCGCGGCCCGTGGTTGACGGTGGCGACCTCGTAGTCGCCACCACCGGACGGGTAGGCGCGCACGTTCTGCCGGTAGGACGCGACCACCGTGGCCATCACGATGGCGACCACGATCCCGATCCACGGGCTGAACGCGTACGCGGACAGGCCCGCGACCGACAGCACGAGCAGGATCTCCTCCGGCGCGTACGCGACCGAGGACATCGCGTCCGATGCGAACACCGGGAGCGCGATCCGCTTGGGCAGCAGCGTGTGGGCAAGGCGGTCACTGCGGAACGGCCTGCCGACGATGAGGCGCTTCGCGGCGATTGCGAGCTTCGACACGGCCAAGAGCGTAGGCGCAACCGGCCGCCGGGTGGCGAGCGCGGCGGGTCGATGCGTGCCCACGTCACATCGGCGGCCCCTACGGGCGCCTCCCGGGCGGACTCTCCGGGTAGGGTGCACCAGCCCGTCCGGGCGGGAACCGTCGAGAAGCGGTCACGGACCGCTTGTTCCGGGTACCGTCACGCTGGCACGGCGACCGGCACGGCGGCGATGCGCAAACCCTTGGAACAAGGAGACAGCTCGTGCACGTGGTGATCATGGGTTGCGGCCGGGTCGGGGCTTCCCTGGCCGCGGCCCTGCAACGGCTCGATCACACCGTGGCCGTTGTGGACAAGAACCCCCAGGCGTTCCACCGCCTCGGCCGCGACTTCCACGGACAGCAGATCACCGGCAACGGCTTCGACCGCGACGTGCTGATCGAGGCCGGGATCGAGAAGGCCGCCGCGTTCGCCGCGGTGTCCAACGGCGACAACTCCAACATCGTCGCGGCCAGGGTGGCCCGCGAGACCTTCGGCGTCGAACACGTGGTGGCCCGGATCTACGACCCGAAGCGGGCCGAGGTCTACCAGCGGCTGGGCATCCCCACCGTGGCCACCGTCCCCTGGACCACCGACCGGTTCCTGCGGATGCTGCTGCCGGAGGGCGTGGCCACCGCCTGGCGGGAACCGTCCGGTGCGGTGGCCGTCCTGCAGCTGCCGCTGCACGACGGCTGGGTCGGGCGGCGGATCACCGAGCTGGAGGCCACCACCGGCGCCCGGGTCGCCTTCGTCATGCGGTTCGGCAACGGCATCCTGCCCGACCCCAAGACCGTCATCCAG
Organism: Saccharopolyspora taberi; assembly: GCF_039534165.1. Classification (NCBI taxonomy): domain Bacteria; kingdom Bacillati; phylum Actinomycetota; class Actinomycetes; order Pseudonocardiales; family Pseudonocardiaceae; genus Saccharopolyspora; species Saccharopolyspora taberi. The sequence goes on along the minus strand of NZ_BAAAUX010000016.1, from coordinate 190,596 downwards.
GCCGACGACACCGTCTACGTCGCGGCCCTGTCAGGCACCGTCACCGACGTCACCGAAGCCGCTCGGCAGGCACCCGAGGAGAGCGAATAATGCGGATCGCGATCGCCGGGGCCGGCGCGGTCGGCCAGTCCATCGCACGGGAACTGGTCGACGGCGGCCACCAGGTGATGCTCATCGAGCGCAGCCCGGACAACTACCACCCGAAGAACATCCGCGAAGCGGAGTGGGTGCTGGCCGACGCCTGCGAGCTGGCCTCGCTGGAGGAGGCCGGGATCGAGTCGTGCGACGTCGTCATCGCCGCCACCGGTGACGACAAGGTCAACCTGGTCGTCTCGCTGCTGTCCAAGACCGAGTTCGCGGTGCGGCGGGTGGTGGCCCGGGTCAACGACCCCCGCAACGAGTGGCTGTTCACCGACGCGTGGGGCGTCGACGTCGCGGTGTCCACCCCGCGGATGCTGGCCGCCGGGGTCGAGGAGGCGGTCAGCGTCGGCGACCTGGTCCGGCTGATGACCCTGCGCCAGGGCCAGGCGAACCTGGTCGAGATCACGCTGCCGGACAACACGCCGCTGGCGGGCCGCCGGGTCCGCGACCTGAAGCTGCCCGCGGACGCCGCCCTGGTGACGATCCTGCGCGGCGGCAGGGTCATCGTCCCGCAGCCCGACGACCCGCTGGAGGCGGGCGACGAGATGCTGTTCGTCGCCTCCGACGACGTCGAGCAGGCGATCCGGTCCGTGGTCCACGACCGCGCCGAACCCTCCTGACCCCGCTCCGGCAAGCCGAAAGCGGCCACCGCGCACTCGCGGTGGCCGCTTTCGGCTCAGTGCTTCCGGGAGCTCAGCTCACCGAGGGGTTGGACCGCAGCGCGCCCTCCACGGGCTCCGCCTCGGCCTCCTCCTCCGCGATCTTCGACGCCCGGCGGATCGCCCACACCGTCACGATCAGCGCCAGCCCGGTCAGCGGGTAGCCCATCGCGATCCGGGCGAAGGCCAGCCAGCCGGTCTCGTCGCTGACGTAGAGCCACTGCTGGACGACGAACTTCGCCGCGAACACCAGCGTCCACGCCAGCGTCGCCAGGTCGTAGCCGATCATGGCCCGGCGGTTGCGCCGCCAGGAGAAGCCGAGGCCGTTGAGCGCGGACCAGGCCACGCCGACCAGCGGCCAGCGGGCCACCATCGACGCCAGGAACACTCCGCCGTAGACCAGGCTCGTCCAGATGCCCAGCAGGAAGAAGCCCTTCGCCTCGCCGGAGCGGTAGGCGATGAACGAGCACACCGCCACCCCGATCACGCCGGAGATCGCCGGCTGCACCGGCTCCCTGCGGACCAGCCGGACGACCGCGATCGCCACCGCGACCCCCACGGCCGACCAGATCGCGGCCGTCAGGTTGCCCAGCGTGTTGACCAGGACGAAGACCACGATCGGGACCGAGGAGTAGGCGAGGCCGCTGACCCCGCCCATCTGCTCCAGCATGGTCTTCTCGGCCGCGGCCGTCTTGTCGGCACTCGTGGGCACGTCGGATTCGGCGTCGGCGGGGACGTGGCTCCCGGATGCCGATGCGTTGCTTTCGCTCATGCGGTGTTCTGCAACTCGTAGTAGGGGTTGTACAGCACCTTGCGGCCGTCGCGGACCGCGATCCGGCCCCGGGCCTTGATGGTGCGCCCGGGCTCGATGCCGGTGATGCGGCGCCTGCCCAGCCAGACCAGGGTGACGCCTTCGGTGCCGTCGAACAGCTCGGCCTCCAGCGTGGGTGCCGAAGCCTTGGGCGACATGCCCACGCTGCGCACCCGGCCGAGCACCACGGCTTCCTGACCGCACTCGCAGTCGCAGGCGCGCTGCGCGCCCCCCGCCTGCGAGCGCTCCGAGAGGTCGTCCGCGTCGAGCTGGCCGACATCGCTGGTCAGACGGTGGAGGAGGCGGCGCCAGTAGCCGCTTCCGGTCTTGCTCATCTAGCGCTCCCGTGCGCCTCGGGGCTCGACTTCGCAGCCCGTCCGACTCCAGCGTAGCCCGCTGGAGGGGCCCCGGTCGCCACCCCGGCGACAATTGGACCTTGACCGCTCGATCGGATCATTTCCGATCACGCACCGGCTAGTTCTGCGACAGCGCGAGAGCACCGCCGAGCCCGATCAGGGTGGTGCCGCTGGCGACCTGCTGGCGCCTGCGCCAACGCGGGTCGCTCGCGATCCGGCTGGCCAGTGGACCCGCGAACGCCGCCACCAGCAGGTCCGCGACCAGCGTGAACACCACGAAGACCAGCCCGAGGGCGAGGAAGGCCAGCGTCTGCGACCCGCGGTCGGGGTGCACGAACTGCGGGATGAATGCCAGGAAGAACATCGCGGTCTTCGGGTTGAGCACCTCGGAGACGAAGCCCTGCACCACCGCGGAGCGGTCGGACCGGACGCCCTCCCCCGGTTCGGGAACCCCGCCCGAGCGCAGCTCCCACAGCGCGCGGACCCCGAGGTAGACGAGGTAGGCGGCGCCGACGAACTTCAGCACGGTGAACGCGACCGCGGACGCGGCGAGCAGCGCCGAGAGCCCAACGGTGGCGGCGAGCACGTGCATCGAGGCGCCCAGGGAGTTGCCGAGCGCCGATCGCACGCCCTCGCGGCGCCCACCGCCGATGCTGCGGGCGAGCACGTAGAGGATTCCGGGACCGGGGGCGAACGCGATCAGCAGGGCCGCACCGAGGTACAGCCACCATTCCTGGGCAGTGGGCACGGCGCCACTCTAGTCATCGGGGCGCCGCGCCCCGGCGCGAGCGTCAGCCGGACTGCTGACCGTTGGCCTGGCCCTGCTGCGCCTGCTGGATGTGCCGGGCGATCGCCTCCGGCAGCTGGATCGCCAGCGGGGTGCGGACCGGCATCGGCTCCTCCCCGCGCACCACGACCGTCTCGTCGAGCACCGCGTAGAGCAGCTTCGCGCAGTCCTTGGCGTGCTCGGCCGGACCCGCGGCCACCCCGCGCAGCAGCCAGCGCGGGCCGTCGACGCCGACGAACCGCAGCGCCGCCTTCGGCGAGTCGGCCACCAGTTCCGAACCCCAGTCGCCGTCCTCGGTGTGCACCCGCGCGCCGTCCTTGCGCAGCTGCTCGCCCAGCTCCTTGCTGACCTCCGGCCACAGCGGCGCGGACTTCGGCGCCGCGAACGCGCTGACGGTCAGCCTGCCGAACTGGGTCACCAGGTGCACCGCCCGGACCGGTCCGGACGGGTCGACCTCCACCTGCAGCTGCCCGCCTTCGGGCACCGGCACCCGCACCGAACCGAGGTCGAGCCGCTCGACGCCGTCGTCGGGCGCCTCGGACTCGTCGTACGGTCCGCCGGGCACGGAGTCCGCGGTCTCGCCGATGACCTGCTCGTCGTCGACCGGTTCGGTGCCGGCGGCCTCATCCCGCCGCCGACGTCCCCATCCGAACATCCCCTCAGACCTCCGTCCTGTGATCGGCCCCGGCGTCCGCCGGCGCCGTCAGCACCTCGTGCCCGCCGGTGGAGCCATATCCCCCGGCGCCTCGCTGCGACTCTGGCAGCTCGTCCACCTCGTGGAAAACAGCGTGCTCCACCTTCTGCACCACCAACTGGGCGATGCGGTCGCCCCGCCGGAGCGACAGCGGTTCCACCCGATCATGGTTGATCAGGCAGACCTTGATCTCACCCCGGTATCCGGAGTCGACGGTTCCAGGTGCGTTGACCACGCTCAAGCCCGCGCGCGCGGCGAGTCCCGAACGCGGATGCACGAAACCGGCGTACCCCTCGGGCAGCGCCACCGCGACCCCGGTGCCGACGAGCGCGCGTTCTCCGGGCTGCAGGACGACGTCGCTGGTGGTGACCAGATCGGCGCCCGCGTCGCCCGGTTTGGCGTAGGACGGGAGCGGAACATCGGGATCGAGGCGGGTCAGCAGGACCTTCACGTTCGGCACGGGCCGCGAGACTACCCTGAACCCGTGCAGGAAAGCGTGGAAGCAGCGATTCCCGCCGGGGACACCCCCGGCCAGGGGAACGGGGAGGGCCGCCCGGTGTTCCGTGAGCGCCTCTATGCGTCGTGGTGGACCTGGCCGCTGCCGCTGGTCGGGGCCGTCCTCATGTCGGCCCAGGTGCACATGGGCTATCCGGGTGTGCGGGCCTGGCTGCCGTACGTGGTGCTGGTGCCGCTGGCGATCGCGATCCCGCTGTGGCTCGGGCGCACCAAGGTGGAGGTCCGCGACGGGGAGCTGTGGGCGGGTGACGCGCACCTGCCGCTGCGCTTCGTCGAGGACGTCGAGGTCGTGCCTGCCGCGGACAAGCGGCGCGCGCTGGGACCGGACCTGGATCCGGCGGCGTTCGTGGTGCAGCGCCCGTGGGTGCCGACCTCGGTGCGGGTGTGGCTGGACGACGAGGACGACCCCACGCCTTACTGGGTCGTCAGCACCCGCAGGCCGGAGGAACTGGCCGCGGCGCTCAAGCGGGGCTGAACCCGCCCGAAGGACATCAGCGCCCGGAAAGCACCGACTGGGCACCCGCCGCGCGCGTGTGCCCAGTCGTTCGTTCTCCGGCTCGGCGCCGGACCGGTATCAGGCCGCGCAGTCGCGGCAGATGGGCTGGCCGTTCTTCTCCTCGGCCAGCCGGCTGCGGTGGTGCACCAGGAAGCAGCTGGAGCAGGTGAACTCGTCCGCCTGCTTCGGGAGGACCTTGACGGTCATCTCCTCGCCCGACAGATCGGCCCCCGGGAGCTCGAAGTTCTCCTGGATCGCCCCTTCGTCCTCGTCGACGACGCCGGATTGCTCCGTGTTCCGCCGCGCCTTCAGCTCCTCCAGCGAGTCCTCGGCCAGCTCGTCGGACTCGCTGCGACGCGGAGCGTCGTAGTCGGTCGCCATCGTGTTTCACCCCTGCGATATGTGGAGACTGCATGGTGTGCCGCTGGTAAACGTTCCAGGGCCCGGATTTGTGCCCGAGGTCGCGAGTGACGGCGGTCTCGCTGGCGCTACCCGTTGATTCCCCCGGAACGAGCGACCCGCCGACCTCGGCATGCCTGAGGCGCCGAGAGGGTAGCTCATGCGGAATCGGCACACGCATCAGGTCACCCGTAGGTGTGGTGTTGGCTGCACCGCAGCGGCGGTGTAGATCATCCCGGCGGCGGCTCGCGGCGAATTCCGGTTGCGGCCCGCAACGGGCTCAGGCGTCATGTACCGGGGGTTTCGCGAGGGCCGCCGGGTCCGCGGTGATCGGCAACGAGTGCGATACGACGGCCTGTCCGGCACCGCGGAACCAAACGTGAACGCCTAGGCTGATCCACCAGGGATCCGTACTGGCGGTTGGTCAAGGGGAGGGTGGCAGGACGTGTCTGCCGTGAGCTCGAGGTGGGGCCGACGTGGACCTCGGTACCGGCGGCGGCGGCCACTGCCCGCTCTGCTGGTCCTGGTGGTGCTCGTGGTGATGTCCGGCTTCCTGTGGACCCGGATCTTCGAGGCTGTCCCCGACGTCGAGACCGCGACCACCTGCAACCCGCCGAGCCCGCGCACCACGCCGCCGGAGCCGGGCGAGCCCGAGCAGGCGGCGCTGGGCCGGATGCTGCCGCGCAACGCGCTCGACCGGACCTCGCCGATCCCCCCGCAGGACATCCAGGTGCGGGTGCTCAACGGCAACGGCGAGCGCAGGCAGGCGTCGCTGATCAGCAACGAGCTCAACGGCCTCGGCTTCGCCAAGGGCGGTGATCCGGACAACGACCCGGTGTATGCGAACTACGACCTGAACTGCCACGGCCAGATCCGCTTCGGCGGCGCGGGCGTGAGCGCGGCCCGGACGCTGAGCCTGATCGCGCCGTGCGCGCAGCTGGTCCGCGACGAGCGCCCGGACGCCGGCGTCGACTTCGCGCTGGGGTCGAAGTTCGACGACATCAAGACCACCGCCGAGGCCCGGCAGGTGCTCCAGGAGCTGGAGAACTGGGTTCCGCAGCGCGACGGCCAGGGCGGCGCGCAGCAGGAGGTCAACCCGCCCGCGATCGACCCGGAGCTGCTGGAGGCCGCCCGCGACGTGCACTGCTGACCGCGATCCGCCGGAGGACCGGCGCCCGGCCCGGGCGCCGGTCCTCCGTGCTGATACGCCACCGAACGGGCTTACACGCCGCCGAACCGCAGCAACGCGTCCTTGAGGTCGTCGGCGACACCGGGCGTCGCGCAGACGAGGGTGCCGTCGGCGAAGCCGTCGCCCGACTCCCCGGGCAGCCGCAGTCGAGCACCGGCCTCGGCCGCGATGAGCGCCCCGGCGGCCCAGTCCCACCGGTTGAGACCGAGTTCGTAGAAGCCGTCCAGCCAGCCCGCAGCGACCGCGCACAGGTCCAGCGCGGCCGAGCCGCTGCGCCGGATGTCGCGGACCTCGGCGAGCAGCTTGCCCGCGGTCTCGGCCTGCACCTTGCGGCGCTCGACCGTGTAGGCGAAGCCGGTGCCGATCAGGGCGAGGTCGAGGCGCTCGGCGGCCGAGACCCGCAGCCGCCGGTCGCCGAGGAACGCGCCGACGCCGAGCGCGGCGCTCCAGACCCGGCCCGACACCGGCTCGACGACCGCGCCCGCCACCGACCGGCCGTCGACCTGCGCGGCCAGCGACACCGCGTACCACGGGAAGCCGTAGAGGTAGTTCACCGTGCCGTCGATCGGATCGACGACCCAGCGCAGGCCGTCCAGCGCGTGGTCACCGCCCTCCTCCTCGCCGAGCACCGACTCCCCCGGCCGGAGTTCGGCGAGCCGGTCGCGCACCAGCCGTTCGGCCGCGCGGTCGCCCGCGGTGACGACATCGGTCTCGGCGCTCTTGGTGTCCACCGCACCGTCCGTGACAGCTTCGTCACGCACCGTGCGCGCCAAGTCGGCCGCTTCACCCGCGACCTGCACCGCAACACCCCGGAGGGCTTCCACATCGAGCTGATTAGCCAATCCCACGCACACATCGCAACACAACGCGGTTAAGGTCTGCACACCTTGGTCTGAATCGAATAGGAAGGATCCAGCCATGGGAGCTGCCCGCGGTTTCGGCGTGGACATCGGCGGGTCCGGCATCAAGGGGTCGGTGGTGGACATCGACGCCGGGGTGCTGGCAGAGGAGCGCATGCGCATCCCGACCCCGCATCCCTCGACACCGGCGGCGGTCGCCGACGCGGTGGCCGAGATCGTCGAGAAGTTCGCCTGGACCGGCCCGGTGGGCGTCACGCTGCCCTGCGTCGTCAAGCAGGGCACGGCGCACACCGCCGCGAACGTCGACAAAAGCTGGATCGGTACAGACGCGCAGGGCCTGTTCGCCGAACGGCTCGGCCGCTCGCGCGACGAGGTCGTCGTGCTCAACGACGCCGACGCGGCCGGGCTGGCCGAGATGCGTTCCGGTGCGGGTGCGGGTCACCAGGGCCTGGTGGTGCTGCTGACCTTCGGCACCGGCATCGGCAGCGCGATGTTCGTCGACGGCAAGCTGATCCCGAACACCGAGTTCGGCCACATCGAGGTCGACGGCCACGACGCCGAGACCCAGGCCGCCGCGTCGGTCAAGGACAACCTGGAGCTGTCCTACCCGCAGTGGGCCGAGCGGGTCGCGCGCTACATCGCGGGCCTGGAGAAGTTCCTCTGGCCGGACCTGATCATCGCAGGTGGCGGGGTCAGCAAGAAGGCCGAGAAGTGGCTCCCACTGCTCGACGGCCGCACCCCGATCGTGGCCGCGGAGCTGAAGAACGACGCGGGCATCGTCGGTGCCGCCACGGCCGCCGCGGCGGGCATCGGGCACTGAACCGGAATGCGCGGGCGCGGTGCGGCTCCGCCTTGCAGCGGAACCGCACTCGTCCATCGCAGTTACAATGGAACACGGCCCGCCTGATCCGAGGCCGAGGGGCAAGTCCGTGAGCTGGGCTCAGGTACTTGTTCGCCAGGACTCGGGTGGTGGGTTGTCCCCGACCTTTGGCGGCCGAGGTTTCGCGCCCTCCGGCCAGCCCTGATCGACCGTCGCGAAAGGGCGTACGTGGCAGCCGCAGAAACCGCAACCCGACGCTCCAGCTCCGCTGCTACCTCTGGCGGTGCCCAGTCCGAGCCTGCCCAGGCGAATGCCGCGGCCGAAGCCGAGGAGCCGAAGAAGTCGACGCCGCGCAAGACCGCGGCCAAGAGTTCGACCGGCGCCAAGTCGACCGCCCGCAAGACCACCGCGAAGACGGCGGCCAAGAAGGGCACCAAGGCTCCGGCCAAGTCGGCGAAGTCCGGCTCCGCCAAGGGCAGCGGCGAGAGCATGGAGATCGACGAACCGATCGAGACCGATCTGACGTCTCCCGACGTGGCCGACCTGGCCGAGGTCGAGGTGGAGATCCCGGAGGAACCGCAGGTTCCCGAGGACGAGGACGGCAAGGCCGACTCGGACTTCGTCTGGGACGAGGAGGAGTCCGAGGCGCTCCGGCAGGCCCGCAAGGACGCCGAGCTGACCGCCTCCGCCGACTCGGTCCGCGCCTACCTCAAGCAGATCGGCAAGGTCGCACTGCTCAACGCCGAGGAGGAGGTCGAGCTCGCCAAGCGCATCGAGGCCGGGCTCTACGCGGCGGAGCGGCTGCGGCAGGCCGAGGAGGCCGAGGAGCGGCTGGCCATGCAGATGCGGCGCGACCTGCGCTGGATCGTGCGGGACGGTGAGCGGGCGAAGAACCACCTGCTGGAGGCCAACCTCCGGCTCGTGGTCAGCCTCGCCAAGCGCTACACCGGCCGCGGCATGGCGTTCCTGGACCTGATCCAGGAGGGCAACCTCGGCCTGATCCGAGCGGTCGAGAAGTTCGACTACACCAAGGGCTACAAGTTCTCGACCTACGCCACCTGGTGGATCCGGCAGGCGATCACCCGGGCCATGGCCGACCAGGCCCGGACCATCCGCATCCCGGTGCACATGGTCGAGGTCATCAACAAGCTCGGCCGAATCCAGCGCGAGCTGCTCCAGGACCTGGGCCGCGAGCCCACGCCGGAGGAGCTGGCCAAGGAAATGGACAACACCCCGGAGAAGGTGCTGGAGATCCAGCAGTACGCCCGGGAGCCCATCTCGCTGGACCAGACCATCGGCGACGAGGGCGACAGCCAGCTCGGCGACTTCATCGAGGACTCCGAGGCGGTCGTCGCGGTCGACGCCGTGTCGTTCACGCTGCTGCAGGACCAGCTCCAGTCGGTGCTCGCGACGCTGTCGGAGCGGGAGGCCGGCGTGGTCCGGCTGCGCTTCGGCCTCACCGACGGCCAGCCGCGGACGCTGGACGAGATCGGGCAGGTCTACGGCGTGACCCGGGAGCGGATTCGCCAGATCGAGTCCAAGACGATGTCGAAGCTGCGGCATCCGTCGCGTTCCCAGGTGCTTCGCGACTACCTGGACTGAGCAGAACGGCCGAGAAGGCCGCTGCCCCCGCGCGGGGCGGCGGCCTTCTCGCGTTGTTCACCCCGACGGACCACCTGCATGCCCCGGGGAGCGGGTCACAGCGGGCCCGCCGCGGACCATCATGTTGATCATGGGGAAACCGCCGTCTCCGGACCAGCAGCGCGTCCTGTCGACCCGGACGATCGTCGCGTGGGCGATCGGGCTGTGCCTGCTGGCAGCGGTGTCGATCGTCGTGCTGTGGTCGCTGCTGGACTCGGGCGGCCCGCATTCGTCGATCCGGCTCGACATCCTGCGCACCGCGTTCAGCATCGTCGTCGGAGGCGGTGGCGCCGCCGGACTGCTGCTGGCCGCCCGGCGGCAGCGGGCCACCGAGCTGGAAATCGCGCAGAAAGGCCACGACGCCACCGAGACCCGGGTGACCGAGCTCTACGGGCGCGCCGCCGACCAGCTCGGCAGCGACAAGGCTCCGGTGCGCCTCGCGGGCGTCCTCGCCCTGGAACGGCTCGCCCAGAGCCACCCGGAGCACCGCCAGACCATCGTGGACCTCGTCTGCGCCTACCTGCGGATGCCGTTCGACCCGCTCGACGACGCCGGAGGCGCCGCACAGGAGCTGGAGGTCCGGCAGAGCGCGCAGCAGGTGCTCACCGGGCACCTGAGGCCGGACGACGACGCGGCGTTCTGGCCGGACGTGCGGCTCAACCTCTCCGCGGCGACGTTGAACACGATGACCTTCACCCGGTGCCGGGTCCGGTCCGCCTCCTTCGCCGGCGCCCGGTTCATCGGCCCGGCGGTGTTCCGGGGCACGACCTTCGAACAGGTCGCGGACTTCCGGAACGTGCGGTTCACCGGCCTCGCCGACTTCCGCCGGGTCACCTTCGACGGCGAGGGTTCGAACTTCCGGGGCGCGGCGTTCGAGGCCGAGGTGGACTTCGGCAGCCACACCTCGGCGGTGCTCACCGGAGCGCACGCGATGGCCGGGTCCGGAGCCCGGCGGAAGTGGCCCGAGGGCTGGGCCGAGGACCCGGATCCGGATCGGCAGGACTGGGCCGTTCTGGTGAGATCGCGCTAAGAAGCTGCGCCGCTGACGGAACCCGCGATAGAAATTGGTCGTCATACCCGTTGAGGACCAACAAACGCGAGGAGGACGACATGTTCTGCTACGACGACATGCCGGTACTCCGAAGCGCTTGGAGCGCGGTGCGGACGCCACTGGACGACGTGGTGACCGCGGGCAGGACCTCGGCGGAATCAGCGCGCGGCTGGGCGGTCGCGTAGGCCGCGAGGGCTCCTGCCCCGGCCTCCCGTCCCAGTCATTCCTTACGCCCGACCGGCATCCGTGGCGTTTCCGGAACGCTCCGGCGGAGTTCCCGCGCGGCTGGGTGGTCGCGCGGGCGCCGGAGCACCGTTAAAACGCCACCGGGATTTCCGCGAAGCGGAAGGCGTTCCCGCCATTCGGACCAGCCGATCATGTCCCCGGTGTTCGCCCGCAGCGGAACGGCACCGGTCGCAACCCTGCCCAAAATGTGACAAGGGACACGAAAAAACTGGGTCCGGAGGTTCCTCGCAACCTGTCGGACAACCGGATTTTGGCTTGTCACAACGGTTTTGACACTGTTGATCACGCTGCGCGACCGGCGCTGCTGCAACCGGGTGCTTCGACGTGACGACGGTCGCCACACGGTTCGGGAACACTGACTTCCGCCCAAGCGTCTGCAAGAGTGGAGCCAACGAGCACCGACCTCACCGCCAGTGGGCCACCGGTGGTCGTAGCAGGATCGAGGGCGCCGGGGAAATTCCGGCGCCGGGACGGAGGGAGATCACGATGCCTGGAACGCTCACCCGCCCCGAGCTGACCGCCGCCGACCGCTGCGACCGCTGCGGGGCCGCTGCGAAGCTCCGCGCCGTACTACCGTCCGGCGGGGAGCTGCTGTTCTGCGGGCACCACGCCCGCGCGTACGAGTCCGGCCTGCGCGAGGTCGAGGCGGACCTGCAGCAGGACGAGCAGTAGAAACCCGGGACGTTCCCCCCACCGGAACCTGCTTCCGGCGGGGGGAACGTCTTTTTCAGCTCAGCGGGTCAGTTCGGCGAGACCTTCCAGCAGCCGGTGGACGTCCTCGGCGGTGCTGTAGTGCGACAGGCTCGCCCGCACGCCGCCTTCCGGCCCCAGCCCGAGGGCGTGCACGGCCTCCCACGCGTAGGAGTGCCCGCGCGAGACGTTGATGCCGCGTTCGGCCAGCCTCTCCGCGACTTCCGCCGGCGTGACACCGTCCACCGTGAAAAGCGCTGTGGGCGTGCACTTTCCGCGTTCGGGTCCGTACCGCCTGACACCGTCCAGCGCGGCGAGCCCGGCGAAGAGCTGTTCCCGCAGGCCTTCCTCGTGGTCGACCACCGCCTGCCTGGACCGCACGAGCTTCTCGGCCCTGCTGCCGTCGGCTTCGGAATCCAGCTCCGCGAGGTGGTCCACCGCCGCGACCACCCCGGCCATCGGCGCGAACGGGTTCGTGCCGAACTCGAAGCGGTCGGGAACGGTGTCCGGTGACGGCAGGAGCCTGTCCGGGTGCAGGGTTTCCAGCGTCCAGTTGTCGGCCGCGACGACCGCGGCCAGGTGCGGGCCCGCCCACTTGTAGGCGCTGGTCGCGTACAGGTCCGCGCCGAGGTCGCCGAGCCGGACCCCGGCGTGCGGGCAGTGATGCACACCATCCACATAGGACAGAGCGCCGACCTCGGCGGCCTTCGCCGTGATCGCGCGCAGGTCCGGCATCGCGCCCAGCAGGTTGGACGCCGCGGTCACCGCCACCAGCTTCGTGTGCTCGCCGATCAGGTCGGTGACGTTGCTCGCGGGCAGTTCGCCGGTCACCGGGTCGATGTCGGCCATCCGCACCGTAGCCCCGGCGCGCAGGGCGCTCTGCACCCACGGCCGGACGTTGGCGTCGTGGTCCAGCCGGGTCACCACCACCTCGTCACCCGGCCGCCAGCCGTCCGCGAGCACCGCCGCGAACCGGTAGGTCAGGGCCGTCATGGTGGGACCGAACACCACGCACCCCGGATCCGGCGCACCCACCAGGTCGGCGACCGCACCGCGCGCCTCGTCGACGATGCGCCCCGCCCGCCGGCTCGACTCGTAGGGCCCGCCCTGGTTGGACACGCCGACCCGGTAGGTGTCGGCCACCGCGTCGATCACCTGCTGGGGAACCTGGGTGCCCGCCGCCCCGTCCAGCCAGACCCGCCCGTCGGCAAGCGCCGGGTACTGCGCACGGATCTTCTCCACGTCGTAAGCCATGGGGACAGACCCTAGGAGCCGGTGCCGCCGGTCACGAGGACATTCCGGGTGAAGGCGTCATCGGTCGCGTCCCGGACGAGTTCCACCACAGTCGGACCGTAGACCTCGGACTCGACGATGCGCAGCACCACGCAGAACCGCCCGCGCGTGCCGTGCGCCCGCAGGAACCTGCGGTAGTGGGTGCCGAGGTAGCGCCCGGCGGCGCGGTTGGCCACCGACGACTGGCCGCAGATCAGGAAGGTCGGCTTGTCCTGCTTGCTCCGGACGATCTTGGCCAGCAGCGCGTACTCCTCCTGGCCCCAGTAGTAGGGGTAGGTCTGACCGCCGAGCTCGATGGTGGGAACCGCGGTCGAGTCGTCCACCGGAGTCCTGACCTCGACGCCGGGCAGCGCCGACCGCAGGTGCGCGACCGTGCGCTGGTTGGCGGCGGGCCCGCCGATGCAGAACTCGGCCTTGTCCCCGAACCCCTGGTAGGTCTGGTCGTGGAAGATCACTTCGGGGCGCGCGCCGCAGTCGCCGATGACCGTCGAGAGCTCCAGCAACGCGGCGGCGTCGTTGCGGTGCACGCTGTGGCTCTGGTTGGACGAGGCGTGCCTGGGAACGACCAGCAGGCACTCGGAGTCGGCGACCAGGCCGAAGAAGTCCCGCTTGCGGCGGATCCGCCGCCGCGCGACCAGCCTGCCGGTCAGCCAGACGACCGAGCCGGTGATGGCGCTGGCGATGATGTTGAGCGCGACGTTCCACGCGTCCCCGAACACGGCCTCACCCCAAGATCGTCACCCGTCCGGGGACAGGCTAGACGGTCACCAGGAGCGCAGGGTGGCGATCCGCTCCTCCAGCTGCTCGACCGTGGCCATCGCGGTCGGCGGACCACCGCAGACCCGCCGCAGCTCGTTGTGGATCGCGCCGTGCGGCTTGCGGGTGCGGTGGTGGTGCAGCGCCACCAGCGTGTTCAGCTCCTTGCGCAGACCCTGCAGGCGCTCCTGCACGGTCTGCGGCTTCGCGCGCTGCTCGGCCTGCTCGGCGGCCTTGGCCGCCTTGTCGGCCGCCTCCCGCTTTCCGACCTCCACGATCTGCTGCGCCTGCCGCTGCTGGAGCAGCGCGCGCACCTGGTCGGGCTCCAGCAGCCCCGGCAGCCCGAGGTAGTCCTGCTCGTCCTCGGAGGTGCCGAACGCGGCGGTGCCGAACGACGAACCGTCGTAGATGACCTGGTCCAGCTCGGCGTCGGCGCCCAGCGAGGTGTAGGCCTTCTCCTCCTCGCCCGGCTCGTCGCGGGACCGGTTGGCCTCGGCCATCAGCTCGTCGTCCCAGCCGTCCTTCTCCCGGTGCGGCTTGCCGAGGACGTGGTCGCGCTCGGCCTCCAGCTGAGCGGCCAGCTCCAGCAGCACCGGAACGCTCGGCAGGAAGATGCTCGCGGTCTCGCCCTTGCGCCGCGCCCGCACGAACCGGCCGATGGCCTGGGCGAAGAACAGCGGCGTCGACGCGCTGGTCGCGTACACGCCCACTGCCAGCCGCGGGACGTCGACGCCCTCGGAGACCATCCGGACCGCGACCATCCAGCGGTCCTCGGACTCCGAGAAGTCCGCGATCCGGCCGGACGCCTTCGGGTCGTCGGAGAGCACCACGACCGGCTCGTCACCGGTGATCCGCTGCAACGTCCTGGCGTAGGCCTTGGCTGTGACGTGGTCGGAGGCGATCACCAGGCCGCCCGCGTCCGGGATGCCACCCTTGCGCAGCTGCGTCAGGCGGGTGTCGGCGGCCTGCAGCACCGACGGGATCCACTCCCCCGACGGGTCCAGCGCCGTGCGCCACGCCCGCGCGGTCTGCTCGGCGGTCAGCGGCTCGCCCAGCCGCGCGCTGTACTCGTCGCCCGCGCTGGTGCGCCAGCGCGTCTCGCCGGAGTAGGCGAGGAAGACCACCGGGCGGACGACGCCGTCGCGCAGCGCGTCCGAGTAGCCGTAGGAGTGGTCCGCGCGGCTGCGCAGCGAGCCGTCGGCGTCGGGCTCGTAGTTGATGAACGGGATCGGCGAGTCGTCGCTGCGGAACGGCGTACCGGTCAGCGCCAGCCTGCGCACCGCCGGGTCGAACGCCTCGCGGACCGCGTCGCCCCACGACTTCGCGTCGCCCGCGTGGTGCACCTCGTCGAGGATCACCAGCGTCTTGCGCCGCTCGGTGCGCACGCGGTGCAGCGTCGGGTGCGCGGCGACCTGCGCGTAGGTGAGCACGACTCCCCGGTAGTCGCTGGAGGTCATGCCGTCGCTGTTGCGGAAGTTCGAGTCCAGCGGGATGCCCGCGCCGCCCGCGGCCAGCGCCCACTGGTGCTTGAGGTGCTCGGTCGGCGCGACGACCGTGACCGACTCGACCGTCCGGTCGGCCAGCAGCTCGGACGCGATCCGCAGCCCGAACGTCGTCTTGCCCGCGCCGGGCGTGGCGACCGCCAGGAAGTCCTGCGGCTTGCTCGACAGGTACCTGGTCAGCGCACGCCGCTGCCAGGCGCGCAGCGGCCGGGACGGAGCCTGCGAGGGGTCGCTGAGAACGGACCGCACCGACTGGTCGAGTTGCGCCTCGGACACGCCTGCTCGCCGCTCCTTCCTGAGTCCGGTCACCGGCGGGGCCCCTGGCGCGCCCCCAGACGCGCGACCCACGCGAAGGCCCCCGCTCCCACCCGGACGAGGGCCGCCGTGCAGCCTACCTCCCCGCCTCGCGCCCGCCTGGCTCCCGGACCCGCCGCCGGCCGGACTGAGATCGGGATGACATCGCCGATTCAGCGGGTCGATGCCCACTCGCAAGTGGCATGCATCATCCTTATAGGCGCCATGGCCGCACCACGTCCCAACGACCAATCCCGGTCGCAGAACGGCTCCGCCCGCCCGGTGAAACGCGGACCCCTGCGTCTGGTGTGGCGCACCGTGTCCAAGGCGTGGTGGGACAACATCTTCTCGGAGTCGGCGGCCGCCGCCTTCTGGCAGACGCTGTCGATGCCGCCGCTGCTGCTGGGGCTGCTGGGCAGCATCGGCTTCGTCGGCGACTGGTTCGGCCCCGAGGTCGTCGACGCCGTGCACAGCAAGATCCTCGGGTTCTCCCGCACGGTGTTCAGCGCCAACGTCGTGGACCAGATCATCGGCCCCACGGTGTCGGACATCCTGACCAAGGGCCGGACCGAGATCGTCTCGGTCGGCTTCCTGCTGTCGCTGTGGGCGGGCTCGTCCGCGCTGGCCTCGCTGGTCGACTCGATCACGCTGGCCTACAACCAGTACATGGTCCGGCACAGCGTGTGGCAGCGGACCTTCGCGCTGCTGCTGTACCTGGTCAGCCTGATCGTCGCGGTGATCGGGCTGCCGGTGATCGCGCTCGGGCCGGACTACCTGGTGCAGGTCGTCCCCCAGGACTTCCAGGACGACATCGCCTGGCTCATCCAGGTCTTCTACTACCCGGCCACCGGCGCGCTGCTGGTCCTGGCGCTGGCCACGCTCTACAAGGTGTCACTGCCGCGCAAGCTGCCCTGGCACCGCGGCCTGCCGGGCGCGCTGGTGGCGATGCTGGTGTTCCTGTGCTCCAGCACCGGCATGCGGCTCTACATCGCGTGGGTCACCAGCACCGGCTACACCTACGGGGCGCTGGCGACGCCGATCGCGTTCCTGCTGTTCGCGTTCTTCATCGGCATGGCCATCATCATCGGCGCGCAGTTCAACAACGCGATCGAGGAGATGTGGCCGGCGAAGATGACGCGCAAGGAGCGGCGCCGCTGGCGGCGGCTGGAGATGCGGCGCGTGGCGCAGCGGCTGCACACCGAGGAGGGCTACCTCGCGTGGCGCAACGGCAACGCCGAGCGGTTCTCCGGCGAGGCGGCCGAGCAGGTCGTCAAGCCGTCGCTGGAACTCCCGCGCAACGGCTCGACTCAGGTGGAGAAGCAGGCAGAACAGCGCGGTGGCTGAGACCACCGCGCGGAACGCGGATCATTCGTCGCCGCCGCCAGGGGGCAGGCCCTCGAAGATCTTCTTGCAGTCGGGGCACACCGGGGAGCCCGGCTTGGGGGACTTCGTCACCGGGAAGACCTCGCCGCACAGGGCCACCACGTGGGTGCCCATGACCGCGGACTCGGCGATCTTGTCCTTCTGGACGTAGTGGAACATCTCCGGGCGGTCGTCACTGGTCTGGTCAGTGGTCTCGGTCCGGGTGTCGGTCTCCGGAAGCGTCATCGTGCTCATACGCACATGATGCCGCACGCGCGCCCCGGACGTCGGCACCGACTCCGGGCGCACGACGGCCGCGGCTACGCGCCCTCGATCACCTGGTGCTCGCGCGCTTCCAGCGCCCGCGAGGAGTGCCGGTAGCGGTTGACCTTCTCCTGCTTGCGCGGCGGCCGGTCGTTGGCGATCAGCACCGCCATCCAGGGCAGTGGCACCGAGATCGCGATGATGATCAGCGACAACCACCACAGCTGCCAGGCCTGGTAGATCAGCGCCGCGAACGCCAGGCACGGGATGCGGCACGCCATCATGATCGCGTACTTGCGGCGGCGGACGGCCTGTTCGTCGTCGTAGGACGGCTTGGCCTCGGTGATCAGAACCGGGGTGTCGTCGCCATGCTGTGAACCACTCACGACACTACCTCCTGGCTTCATCGTCCCACTCCCCTCACGCGGGCGACAGCCCGGATCCGCACCGCCCGTTAACCGGTGGCGAACAGACCCGAAAACCCGACCGGATAGATTCACATCCGACGCGGAGCGGGAGGCGAAATGTTGTACGCGGTGACCAAGCGGTTCGTCGGTTCACTGGCCAGGGCGGTGTACCGGCCGACCGTCATCGACGCCGACAAGGTGCCCGCGACCGGACCGGTGATCCTGGCGCCGAACCACCTCGCCGTGGCGGACAGCTTCATCGTCCCGCTCGTGCTGCCGCGGCCGGTGGCGTTCCTGGCCAAGGCCGAGTACTTCCAGGGCACCGGCCTGCGCGGCGGGATTTCCCGGTGGCTGTTCAGCTCGCTCGGCGCGATCCCGGTGGAGCGCGGGCGCGGCCGGGCGGCCAGGGAAGCGCTCGACGCGGCCGAGAAGGTGCTGGCCGGGGGCGGCGCCTTCGGCATCCACCCGGAGGGAACCCGCTCCCCCGACGGCCGCCTGTACCGGGGCCGGACCGGGGTCGCGCGGCTGGCGCTGAGCTCGGGCGCCCCGGTGGTCCCGGTGGCGCTGGAGGGCACCGACCGGTTGCAGCCGATCGGCACCCGCATCCCGCGCATCCGCCCGGTGACCGTCCGCTTCGGCGACCCGCTGGACTTCTCGCGCTACGACGGCATGGAGAACTCGCTGCCGGTGCTGCGCTCGATCACCGACGAGATCATGTACGCGATCGCCGAGCTCTCCGGGCAGGAGTACGTCGACAAGTACCAGCAGCCCGGCGCGGCGGCGGCCTGACGGCTACTTCTTCGCGGCGGCCTTCTGCTCCTTCTTGAAGGCGCGCACCTCTTCGAGCGTCTGCTTGTCGGTGACGTCGGCGATGGAGCGGCGGGAGCCGTCGTCGCCGTAGGCACCGGCGGCCTCGCGCCAGCCCGCGGGCCGCGCGCCCAGCTGCTTGCCCAGCAGCGCCAGGAAGATCCGCGCCTTCTGGTCGCCGAACCCGGGCAGCGCCTTGAGCCGCTTGAGCACCTCCCGGCCGTCCGGGTCGCCCTCGGTCCAGATGTTGTCGGTGCGGCCGTCGTAGTGCTCGACGACGTACTGGGCGAGCGCGTGCACCCGCTTGGCCATCGAACCGCCGTAGCGGTGGATCGCGGGCTTGGCGACGCACAGCTCGGTGAACTCGTCCAGGTCGCTCTCGGCGATCTTGACGACGTCGAAGCCGCCCATCCGCTCGGCGATCTTGCGCGGCCCGTTGAACGCGACCTCCATCGCGATCTGCTGGTCCAGCAGCATGCCGGTGAGCAGCGCGAACGGGTCCTCGGAGAGGAGCTGGTCGGCGTCGGCGTCACCGGTCAGGTTGAGCTTCTTGGCCATGTCCCCCATCCTGGCACGTCACGGAACGGGCAGCCCTGCCAGTGCTCTGCGCCCCGGCACGGCGAAGGAATCGGCGTGCGCTGCACTAACCGTCCTCGGGTGCCGAATGCGTCGCGGCGGAGAAGGCCGTCTCGTACCGAAGCAGGGTGTCGACGACGATCCGCTGTTGTGCTGGGCTCAGCGGCGTGAGGGCGTGCCGCCACGCGTCGGCCCCCGGAGACAGCCATTCAGCGATGACCGGACGGCTTTCGGGGCTGATGTCGATGATGCGCCGGCGGCGGTCGGCATCGTCCTCGCGCCGCACCAAGACCCCTTTGCGGCTCAGGTCGCTCACGATCAGGCTCACCGTGGTCGGCGCCACCCCCAACTTCTCGGCCAGTTGGGAGACGGCCAGCGGACCGTCGAGCAGGAGCAGGGAAAGCAGCGACAGATGTCTCGGCGCCAGCTCAAGTGACCGCAGCTGTTCCGGCAACGGCAGACGTTTGATCCGGCCGACCAGCCTAGGCATCACCAGGAGCAACTCCCTGACCGCGTCTTCGGTGGTGTCAGGCGTTGACATTCACCCAGCCTCCAGATACTTTTTGATTTAAAGATATTTTGTTATCAAAGGTGTCGACGGAGGACAGCATGCCCCACCTGAGCGTCCACGCACTGGAAAGCGACCTGGCCGGCCGCGAGACCGCGCTGATCGAGAAACTGACCGACGCGGTTGTCGCCGTCTACGGCGACTGGGCCCGAAGCATCGCAGCCGTGCAGTTGATCGGCCTCCCACCCAACCGATGGGGAATCGGCGGCGTGCCGGCACAAGCACCCTCCCCGAGCGTCACGTTCGGCATCAAGGAAGCCGCCTTCAGTCGACCCGACGCCGACGAGATCGTCGCTCGCCTCGTCTCCGGAGTCACGGACGCCATCGTCGACGTCGTCGGAGAACACGTCCGCGAGGGCGTGACGGTCGAACTCGTCGGCACCCCGGTCGGGCGCACCGGCATCGGCGGAGTCGTTCAGACGTCATAGCCGATCCACCGAACCCGCCGAACGGCCACGACCAGCCGACCGGTCAGGTTGAGCGTCTTGGGCATGGCCCCATCCTGGCACGGAGCCCGCTGATGTCCCGCCTAGAGGCGTGATCCCGGGTTTCGGCGGATCACGCGGCTACGCCGAACACGCGGTGCGGAAAACGCGTTGCGGTCGAAGATCGGGACCGGCGACTCTGACCGCGTGGACATGCATGCCGACCAGTTGACCGTGTCGCGGGAAACGGTGCGCGAACTGGTGGACGAGCAGTTCCCCGCATGGCGGGGCCTTCCCGTCAGGAGCCTCGCTTCGGAGGGGACGACCAACGCCATCTTCCGCATCGGCGAGCACCTGGCGGCCCGGTTCCCGCTCGAACCAGCGGACGCCGAATCGACGCGGCGCAAGCTGGAGTCCGAGGCGGAGGCAGCCGGCGAGCTCCTGGGACGCACGCGCTTCCGCACGCCTGAACCGGTCGCGCTGGGCAAACCCGGGGCGGGTTACCCACTCCCCTGGGCGGTGCAGACCTGGCTGCCCGGAACCGTGGCCAGCGCCGAGGATCCGGGCGGGTCTGTGCCGTTCGCACGTGACCTGGCCGAGTTCATCCGCGGTGTTCGCGCGATCGACACGCGTGGCCGGGCGTTCCGCGGCTCGGGCCGGGGAGGCGACCTGCGATCCCACGACGAGTGGGTGGAAACCTGCTTCGACAACAGCGAACACCTGCTGGACGTCGCGCGGCTTCGCCGGATGTGGAAGTCCATGCGGGAGCTGCCCCGAAGCCCGGCCGGTGACGTGATGACGCACGGCGACCTGATTCCCGGCAACCTCCTGCTGTCCGGCGGGCGGCTGTCCGGGGTCATCGACGTCGGCGGGTTCGGACCGGCGGACCCGGCGCTGGACCTCCTGGCCGCCTGGCACCTGCTCGAGGAGGGACCGCGGCAGGCGCTGCGCGAAGACCTCGGGTGCGACCCCGTCGAGTGGGAGCGCGGCAAGGCGTGGGCTTTCGAACAGGCGATGGGGCTGGTCTGGTACTACGCCGAGAGCAACCCGGCCATGAGCCGGATGGGCGGGCGCACCCTGGAACGCATCCTGGCGGACGGCTGACCAGGCTTCAAAGTGTCGCGGGCTGCCGGTCGAGCGGTGCATGTGAGGATCGAACACGTGACTCCTGACCTGTCCCCAGACCGCATCGACCGCCTCCGCGACGCCTTCCTCGCGGCCCGCTACGACGCCGACGGCGTCGTCGACCTGCTCGGCGCCGAGGCGCACGCCGCGCTCGGGCGCGGCGAGCCGGTTCCCGCGCTGCGCGCGTCCACCGACGCCGGCGCCCTCGGCACCCTCGTGCGCCTGTTCCTGCTCGGCACGGCCGAGCCCACCGCCGCTGTCGCGGACGCGCTGCGCCCGCTGCCGCTGGACGAGGCGCACGCCGCGGGCCTGCTGCGCACCGACGGCGACGCGGTCCGCGCGGGCCTGGACGTCCGCCCGCACGGTGCGGGCGACGAGTCGTGGTGGGTGGTCTCGGACCTGGACTCGGAGCTGCGCGGCGACGGGCGGCCGGTCGACCCGGACCACGTCCTGGGCGTCGGTCACGCCTCGCTGAGCCTGGTGCGCGCGACCTCGCGGCGCCCGGTCGGTTCGCTGCTCGACCTGGGCACGGGCTGCGGGGTGCAGGCGCTGCACGCCAGCACCCACGCCGAGCGGATCACCGCGACCGACGTGTCCGAGCGGGCGCTCGCGCTGGCCGAGGCGACGTTCCGGCTCAACCGCGTCGAGGTGGAGCTGGTCCGGGGCGAGTGGTTCGAGCCGGTGCGCGGGCGGCGGTTCGACCAGGTCGTGTGCAATCCGCCGTTCGTCGTCGGACCGGCCCGCACCGACTTCACCTACCGCGACTCGGGGCTGGCCGGTGACGACGCCAGCGCTCTGGTGGTGCGGCAGCTGCCGTCGTTCCTCAACGAGGGCGGCACCGGGCAGCTGCTCGCGTCGTGGCTGCACCGCGGCGGCGAGGACTGGGAGGACCGGGTGTCGCGGTGGCTGCCGCCGGGCGGGGTCGACGCGTGGTTCGTCCAGCGCGACATCGCCGACCCGGAGCTCTACGTCGGCACCTGGCTGCGCGACGCCGGTTACGACGCGCGCTCGCCGGAGGGGCAGCGGAAGGCCGCGGAGTGGCTGGACTGGTTCGAGGCCAACGACGTCGAGGGCGTCGGGTTCGGCTTCGTGACGCTGCGCCGCACCGACGCCGCCCGCGGCGAGGTCGTGTGCGAGGACCTGCGCCACGCCTTCGACGACCCGCTCGGGCCGGAGAGCGACGGCTGGCTCCGTCGCGTCGACTGGCTCCGCGCGCACGGCTCCACCGAGGCCCTGCTGGCGTCGCGCCTGGTCACCGCGCCGACCACGGTGCTGGAGCAGGTCTCCAGCCCGTCCGACGAGGGCTGGGAGAACGTCGTGCACCGCCTGCACCGCACCGACGGGCCCGGCTGGCAGCACGAGGTCGACGACCTGGGCGTGCGGTTGCTGGCCGGGTGCCGCGGCGCGATGCCGGTCGGGGACCTGGTGGAACTGCTCGCGCTCGGTTGCGGTGAGGACGTCACCGAGCTGACCGCGGCCGCGGTGCCGATGCTGCGCGAACTGATCCGGCACGGAATGGTGATCCCGGCGGAATGGATCAGTGAATGAGGGCCGTGGTCACACGAGTCACTCGCGCATCGGTAAGCGTCGACGGTGCGGTCATCGGCCGCATCGACGAGCCGGGACTGCTGGTGCTTTTGGGTGTGACGCATTCCGATGGTGCGCAGGAGGTCGCGAAAATGGCCCGCAAGCTGCACGAGATTCGGGCGCTGCGGGACGAGGAGTCCTGCGCCTCCACCGGAGCGCCGCTGCTGGTGGTCAGCCAGTTCACGCTGTACGGCTCGACCAGGAAGGGACGGCGCCCGTCGTGGACCGACGCGGCCCGCCCCGACCAGGCCGAACCGCTGGTCGAGGCAGTCGTCGAGGACCTGCGGGCGCGGGGCGCGCGGGTGGAGACCGGGCGGTTCGCGGCGATGATGGCGGTGGAGAGCGTCAACGACGGACCATTCACCCTTTTGGTTGAGGTCTAAATGTAACGAGCGCTCTCAGCAAATCCTCAGGATTGGCGGAGCAACGGATGTGACGGCCATGACGTCCCCAGGTTGAGAAGTCCGGGAACGAATTCGGGGACACGTTCGTTTTCCCGGTAACGAAGCTTCGACAGCCAGGTCTCGCGACAGCCCGGTCCCGAACTGCCGGCCCCCGGCAAGCCGGTCCAGATGTCGCAGTCCGGACGTCAAGGAAGACAGGCGCGGGCTCTCGGTTCCTCGTACCGAGCGTACGCGCCTCCCACACCACGTGACGGTGCGTCGGTGTGATTCGCGCCAAGCCAGCCCGCCAGGGAGGGAGCTCAATGACCGTCCCGCAGACCATCACCTCGGACGTTGCCGCCACCGATGCGGACCTCGACACCCAAGGCCCCTCGGCCGACCTCGTGCGGGTCTACCTCAACGGCATCGGGCGCACCGCGCTGCTCACCGCCCAGGAGGAGGTCGACCTCGCCAAGCGGATCGAGGCCGGCGTCTTCGCCAGGCACGTGCTGGAGACGAGCAAGAAGCTCTCCCCGGAGCGGCGCAGCGACCTCAACGCGGTCGTCCGGGACGGCCGGCTGGCCAAGAACCACCTGATGGAGGCCAACCTCCGGCTCGTGGTCAGCCTCGCCAAGCGCTACACCGGCCGCGGCATGCCGCTGCTGGACCTGATCCAGGAGGGCAACCTCGGCCTGATCCGGGCGGTCGAGAAGTTCGACTACACCAAGGGCTTCAAGTTCTCCACGTACGCGACCTGGTGGATCCGGCAGGCGATCACCCGCGGCATGGCCGACCAGAGCCGCACCATCCGGCTGCCCGTCCACCTGGTGGAGCAGGTCAACAAGCTGGCCCGGATCAAGCGCGACCTGCACCAGAAGCTCGGCCGGGAGGCCACCGACGAGGAGCTGGCCGACGAGGCCGGGCTGACCGTTGAGAAGGTCACCGACCTGCTCGACCACTCGCGCGACCCGGTGAGCCTGGACATGCCGGTCGGCGCCGAGGAGGACGCCCCGCTGGGCGACTTCATCGAGGACTCCGAGTCCGCCGACGCCGAGAACGCGGTCATCTCCGGGTTCCTGCAGGACGACCTGCGCCGGGTGCTGGCCACCCTGGAGGAGCGCGAGCAGGCCGTGATCCGGATGCGCTACGGCCTCGACGACGGCCAGCCGCGCACCCTGGACCAGATCGGCAAGGCGTTCGGGCTGTCCCGGGAGCGGGTCCGCCAGATCGAGCGCGAGGTCATGTCCAAGCTGCGGCAGGGCGACCGGGCCGACAAGCTGCGCGCCTACGCCAGCTGACCGTCGAACGGCACCTGAACGGACGCATTGACCAGGTGACCCCGGTCACGGAATGATCGATGTCTCCCCTCGCGTGCCGTGCACTTCGCGGCGCCCGGGCCTCGCGTCCGGTCGTGCGCGCACCCCGGGAGGTCGGACTCGGCAGTAGCCGCGGTCCGGCCTCTCGACCTACCTGACGAGCCCGTGAGCTCCTGCCTGAGGCGGGAACTCACGGGCTCGAACTCCATCAGCCGGCGTCAACGAACCGCTTCCGCCAGAGCTCGATCTCCTCGTCGCGCACCCCGTGCGAGCGCAGCCAGCCTGCGGCCCCGCCGTGCTGGTCGAACCTGGAGAGCACGAGTTCGATCGCTTCGACCGGGGTCGACGCCAGCTGGAGCACCATTTCCTCGTCCACCCCCGGCGGCAGCGAACCACCGTTGAGCCGCATCAGGACCCGCCGCATGTTCCGGTCGGTGCGCACGTAGTCGGCGACGATCGCGTCCGGGCGCGCCCCGACCGCGCCGAGCAGCATCGCGGACGCGACGCCGGTGCGGTCCTTCCCGGCGGCGCAGTGGATCAGCACCGGCCCGTCCGCCTCGACCGCGATGCGGAAGACCTCCACCAGCCGGTGCGGCGCCCGGTCGACGATGTGCTCGTACAGGTGCGTCAGCGCGTGCCGGGTGTCGTCGGGATCGCCGTCCCCGACGTCTTCCAGCAGCGGAACGCTGCGCACCTCCGCGACGGCAGCCAGCGGGTGGCCGCGCCCGTTCAGCTCGGCGGGATCCCGCAGGTCGACGACGGTCTTCGGCGGCCAGGTCAGCTCCGGATCCCGGTCCCCGTGGTACGGGGCGTCGCTGCGCAGCACCACACCGGTCGAGGTCGTCTCGCCGCCGGCGAGGGGTATGCCGCCCAGGTCGCGCAGGTTGACCAGTCCGTCCAGGCCATCGGCTTCCGTCATCGGCAAGGCGTCCTCCTCCGTGTCGTGCTCAGGCCGTACAGCCTCGCAAGTGCCCGCACGCGACCGCCAGCCCGCATTAAGGTCTTGCTGTGGTGAAACCGGCAGTTCCCGTCGATCTGGTACGCGCCTGGCTGGCCTACAACCTCGGCCCGGTGAGCGGGCTGCACCGGCTCGTCGAAGGAGAGGAGTCGCAGGCGTTCGGCGTCCGCTGCGCCGACGGCGAGCGGGTGGTGCGGATCAACGGCGACCGCGCGGGCTTCGCCAAGGACGCCTTCGCCCACCGCTTCGACGGACCGGCGCTGCCGGTTCCGCGGGTCGTCACCATCGGCGAACTGAGCACCGGGCACGCGGTCTGCGTGAGCACGCGCCTGCCTGGGCGGTCGTTGCAGGACCTCGAGCGCGCCGAGCTGAGCGGTGTGGCCCCGCTGGTCGAGGCGACGATGTCGGCCATCGCCGACCTCAGCGGTACCCGAGGCTTCGGGCGCTTCGACGCCGACGGGGTTGGCGAGCACCGCAGCTGGCGGGACTTCCTCGCATCAACCCCTCCCCCGGACTCCGACCTCGGACGGCGGTTGCACGCCGAGCTGCTGCGGCTCGTGCCGTCCTGCCCCGAGGTCCGGCAGCTCGTGCACGGCGACTTCGGCTCCAACAACGTGCTTACCGACGGCACCCGCATCACCGGCGTGCTCGACTGGGACTGCGCGATGTTCGGCGACCCGCTCTACGACGTGGCGAACATCCTGTTCTGGGCGACGTGGCTGGACTGCATGGACGTCCAGGCAGCGCACCTGCGGCCTGAGGCCACCGACGCCCTCCGCTGCTACCTGATCCACATCGCGCTCGGCGAGCTTCGCGAGCACTCCCCGGACGAGCGATTCACGGCCTGGCTGCACCCCCGCGCCGCACGGCTGCTGACCTCGGAGTGGGCAACCTGACATTGCGGATCAGACGATGCGGCGCGGGTCCTGTGGTGCGTTAACGTCACGCCGTACCCGAACGCGCGCAAAGGAGCCCGCGACGTGACCACCACGTTCGATTTCACCGAGGTGCTTCCCCTCGGTCCCGACCAGACCGAGTACCGCCTGCTGACCACCGAGGGCACCCGGGTCGTCGAGGCGGCCGGGCGGCGGTTCCTCGAAGTCGAGCCGGACACCCTGAGCAAGCTGGCCGCCGAGGCCATCAAGGACATCCAGCACCTGCTGCGGCCGTCCCACCTGGCCCAGCTCAAGGCGATCGTCGACGACCCCGAGGCCAGCGCGAACGACCGGTTCGTGGCCACCGACCTGCTGCGCAACGCCTGCGTGTCCGCGGGCGGGGTACTGCCGATGTGCCAGGACACCGGTACCGCGATCGTCATCGGCAAGCGCACCGAGACGGTGCTGACCGGCGGTGACGACGAGCGGCTGCTCTCCCGCGGCATCTTCGACGCCTACCAGGACCTCAACCTGCGGTACTCGCAGATGGCGCCGCTGAACTTCTGGGAGGAGCGCAACACCGCCAGCAACCTGCCCGCCCAGATCGAGTTGTACTCCAAGCCGGGCACCGACCCCAGCTACGAGTTCCTGTTCATGGCCAAGGGCGGCGGCAGCGCCAACAAGACCTTCCTCTACCAGGAGACCAAGGCGCTGCTGAACCCGACCAGGCTCGCCCGCTTCCTGGAGGAGAAGCTGCGCTCGCTGGGCACCGCGGCCTGCCCGCCCTACCACCTGGCGATCGTCGTCGGCGGCATGTCGGCGGAGTACAACCTCAAGGTCGCCAAGCTGGCCTCCGCCCGCTACCTCGACGGGCTGCCGCGCGAGGGCTCGCCCTCGGGCCACGCGATGCGCGACGTCGAGCTGGAGGCGCAGGTCCTGGAGATGACCCAGCAGTTCGGCATCGGCGCGCAGTTCGGCGGCAAGTACTTCTGCCACGACGTGCGGGTCGTCCGGCTGCCCAGGCACGGCGCGTCCTGCCCGGTCGGGGTGGCGGTGTCGTGTTCGGCGGACCGGCAGGCGAAAGCCAAGATCACCCCGGAGGGCGTGTTCCTGGAGCAGCTGGAGCGCGACCCCGCCCGCTACCTGCCCGAGGTCGCCGACGAGCAGCTCTCCGACGAGGTGGTGCGCATCGACCTCAGCAGGCCGATGCCGGAGATCCGCGCGGAGCTGTCGAAGCTGCCGGTCAAGACCCGGGTGTCGCTGACCGGGCCGCTGGTGGTGGCCCGCGACATCGCGCACGCCAAGATCGCCGAGCGGCTGGACGCGGGAGAGCCGATCCCGCAGTACCTGCGCGACCACCCGGTCTACTACGCGGGTCCGGCCAAGACGCCCGACGGCTACGCCTCCGGGTCGTTCGGACCGACCACGGCCGGCCGGATGGACGCCTACGTCGAGCAGTTCCAGGCGGCGGGCGGTTCGCTGGTGATGCTGGCCAAGGGCAACCGGTCGGGCAAGGTCACCGCGTCGTGCCGGCAGCACGGCGGATTCTACCTGGGTTCGATCGGCGGCCCGGCGGCGCGGCTGGCGCAGGACTGCATCCGCAAGGTCGAGGTGCTGGAGTACCCCGAGCTGGGCATGGAAGCGGTGTGGCGGATCGAGGTGGAGGACTTCCCGGCGTTCGTGGTGGTCGACGACAAGGGCAACGACTTCTTCGCCGAGTCCACCCAGCCGACGCTTCAGATCTCGTTCGCCCGCTGACCCCGCGCACACTTCTCCCGCAGGAGCCCCACCTCCTGCGGGAGAAGTCCGGTCCCTTGGGGACCCATTACTTCTTCGGCACCTTCACATCGATCTGCTCGACGATGACCTGGCGCTGCTCCAGCGGGGCGTCCAGCTGGACGGCCAGCGGCGGGTAGCGCAGGTCCATGGTGCAGATCCCGGACGGCTCGGGGATCTCGTCCACCAGGCGGATCTTGACCTGCTGGGCGTTCTGCTCGACCAGTTCGGCGTGCACCTTGCTGCATCCGCCCTCGGACCCGGTGGCCACGACGACCGAACCGCCGTCCTGGGTCCAGACCTTCGGCGCACCCTGAGACAGCTGCTGCGGCGGCACCGGAGTGCGCTGGTCCACCGGCTTGGGCTGCACAGGTGCGGGCGGCGGCGCGGGCGGCTGGCCACCGAATCCGACATCGTCCGACGGTTGACCGCAGGCGGCGACCGCGAAGAACAGCACCCCTGCGCTTACTGCGGTGTGTATGTGTCTCATGCCCCAAGGACGGAGCCCGGGCGCCGGGCGGTTGCGCGTCCGGTCTTCCCGAATTTCCCGGATGCTGGAAAGGCTGGTCAGGCGGACTTCCCGCGTGCTTCGGTCGAGGCCCTGAGCTCACGTGGGAGAAAGACATGTCCACCGAAACCGCTTCCCCTGCGGTCACCACCCCAGAAGAAACCCAGTCCAGGCCGCAGTGGCTGCCGCTGCTGCTCGGCGTCGCGGCGGCAGCGGCGCTGGTCGCGGCGACCGCCGCGGTCGCGGGCGCGAAGCTCGCGGTTCTCGCCGCGCTCGGACTGGCGCTGGGGCTGACGCTGTTCCACTCCCGGTTCGGCTTCACCTCGGCCTGGCGGCAGCTCGTCTCGGTCGGGCAGACCTCCGGAGTACGAGCGCACCTGCTGATGCTCGCGGCGGCGTCGGTGCTGTTCGCGCCGATCCTGGCGGCCGGTGTGACGTTCTTCGGCAAGACGCCGGAGGGCAATGTCGAACCGCTCGGCCTGGGACTCGTGGTCGGCGCGGTCCTGTTCGGAATCGGCATGCAGCTCGGCGGCGCCTGCGCCTCGGGCACCCTGTTCGCGGTGGGCGGCGGAAACACGCTGCTCGTGGTGACACTGTTCTTCTTCATCGTCGGTTCGGTGATCGGCGCGCTGCACCTTCCGATGTGGACTTCCGACGCCATCACGCTCGGTTCGTTCTCGCTCGCCGAGGACACCGGACTGGGTTACAGCGGAGCGCTGATCCTCCAACTCGCCGTGCTCGGCGCCATCGCCTTCGCCGCGACCCGCTGGGCCCGCCGCCGCAACGCGCCGCCCGCGGGCCGTCCGCCGACAGCGCGCGGGGTCTGGCGGATCGTGCGCGGTTCCTGGCCGCTGTGGGTCGGCGCGCTCGTGCTCGCGGGGCTGAACGCGGCCGTGCTGCTGACCCGCGGCAGCCCGTGGGGCATCACGTCCGCATTCGTGCTGTGGGGTTCGAAGGCGCTCCAGGCGGTGGGTGTCGACGTGGCGGCCTGGCCCTACTGGCAGGGCGAGAAGGCGGCGTCGCTGACCCAGTCGGTGCTGGCCGACGGCACGTCGGTGCTCGACTTCGGCATCATGATCGGCGCGCTGGTGGCCTCCGCCGCGTCCGGGGCGTTCGTGCTGGCCAGGAAGCTGCCCGCGAAGGTGCTGCTGGCGGCGGTCGTCGGCGGCCTGCTGATGGGGTACGGCGCCCGGCTGGCCTACGGCTGCAACATCGGTGCCTACTTCTCCGGGATCGCGTCGTTCTCCCTGCACGGCTGGGCCTGGGGCCTGCTCGCGCTGGCCGGGACGTGGATCGGGCTGAAGCTACGCCCGTGGTTCGGGCTCGACGTGCCCAAGCCGACCGACTCCGTCTGCTGACGAGGCGAGCCAGTCACCGATCCACCGGGAGAGCTCGGCGCTGCGGTGCACCCAGCCGAAGTGGCCGAGCTTGTCCGCGCCCGCGTCGGAAAGCCCGTAGTGGCGCCGGGTCCGCGTCGCCTGGCGCGCCTTGCCCGCCAGGTGGTCCATCGAGGACGGGGGCGCGAACTCGTCGCCGTCGACGCTGACGGTCAGCAGCGGCAGTCGCAGCGCGCCCAGCGCCTTCTCGTAGTCGGTCGTGGAGCCGTCCAGCGCCCAGCGACCGGTCCTGCCCTGCCGGGCCCAGTCGCACATCAGCCCGGTCGCCTGCCTGCCGCCGAAGACCCAGCCGGGCCAGTAGCCGAGCAGGGTGGACATCGCGGCGATGAGCTGCGTTCCGACCAGGTTCTTGACGCCCTGCGCGCCGGGGAAGGTCCGCCACCACACCGAACCGGAGGCGAGCACGGCAGCGCCCTGGACCCGGCCGGGGTGGGAGGCGGTGTAGAGCATGGTGATCTGCCCGCCGAGGCTGTGGCCGACGAGGAACCTCGGCGCGTCGGGATAGTGCTTCGAGACCAGGTCGACCACGTCCGCGACATCGTCGACGAGGTCCTGGTACCCGAACCGGACCCCGCGCGCCGCTCGCGGCCGGTTCTCACCGTGGCCGCGGAAGTCGAAGCCCACCACGGTCAGGCCCTGCCTGCTGAGGTTCTCGATGAACGGGCGGTAGTAGCTCGCGCGCACGCCCATGGCGGGCAGCAGGATCACGACCGGACTGGTCGGGTCGGCCTGCTCGGTGGCACGGACCGGGAACTGGTGCACACCGGCGTCGATCACGCCGAGCATGGTCGGTTCATCCACTACCACAGATTAACGAAACGACCACGTTCCGCCTATGTTGTCCCAGTCGCATTTCGCCCGGAAACGATCACTTCGTCCGGGCGGTCTCGGCGCCGAGGCGGGAGGAGACCGGAGCGAGCTCAGCGAAGGCGCCGGGGCCCGGTGTCGGGCACCACCGACGACCGCCCCACGCTCAGCCGGGCACCGGTCACCGCGACGCCGGTCGACGAGGCGAGCACCGGCTGCAAGGTCAGCTCCCGGACCTCCGGCAGGTCCTCGGCCAAGGTCGCGACCCGCAGCACCAGGTCTTCGAGCGCACCGAGATCCGCGGGTTCGTCGCCGCGATAGCCCGCCAGCAGCGGCGCGGCCCGCGGCGCCCGCACCAGCGCAGCAACGTCCACATCGGACAGCGGAACGGCCCGATAAGCCGTGTCACCGAGGAGTTCGCTGGCCACCCCGGCGAGCCCGAACGACACGAGGGTGCCGAACGACGGGTCGTCGACCAGGCTGATCACGCAGGAGGTCCCGCGCGCCGCCATGGTCTGCACGTACATCTCGTCCTGGCCGGACACCCGCTGGAGATCCGCGTACGCGGCGCGCACCGACTCCTCGCCGCTCAGGTCCAGCCGGACCCCCACCAGGTCGCTGCGGTGCCGGAGCTGGTCGTTCACCGACTTCAGCGCGATCGGATACCCCAGTTCGGCCGCCGCCGCGACGACGGCGTCGGCGCTGCCTGCCCGGCGGAACGGCACGACCTCGATGCCGTAGCACCGCAACAGCTCGACGCTCCGCTCATCGCTGAGCTGCTGCAACCCATCGGTCAGCCACTCCTCCAGCAGCCTGCGGGCCCGGTCCTCGTCGATCCCGGAAGGCCGCACGAGGTGCCCCTTGGGAGCGGCCCGCCACCGCGCGTATCGGGTCGCGCGCGCCAGCGCCAGCACCGCGCGCTCAGGGCTCGGGTAGGACGGCACCGAACCCCGCCCGGGCGCACCACCAGCACCGGGAACAGCGAGTTCGTCGGGCACGCCTTCCGCAGCGAGGAAGGTCGTCACCACCGGCTTGCGCTCGGCGACGTCAGCCTCGTGCAGCGCTTCCCGCAACGCGCGGGCGTAGGCGCTGCCCGGCACGGCCACGGGCGGCACGAACACCGTGACCAGAGCATCGACGTCCTCGCGCAGTGCCTCGGCCCGCACGGCCGCCGCGAACGCCTCCGGCCTCGCGCCGGCACCCACGTCCACCGGCTCGCCCGCCAGCAGCAGCCCCTGGGCCTGCGCGGCATCGGCGGCCAGCATCCCCAGCGCCGAGGAGTTCCCCACGATGGAAACCCGCTCCCCCGCGGGCAGCGGCTGGTGCGCCAACAGGAGCGCCGCGTCGAACATCTCGGCCACCGACTCGACCCGGATCACGCCCGACTGGTCGAACAACGCCTGCACGCTGGTCTCGTCGACCTGCACGGACGTGGCGGCCAGCCCGGGGCGGACCGCGTTGCGGCCGGACTTCACGGCCACGATCGGCTTGGTCCGCGCCAGCCTCCTGGCCAGCCGCGCGAACTTGCGCGGGTTGCCGAACGACTCCAGGTACAGCAGGACCACGTCGGTCCCCGGATCGGTCTGCCAGTACTGGAGGAGGTCGTTGCCGGACACGTCGGCGCGGTTGCCCGCGGACACGAAGGTCGACAGGCCCAGCCCGCGCTCGGCCGCCGTCGCCAGGATCGCCACGCCCAGCGCACCGGACTGGCAGAAGAAACCCGCCCGCCCCCGTCCGGGCAGCCGAGGCGCCAGCGTCGCGTTGACCCGGA
This sequence comes from Saccharopolyspora taberi, assembly GCF_039534165.1. NCBI lineage: Bacteria > Bacillati > Actinomycetota > Actinomycetes > Pseudonocardiales > Pseudonocardiaceae > Saccharopolyspora > Saccharopolyspora taberi. The sequence goes on along the minus strand of NZ_BAAAUX010000016.1, from coordinate 158,483 downwards.
ACCCCGGATCGGTGTTGACCACGCCCAGGGCGTTCGGGCCCACCACCCGCATGCCGTGCACCCGGGCCGCGCGGACCATCCGGCGCTCGATCTCCTTGCCGTCCGGCCCGGACTCGCTGAACCCGGAACTGACGATGACGAGGGCCTTCACCCCCTTCGCCAGGCAGGCGTCGAGCACTTCGTCGACTCCCGCGGCGGGGATGGCGACCACGGCGAGGTCGACGTCGTCGGGGATGTCGAGCACCGACGGGTAGGAGCGCACCCCGCGCACCGACCGGTGCTCGGGGTTGACCGGGTAGACCGGACCGGCGAAGTCCGCGGTCAGCAGGTTGGTCAGCACCGCGTGACCGATCTTCGCGTGATCGGTGGAGGCACCGATGACCGCGATCGACCGCGGATGCAGGAGGTTGTGCACGCTGCGGGCCTCGGCCGCCTGCTCGCGGGCCCGGGCGACGGCGACGGAGTCCTCGGTCGGGTCGATGTCGAACTCCAGGTGCACCACGCCTTCTTCCATGGCGCGCCGGATCTGGTACCCGGCGTCCTGGAAGATCCGCACCATCTGGGAGTTCTCGGCCAGCACCTCGGCCACGAACCGCCGCAGGCCGCGTTCCCGAGCGGCTGCGGCGAGGTGTTCGAGCAGGATCGAGCCCAGCCCCCGCCCCTGGTGCTCGTCCTGCACCACAAAGGCGACCTCGGCGGAGTCCTGCTCGCCGAGCCGGTCGAACCGGCCGACGGCCACTATGTCGTCGCCGAGCATCGCGATCAGCGCGACCCGGTTGAGGTAGTCGACGCGGCTGAACCGCTCGACGTCGCGCTTCGGCATCCGCGGGTACGGGCCGAAGTACCGGAAGTACCGGGTGCGTTCACTGAGCCTGCCGTGGAAGGACACCAGCATGTCGGCGTCGTCCGGTCTGATCGGCCGAAGGTGGACGGTGCCGCCGTCGGAGAGCACGACGTCGGCCTCCCACTGCCGCGGGTAGCCGGCCGCCTGGGCATCCACCTGCTCCTGCGCTACTCCATCCACTTCGGACTCCTCAGTCACGGCTGTCGAGCGGATCGAGACCATGCAGCGGAAGCACCGCGTGCCGCGCGTCGCGAATCGCGGTGTCCACCGGGTGGTCGGTGATCCCGGACCACGGCGTGAACGCGGGATCGGCTCCATCGGTCATCGACGTCGGCAGCGGCACGTTCCCGGCCACCCGGACCGCGTGCGACATCCAGGCTTCCGGGATCGTCGTCAGCGGATCGAGGTCGCGGTCCAGGACCGTGGCCAGCAGGTGCGTCCACGTCCTGGGCACGACCCGGTACAGCGAGTAACCGCCACCGCCGAGCACCAGCCACTTGCCGCCCGCGAAGCGCTCGGCCAGGTCGCGCAGCGCCTGGTAGCTCGCGCGCTGCCCGTCCACCGACATCGACAGGTCCGCCAGCGGGTCCTCCCGGTGTGCGTCCGCCCCGCACTGCGTGACCAGCACCTGCGGCCGGAACGACTCCAGCACCGACGGCACCACGGCGTGGAACGCCCGCTGCCACTCGGCGTCGCTGGTGCCCGGCGGCAACGGGATGTTGACCGCCGAGCCGTCCGCCTGTCCGGAACCGGTCTCGGTGGCGAACCCGGTCCCGGGCCAGAGCGTGAACGGATGCTGGTGCAGCGACACGGTCAGCACGCGCGGATCGTCGTAGAACGCCGCCTGCACCCCGTCCCCGTGATGCACGTCGACATCGATGTAGGCGACCCGCTCCACGCCGTTGGCGAGCATCCACGCGATCGCCACCGAGCAGTCGTTGTACACGCAGAACCCCGCCGCGTGATCGGCCATCGCGTGGTGCAGCCCGCCCGCGAGGTTCACGGCCCGGTCGACGCGACCGGTCACGATCTGCTCGGCGGCCAGGATCGACGCACCCGCGACGAGCGCGGAGGCTTCGTGCATGCGGTCGAAGATCGGGTTGTCGTCGGTCCCCAGACCGTGCCCGACCTCCCAGCCCGCAGTGGGAGCGGACCGAACCGCCGCGAGGTACTCGGGGCGGTGGACCCGTTCGAGATCCACGTCGTCGGCCGGCTCCGGTTTGAGCACTTCCACGCCGTCCAGCACACCGAGTGCACGGGCCAGCCGCATCGTCAGGTCGAGCCTGACCGGATGCAGCGGGTGACTCCCGCCCAGGTCGTAACCGAGAACGGACTCGTCCCACACCACCGCGCACTGCTTAGCCATAGGGGGAAGCTACCTCTCCTGTGTCGGCCGACACAGTGTTCATGAACACACCTCCTCAGCCTGCCTCCTGTCCGGTGGCCACCGGCCGCGACGGATCGGCCGACCACTCCGACCACGAACCCGCGTACAGAACCGCCGGGCGCTCAGCGGTGCTCAGACCCGCATGCTCCAGCGCCAGGAGAACCGAGCACGCCGTGACACCCGAACCGCAGTAGGCACCGACAGGCGACGAGGTCTCCACGCCGAGCTGCGCGAACCGCTCAGCGAGTTCCTGCGCCGGACGCCACTTCCCGCTGCTGTCGACGTGCTCGGCGAACGGAGCGTTCACGGCACCGGGAATGTGGCCCGCCCGAGCGTCGAGCGGCTCGGTGTCCCCGCGGTACCGCTCGGGCGCGCGAGCGTCGAGCAGGGCACCTTCGCGAGCGAGGGAGGCTGCAGCGTCGGCGTCCACCACGGGCATGGACCCGGGCCGCACCTCGAAATCACCCTCGGCCGGAACCACCGGATCCGTCGTCACCGGACGCCCCTCGGCCACCCACGCCGCGTAGCCGCCGTCGAGCACCCGAACGTCGGGATGCCCGGCCCAGCGCAGCAACCACCACGCGCGGGCCGCGACCGAGCCGTTGTCGGCGTCGTAGACGACGACGGCGCGGTCCCGGCTGACTCCGCATCGGCGCAGGGTCCGTTCGAGGGCCGCCGGGTCGGGCAACGGGTGCCGCCCACCGGCGCCCGGAGGGGACGCCAGTTCGGTGTCCAGATCGACGAACACCGCCCCCGGAAGGTGACCCCGCTCGTAGTCCTGCTTGCCCGGCGGCCCGAGCAGCGACCAGCGCACATCGAGCAGGACCGGTGGCTCGTCACGGAGGCGCGCCATGAGATCATCAGTACTAGTCAAAGGGTTCATGACAGCCTTTCGTACCCCGGCGACGAGGTCTGTCGGAAATGACCGGCAAGTCAACTCCCCAACCACTGACCGCCTGTCGCCCGTTGGGACTAGCATCGTGGTTGGGACTGAATGGGGAGCCGACGTGAACGATCTCATCGATACCACCGAGATGTACCTCCGCACCATTTACGACCTCGAAGAGGAAGGTGTGGTTCCGCTCCGCGCCCGGATCGCCGAACGGCTGGAGCAGAGCGGCCCGACCGTGAGCCAGACGGTCGCCCGCATGGAGCGTGACGGCCTGCTGACCGTCGCGGAGGACCGGCATCTCGAACTCACCAAGATCGGCCGCTCCCGCGCCATCAGCGTCATGCGCAAGCACCGCCTGGCCGAACGGCTGCTGGTCGACGTCATCGGGCTCGAGTGGGAGCAGGTGCACCTGGAGGCGTGCCGCTGGGAGCACGTGATGAGCGAGGCCGTCGAGCGCAAGCTCGTCAAGCTCCTCGGCAACCCCACGACCTCGCCGTACGGCAACCCGATCCCCGGGCTCGACGAGCTGGGCGTCGGTGAGTCCGCGGAGGCCGTGGACACCGACCTCCAGCGAGTGGACGAGGTCGCCCGCAGCGGTGGCGGCCGCGCCCTGGTCTGCCGGATCGCCGAGCACGTCCAGCTCGACCCCGACCTCATGAGCGAGCTCAAGCAGGTCGGCGTCGTACCCGGCAACGAGATCGACGTCGTCTCCGTCGTCGGTGTCAGCAAGCCGATCGAGGTCCAGGGCGCCGAGGGCAGCACGCTGCTCCAGCCGAGCATCGCGCACGCGGTGATGGTGCGCGTCAAGTGAGCCTGACGGACAGGGCGGCAAGCACCTTCACCGGAGAGCACGGCCGTGCCCCGGGCGCGGTCTGGTCGGCTCCCGGCCGGGTCAACCTCATCGGTGAGCACACCGACTACAACGACGGGTTCGTGCTCCCCTTCGCGCTCCCGCACCGGACCGCGGTGGCGGTGGCGCCGCGCACGGACGGACAGCTGTCGATCGCCACGCTGGGCAGCGACGGCGAGCTGCACCGCGCCCCGCTGCTGTCCATCACCGGGCTGTCCCCTGGCCAGCCCGGTGGCTGGGCCACCTACCCCGCCGGTGTCGCGTGGGCGCTTCGCGACGCGGGCATCGCGCTTCCCGGCGCCGACCTGATCATCGTCGGGGATGTCCCGACCGGGGCCGGGCTGTCGTCGTCCCACGCGCTCGAATGCGCCGTGGCCCTCGCACTGCTGCACACGGCGGACCGCGCCCCTGGTTCGGAGGGCGCGCCGAGCCTTGCCGAGATCGCGCTGCTGGTGCAGCACGCGGAGAACGACTTCTCCGGCGCGCCGACCGGTCTGCTGGACCAGACCGCATCGTTGGCGTGCACCGCCGCACACGCTCTGTTCTTCGACGTGCGCTCCGGAGAAACCGAGCAGATTCCTTTCGACGCATCCGCAAGCGGACTCGAAGTTCTCGTGATCGACACGCGAGTGAAGCATTCGCATGGCGAATCCGGCTATGGAGAACGCCGCCGGGGATGCGAGCGCGCGGCGGAGTTGCTGGAAATCAAGGCGCTTAGGGATCTGTCGGTGGAAGACCTCGATAATGCCTTCGCCAAACTCCCCGGCGAACTGCGTCCTCTTGTCCGGCACATCGTCACCGAGAACGAACGCGTCCTGGCCACTGTCGACCGACTCCGCGCGGGCGCGATCGCCGCGATCGGGCCGCTGCTGAACGAGTCGCACGCGAGCATGCGCGACGACTACAAGATCTCGTGCCCAGAGCTCGATCTGGCGGTGGACAGCGCGCTGGCGGCCGGGGCGGTCGGTGCGCGCATGACCGGCGGCGGCTTCGGCGGTTCGGCCATCGCGCTGGTCCGGACCGAGGACCGGGAGCGCGTCGAGCGGCAGGTGCTCGACGCCTTCGCCGCACGTGCCCTGACCACCCCCCGGCTGTTCACCGCGGTCCCCGCCGCAGGCGCGGGCAGGGACCGGTGACCGGCGCAGTACCCTGAGCGGCCGTCGGCCGACGGCCGCACCCGACCACCAAGGGAAGGCAGTACGCAGTTGAAGCTCCTCGTGACAGGCGGCGCCGGATACGTCGGCAGCGTGTGCGCGGCACGCCTGCTGGAAGCCGGGCACGAGGTCGTCGTGGTCGACGACCTGTCGACCGGCCACGCCGACGCGGTTCCGAATGGCTGCAAGTTCGTCGAGGCGGATATCGCCGAGGCCGCGGGCGATCTGCTCGCGGAGTCCTTCGACGGCGTGCTGCACTTCGCGGCGAAGTCGCTGGTCGGTGAGTCGATGCAGGATCCCTTCAAGTACTGGCAGGGCAACGTGGTCACGTCGCTGCGCCTGCTGGAGGCGGTGCGGGAGCACGGCACGCCACGACTGGTGTTCTCGTCGACGGCCGCGACCTACGGCGAGCCCGACGTGGTGCCGATCCCCGAGACCGCGGCCACCCGGCCGACCAACACCTACGGCGCCAGCAAGCTCGCCATCGACCACGCGATCAGCTCCTACGCCTCCGCCCACGGCCTGGCCGCGACGAGCCTGCGGTACTTCAACGTCGCGGGCGCCCACCAGGGCTTCGGGGAGCGGCACACCGTCGAGACCCACCTGATCCCGATCGTGCTCCAGGTCGCGCTGGGCCAGCGGGAACAGGTCCAGATCTTCGGCGACGACTGGCCCACCGAGGACGGGACCTGCGTCCGCGACTACATCCACGTCACCGACCTCGCCGACGCGCACCTGCTCGCACTGGAGCACGCCACGCCCGGCGAGCACCGGATCTACAACCTGGGCAACGGGACCGGTTTCTCCGTCGAGCAGGTGATCGACACCTGCCGGAAGGTGACCGGGCACCCGATTCCCGCACTTGTCGCACCGCGCCGCGCCGGCGACCCCGCGACGCTGGTGGCGTCGAGCGAGCGCGCTCGCAGCGCGCTCTCGTGGCAACCGAAGCACGCGGACCTTGAGGTGATCGTGCGTGACGCGTGGGAGTTCACTCGCGCGCGTCACCAGTCCTGAGGTCGCCGTCCTAGTCGTCGCAATCACCACGCACCGTCCTCTTTGATCAGGATTTCTGCGTCCTCGGCGGCTTCCCTGGCCACGGTGACCAGCTTTTCCACCGGGAAACCGATGTCGAGTGCCTGCCGAAGCAGGCGGGTCAGGCTGTGTTCGGGCCGGGCCGACTCCGCCCGGTCCAGGGCTATGCCCGCGAGCGGCCCGTCACCCCGGAGGTAGGCGGAGAAGGCAAGCAGGGCTGCCACGTCCGCGATCTCCGGGGCGGGAGCTTTGCGGACGAGGGTGAGCCAGAGCTGTTCGGCCGCGTGGGCGGTGTCGCCGAGGGCCAGGCCCAAGGCGAGGTCGCGCACGCGGCTGTCGGAGACCGCAAGCAGCACCTGGAGGTGGTCGTCTTCGGTCAGCGCGGAACCTTCGGCCGTCCGCCGCACCGCGCCGCGCACGAGTTCCAGGTCCTGTCTCGCGGAGGTCGGGTGTTCTTCGCGCTCCTCGGTCAGGACGTCCAACCGTGCGGCCCGGCGTGCGATGTGCTCGGCAGGCTCCGGGGTGACGAGGTCTTCCAGTTGCTTGCGGCTCTCGAAGGTGACCGACCCGGCTGCCGCGGTCACCGTTCCGACCGGCGAGATCTTCGGATCGGGCAGCACACCTCGGACTCCGCTGCCGTAGCAGGACCACGGCTTGCCGGCGGCGATCTCCGGCGTCCACAACGCCAGAGTCACCGGAATCCCGGTCGCCGCAAGGACTTCCCGCAGGGAGTCGATCAGTTCGCCGTGGGGTGGACTTCCGCCGGGGAGGTCCGGCGGATCGCCGCAGCTTTCACCGACGACCACCAGGATCACCGAATCCACCCGGTGACTTCGCATCGGGCCGAGGATCAGGTGATGGGCGATGTCCTGTTCCTGGCCCGGTCCGGGCAGGTCGATCCGCAACGTGACGCCGAAGCGGGCCGCGTTCGGTGCTGATCTGAGCGTGATCAGCACCAGGGAGTCTTCTGGGGTGAAGCCGAGCAGATGCGGGACAGCTGCCAGGACTTCACCGGGCTCGGAAATTCCAACTGTGGTGCGAAGCAATCCGGTCATGCACACAGGATCGACAGCACCGCGCCGCCTTCGACAGGGTCAGTTTCCGAACCTGTGGACTAACCCCTCCCCTGTGGATAACTCAACCGGAAACCACCGCAAAATCCACTATGGAGTGACCACGACCCGAGTGCTGCGCTTCACCCCGTTGACGATCACGGCCAGTTCCCCGCTCCCTGGGCGAAGTCCGGTCACCTCGCCGGTCGTGGGATCGAAGTTCATGACGTGGTCCCGTCCGGCGTCTTCGCGCGGGCCGATGTGCACCTCGGGCGAGCCCTCCCAGCGGGCGCTCACCGGGTATCCGACCGGGATCACGCGACCCGCCTGCACGAGTTCCGACCGCACACCAGCTGACTTCCCGGCAGCCAGCTCCGCAGGAGCGTCAAGCCTCAGCTCGTCCACGTGCGGACGGGTCTCCCAGCGGATCGGTTCCTGTTCGCGCGCGTCGATCCGCAGCAGGCTGGTGCCGGTGAAGCCGCCGTCCTCCGGCGCCAGAGCGGGCGCCTTGCCTGCGTTCCCGTTCACCTCGTAGGGAACTCCGTCCACAGTGGATGCGTGGAAGGCTCCGGCGTGCGCGGTCACGGCAACGGCCGGCTTTCCGCTCCGCCGCTCGAAGTCGGTGAGCCAGCGGGTCAGCAGATCGGCTTCCTTCTGGTCGCTGAGCTCGGAGGCGTCGGCCGGGGCCGGATCGTCGATCGGGTGGTGCAGGAACACCGCCACCGACCGGACTCCGGGATCAGCAACGGCGGAATCCAGCGCGGACCGAAGCATCCTGACCTGCTCGAATCCGCCTTCCCGGAGCGTTCCGCGGGAGGAGTCCAGGGTGATGACCCTCGTTCCCCTCGAATCGGCCACCCGGTACGCCGGGCCGAACTCCGCGCTGAACTCGCTGAGGTCTCCCGGCCCGTAGGACTCGTGGTTGCCCGGGACGTAGAACCAGGGCACCCGGTCGCCCAGCTCCTCGTCGATGATCCTGCGTGCGAGGTCGAAGTCCGCGGCCGTTCCGCGGTCGACGAAGTCGCCGTTGATGACCACCAGGTCCGGAGCCGCGGCCACGGCGTCCCGAAGGCTCCGCCTGGCCTGCTGGACCAGTGGGCCGACCGGGTCGTCCGCCGTGAACTGGGCGTCGCTGACCACGGCGATGCGGTTGCCGCCGGGCGGCAATGCCGCGTTCTGCACCACCGTCGGGTCATCCGGGACGGTGTCCTCCGGAACGTCGACCGGAGGCGCGACCGACACCGTGAGATCGTCGAACGCCAGCCGCCCTTCGTACTGCCGGGCTCCATCGGTCTCGACGACGTAGATCCGCTGCAGCTTGGCGGACCCGGTGACACCGCTGGGAATCGGGGCTTCCACGTAACGCCAGCCCTGCCAGTCCACGTGCCGGGCGAGGTCGACGGTGGTGGCCACTCCCGCGCTGTCGGTGAGCGTGAACCGGAGCCAGCCTCCTAGGCCGTCTCCGTTGACCCAAACTCCGAGTTTCTGCGTTCCCGCAGGAAGATCCAGCATCGGGTCGGCGTTGACGTAAGCCGCGCGGGTGGCGGTCGTACCGGTCAGCGAGTAGTCCAGCCCCACCGCCGGAGTTCCCTCACGTCCCTCGACCTGGCTCAGCGACGCGGTGACCGGCTGCGGATACACGCTGGCCTTCCAGCCATCCACCGTGTCCAGTGGCGACAGCGGCTTGGCCTCCGAACCGACGGTGACCCCGAGCCTGGTGACCTGGTCGCCGACGTGGGCGGTGATCACTGAAGAAGCCAGCGGAACCAACGCGGTGACCAGGAAACCGTCACCATCCGGGCTGATCCGGACCTGGTTGGCGTCGTACTCCAGCCGCACGTCCGCGGGGTCGATCCAGGTGCCGAAACCTTCGGCGTCGTAACCGAGGATCTGGAACCGGCCTTGTGCACCGTTGCCCGCGAGGCGCACCTGTTCGGTGCTTGTGCCGAGCCGCACCGGTGGCCCGAGCACGGAGATCTTCGCTTCTCCCTTGGCCTCAGCGAGTCTCGCGGTGATCTGGGCTTCTCCCGGCTGGCCGGCGTGGAAGACACCGTCGCTCACCCGCCCGCTGCCACCCGGCGAGACATTCCATTCCGGGGTGGCGACAACCGGTGCACCCGTCTCGTCGTGGCCGAAGGCTTCCATCCGCCGGGACAGACCGGACAGGGCGCGGTCGTCGCCCGCACTCACACGGAATCCGGTGAGCCGCCCGCTGCCCGGGGAGACAGAGAAGCCGATCCCGTTGGGCACGAGCCGTTCGTGCCCGTCCGACGGCGAGTTGTGAACGCCAGCCGCGTTTTCGCCTTCTTCCCGCGCCAGCAGCGTCGAAGACCCGCCTCCGTCGAGGTTGATCGCGTCGTCGGCGCCCAGCGACTTCAGGTGTTCGCCCAGCTCGCGCTCGGTCATGCCCCGGCTGTCCGCCTGCCGTCCGTCGACGGTCACCAACCACATCCGCTTGCCGTCAGCGGAGAATCCCGCCGCAGTGCGGGGATGCAGTGCAGTGTCGTCGACCTGCTGTACGACGCCGTCGCGCAGAAGAACCTTGTTCCCGCCTACTGCGACCTGAGGCAAGGCGCCATCGGTGCGGGGTGCGTACCGGACGTCAACGGGTTCGCCCTGGCGCACCGATGCGAGAAGATCCGCGCCTGCGCCAACACCGAGAAGCCGGACCGCACCCTGCGGAATCGGACCATCAACTGGTGTGTCACCAACACGGCTGACAACCCCGTCCGTCACCTCGACTTCGGTCACCTTCGACGCGCCGTCGACGGCGCTCCTGCGCGAGGCATCGCCCCAGTACGGCGTGTAGAGGGCGATCCCTTCGGGTGAGACCTTGGGCGCGTTCAGGTCGGTGATCCGGGTCTTCGTCCCGTCCGCCCTGGTCATCTCGGCTTCGAGGAAGATCTCCATGAGGCCGCCGAGCCGATCGCCGACCGCCGCGACCTGGTTGTGCCCGCCTGCCGGGGCGTTGAGCAGCTGCCCGTCACCCATTCCGACGCCGACCGGGGCACCCGTGACGCCGATGTCGAAGAAGTCCCCGTTGACCCCGGCGACCGCGCCCGCACGTGCCGCCTGCTCGGACAGCGGCTTCGGCCCCGAAGCAGAGCCGGGGTTGAGGTACCGCGGTTCGAGGCGGGATTCGGCGAGATCGGCAGTCAGGACGTCACCGCGAATCCAGCCGGCAGGGCCGAATCGGTCGAACTCGGTGAGCTCCAGACCCGGCGCGACCGGCTTGGTCACGCTGTCCGTTTCGATGCCGTCCGCCGTGCCGGCGCGGAGCGCACTAACCGCCGACACCGGCGCCGAAGACCCGTTCGGTGCGTCTTCGACCGGTGGCGGCCCGAGCGGAGCACTTCCGGCGGTCGGGGCCGCCACCAGCCCCAGCACGACTGCGGCGGACAGGGTGATCGCGGTTCTGCGGTGCGCCAACGGAACCTCCACTCAGCCAGGAGTCCTCGCTACGAAGCAGATCACCGTCCTACGGCCGTTGGCCCACACCAAAAGAAACGCACGGCCAACTTTCGCGGGAACCTAGGATCGCCAGGCGGCCACGCCGCCGACCACCGGAATGCTGATCCGGGTGCGTTCGAGGTTCAGCTCGATGCCGACGCCCGGCTTGGGGCGAAGCGTGAAGTCGTGGTCGCTCGACAGCAGAACGACTCCGAGCCGATGCCCGGCGGGCAGCACGTAGTCATCGGGCTGCATGGCCACCTCGATGTCGTAGGTCTTGCCAGGTTCGATGGGGGTCGTGCGGTCGAGCGCTTCCCTGTTCTGCGGGTCGGCCCATCCCCTGGTCACGATGGACGTCGTGCCGTCGGGAGCCTGGTCGACCAGCAACGCGGTCACGTTCGCGGCGGGACGGTCGAAGGTCAGCGCCAGGTTCGCGCGGACGGTTCCGCTGACCCGGACCGGACTTCCAGCGGGCTCGGCGAAGTAGGCGAGCCGATTGGGAGAACTGGGCGCAGCGGCGAGGGAATCCGCTGTCTGCGTCGCGTCGTCCCGCAGCCCTTCCACCGCACGGCCGTACGACTGCCCGGTGGTCAGGCCACCCCGTTCACCGCCTCCGGGGGTGGGGCGCACGACGACGTCACCGGTCCCCGGTGCGGGCCACTCGGCCTCCTCCGTCCAGCTGGAGTCCTCCCGCTGGACGGTCGCCCTGGGTTCGCGGTCGACTCCGTTGTCCTGGTCGAACAGGTACTTCGTGAACCACCTGTTCATCGTTCGCAGCCACTCGTCGCGGCGCAGGTTGAGCGGGTCGGTGTGGCCGCTCTGGTGCCACCAGATCTTGTGCGGCACGCCCTGCTCTCGCAGCGCCTCGTACCACTGCGCGGCCTGGCGGGTCTTGACGTTCCAGTCGTTGAGGCCGTGCACCGACAACACCGCCGCGTGCACGTTGCCGACGTCGTTGAGGTAGTTCCGCTCGTCCCAGAACTGGCTGTAGTCGCCGGTCACGCGGTCCTGGTCGACCGTCAGCTGATCCAGGGACGCCCGGCAGGGTTCCCGATCGGCCCTGGTGTGGACGTACTTGGCCAGCACGTCGGCGTCCTCGCCCTGGAATCCGCCGGGCGCCACCACGGCACCGTCGGTCCGGTAGTAGTCGTACCAGTTGGAGATCGCGCCGATCGGGACGATCGCTTCCAGCCCCTCGACGCCCGTGCTCGCGACGGCGTTCGGCAGGGTTCCGTTGTAGGACACGCCCATCATCGCGGTCTGGCCGGTCGACCAGTCGGCACGGACCTCGGCGCCGTCCGGCGCGTGCGCCTGCGCCCGGGAGTTCAGCCAGTCGACGACCGAACGGGCACCGATCGTCTCGTTCTCCGCCCCGGTCGTGGGACAACCGGTCGAACCGCCGGTCCCCAGCGATTCGCCGTAGACCACCGCGTAACCCCGGGAAAGCAGGTACTGCTCGTATTCCCAGCTGATCTTCTGGTCGTTGGCGATCAGGACCCGCTCGTCGCCGGACGCAGTGCGATGACCGGGGGCTTCCGGGACGTAGAGCTCGGTGTCGACGTTGTGGTTCGCGACCTCGTTGCCACCGGCGAAGTACGGGCTGGCCTGGTACACGACCGGGACCTTCAGCCCGCGCTCGGTGTCCTTGGGCCGCACCACCTGGACGTGCACCTGATCGTCCTTGCCGTCCCGGTCGCTGTCCACCGGGGCGGTCACGAACAGGTCCTCGCGCACGGCCTGGGCTGGGTCGTAGACCGGCTGCACCTCACCGTCCTTGAACACCGGTTGCTGTGGTGGCTCCGGGGCCGCCGCAGCGGGTAGAACGGACAACGGCATCACGCACACCGCAGCAACCAGACTCAGCCGAACGCGCCGCATCGCAGGCTCTCCCGGGAAACGTGTCATGAACGGACATCAACAGGAGAACCCTTGCCAGCGGCATCGGCAAAGTCAATCGGCGGTCGTGGTGACGGCGGGTTTACGCCAGCAACGAAGGAGTCGATCATGAGCGCCATTCGGGCCGGTGCGCTGACCTCGGCAGGACTCATCGGCGGGTTCGCCGTCGCGCGGGCTTCCCGGCACCGCCACTGGGGCGGAGCCGTGGCGGCGGTCGCCGGACTGGGCGCGATGGAGGTCTGCCGCCGCGACACCGGAACCGGGCGCGCGCTGGCGTTGGGCACCACGTACGCGACCGCGCTGGCGGTCTCGCACCCGCTGGCCAAGAAGATCGGCGCCTGGCCGTCGGTTTTCACGGTCACGGCGGCCGTCGCCGCCGTGACCGGAGTGCTCTCACGCCGCCGGTAGCTCAGCGAGGAAATCGTCGAAGGTGATCCGGCCGTCCGGGTGTTCCGGCGCGAGGTGGTAGCCCTTCCGGTATCCGGCGACCACCGCACCGGGCATCCGGACGGGCAGGACCAGCCGCCGCATCCGCTTGGCCGCCAGGCAGGTCCGGACGAGCTCCTGGTGGCTGCGCACCTGCGGTCCGCCGATGTCGGACACCAGGCCGGACGGCTCGCCCAGCGTGATCGCGACCAGTCGTTCGGCGACATCCCGCACGTCGATCGGCTGAAAATCGGTTCCGCTGAGCGTGAAGTTCACCGGCGACCACCGCTGCACGAGTGCGATCTTCACGATCAGGTCGTGGAACTGCGTCGCGCGCAGGGTTGTCCACGGAACACCGGATTCGGCCAGGATCTTCTCGGTTTCGAGCTTGGTCCGGTAGTAGGGCAGCGGGTGCTTGTCGACGCCCACGATCGAGACGTAGATCAGGTGCCGTGTCCCCGCTCGCTCGGCCGCCGCGGTCAGATTGCGCATGCTGTCGATGTCGCGGCGGCCGAGCGTGGTGGCGCAGTGCACGATCGCATCCACGCCCTCGACGGCGGCGGCGACACCTTCTCCGGTGCGAAGATCGCCGGTCGCCCAGGTGCCGGGTCCGGCGTCCGGGCGGGCGCGCCGGCTCAGGACGCGCACGTCCGCGCCTTCGTCGAGCAGCCGCCGCACCACGGCGCGGCCGAGCGTGCCGGTGCCGCCGGTGACCAGAATCGAGTTCGCCACAGGTCCTCCTTCGTCGGGCTACCGGTGAGAACCGGGCAGCTCCTCCGAACGTGACACCTGGCGGGCCAGGAACCGCAGCTTGTCCGGATTGACGACGATCCGCACGGCGCTGATCCGGCCGTCCGAGAACCCGGGCACGAACGCCGCGAAGAGCACGCCGTCCACCCACGCCAACGCCGCGGGTACGCCGTTGACCTCCTCGAACGTGAAATCCACGGCCAGGTAGAACCGGGTGAACCCACCCGCCAGGTACCGCACGACCTTGTCCCGGCCGAGGATCGGATGGCGCGCGACGCCGACCTTGCCGCCACCGTCCGCCCAGGACGTGACGTCGGACACGAGCATGTCCTCCAGGGCTCCGAGGTCGCCCTTCTCCGCAGCGGCCAGGAACCGTGCCACGAGGTCGCGCAGCTGGTCCGACTCCGACTCCGGCCTGGCCATCTCCCCGGTGGGCAGGCTCGCCCGAGCCCTGCGGTGGAGCTGGCGCGAGTTCACCTCGGTCACGTCGAGGAGTTCGGCGATCTCGCGGTGGCTGTAGCCGAACGCTTCGCGCAGCACGAAGACCGCGCGTTCGGTCGGGGTGAGCGATTCGAGCAGCACCAGCATGGCCAGCGACACCGACTCGCGTTGCTCGGCCGTCTCCATCGGACCGAGCTCGCCGGTCGAGGTGAGCACCGGTTCCGGCAGCCACTGCCCGACGTACTGCTCCCGGCGCACCCGCGCCGAGGTCAGCCGGTTGAGCGAGAGGTTTGTGACCACTTTGGACAACCAGGCCGACGGCGTGGCGATAGCGGCGCGATCGGCGTCGCGCCACTTCAGGAAGGCGTCCTGGACGATGTCCTCGGCATCCTCCGCGGAACCGAGCATGCGGTAGGCGAGGCCGAACATGCGGTTTCGGTACGTCTCGAACTCGACCGCGGAATCGGTGCTCATGCCGGTCATTCTGCGCCCGAGCTTCAGGCCCGCTGTTCGAAGGCCGCGTCCACGGTCTGTTCCAGGAGGACGGCGATGGTCGTCGGGCCGACGCCGCCCGGGACCGGCGTGATGAGCCCGGCCCGAACGGCCGCCTCGTCGAACGCGACGTCACCGACGTTGCCTTCGTTGTAACCGGCGTCGAGCACGACGGCGCCCGGCTTGATCCACTCACCGCGCACGAACTCGGGCCTGCCGACCGCGGCCACCACGATGTCCGCGGTCCGCACGATCGACGGCAGGTCCTGGGTCTTGGAGTGGCAGTAGGTGACCGTGGCGTCCCGCGCCAGCAGCAACATGCCCATCGGCTTGCCCAGGATCGGGCTGCGGCCGATGACGACCGCGTGCTTGCCGCGCGGGTCGACGTCGTAGGCGTCGAGGATGCGCATGATGCCCGCCGGGGTGCACGAGGCGAAACCCTTGCCACCGAAGGCCATGTCGGCGAACGAATGCATGGTCACGCCGTCGACGTCCTTGCCCGGTGCGATCGCCTCGAACGCGGCGCGCTCGTCGATGTGCGCGGGAACCGGGTGCTGGAGCAGGATCCCGTTGACCGCGGGGTCGTTCGACAGGTCGGTGATCAGCTCGACGAGCTGCGCGGTGGTGGTCGAGGCAGGCAGCGGGACGTGCTTCGACTCGATGCCCACCTTCGCGCAGCGGTTGCGCTTCATCCGGACGTAGGTCTCGGACGCGGGGTCGTCGCCGACGAGCACGGTGGCCAGGCAGGGCTTGCGCCCGGTCTTCTCGGCGAACTGCGCCGCCCGCTGCGCGGTGCGGTCGGTGATAGCGCGAGCGACGTCCGTGCCGGACATCAGGACGGCGTTGCCGGTGTCGGTCATTGTGGCGCTCCCGGGGATCGGTCTGCTCGGAGTCACCCAGGCGCGCGGCTGTCGACGAGGCCGCTCCCCGGTGGTGCTCCACCTGAACGCCAGTCACGGCCCGCAGCCAGGATAACCAGCACTGTCAGCGGCGGTGTGTCGCCCGGGTCGGCAGGTGCGTGGATCCGACGCGCTTCACGGTTCTCCGGCAGCGCTCTTGGAATCCGCACCACCGTGGCTCCGGCGGGAGGACCAGCGGGCCAGCGCGGCGGCGATACCTAGCAGGACAGCGGTTTCGGCGAACAGCGCCAGCCATACCGTGATCATCGGGGTCCCTCCTGGGTTCGATTGCGTCCAGTCGATCTCGCCTCCAGCCTGGTGCCGCGATCCGGATAGGTCCAGGTTGTGTTTCCTGACATCACTGTGAAGAATCGGCTACATGATTGATCTGCGTCGGCTTCACGTGCTGCGCGCCGTGGACCACTACGGCACTGTGACCGCGGCGGCGCAGGCTCTGCACTTCACTCCATCGGCGGCGTCGCAGCAGATCCGCCAGCTCGGCAGGGAACTCGGGGTTGCGCTGCTCGAACCGCAGGGCCGTCGGGTGCGGCTCACCCCTGCGGCGCAACGACTTCTGGCGCACGCGGATGACATCCAGGCCCGGTGGGAGCTGGCCGAGATGGACCTGCGCTCCGACGGTGACCAACCCGCCGGGCTCCTGCGCCTGGCCGGCTTCCCCGTCTCCGTGACCACGCTGCTCGCCCCGGCCGCCGCCGCGCTCGTCGCGCGCCATCCACGGCTCACCCCGCGGGTCAGCGAGGCCGAGGCCGGGAGTTGCTTCGATCTGCTCTTCGACGGGGACGCCGAACTGGCCGTGGTGGAGGCCAAACCGGACGAGCCACCGCGCGACTCGGCCCGGTTCGACCAGCAACCGCTGCTGGACGAGCCGTTCGACCTGGTGGTCCCCGCCGACCACCGGCTCATCGGTCGCGGCCTGGTTGATCTCACCGAGACCGCCGACGACCCGTGGATCGTGCCCAGCACAGCGTGCACCTGCCGCACGCACATCCTGGCCGCGTGCGGTGCGGCCGGCTTCACCCCGAACGTCGCGCACGACGCGAGGGACTGGAACGCCACCATCGCGCTGGTCGCGCACGGGCTCGGCGTGGCGTTGGTCCCCCGGCTGGCGCAGGTGCCGGCGAACGCTGCCGTGGTCCGGCTCCCCTGCGCCGGCGAGCCGCGGCGCAAGATCCTCACCGTCACCCGGCACGGCGGTCGCGCCAACCCCGCGGTCGCCGCCGCGCTCGACGAACTGGAGCGCCTGGTCCCCGCTCTGCTCACCGTCTGACGCGAACGCGCAGAGGGTGGTCCGGCAGCGCGCCGGACCACCCTCTGGTCTGTTCTTCCTACTCGCGGTCGATCAAGTCAACCGCGCTTCGGCTCAGCTGCAGCCGGAGGTCGAACCGCAGCCCTCGCACAGGTAGCACGAACCCGACGGACGCATCTTCGTGCCGCAGGTCATGCACAGCGGCGCGTCGGCGGCCTTGCCGAGGCGGAGTTCCAGCAGTTCGGTCGAGCTGCCGACCCGGCGGTCGTCATCGTCCCTGGACTCCGACGCCGTGGAGTCCACAGTGGAGCGCAGGGTGTCGAGGTCGACCTCGCCATCGGACTCCGAGTCGGACTCGTCGTAGCCGTTGACCTGGGCGGTGCGCTCATCGGCGGTGAAGATGCCCAGCTGCGCCCGCTTCTCGTAGGGCAGGTAGTCCAGCGCCAGCCTGCGGAACAGGTAGTCCAGCACGCTGCTGGCCATCCGCACGTCCGGGTCGTCGGTCATGCCCGCGGGCTCGAAGCGCAGGTTCTGGAACTTCGAGACGTAGAACTCCAGCGGGATGCCGTACTGCAGACCCACCGAGATCGACATCGAGAAGGCGTCCATGACACCCGCCAGCGTCGAACCCTGCTTGCCCAGCTTGACGAAGATCTCGCCCAGGCCGTCGTCCGGGTACGAGCCCGCGTGCAGGTAGCCCTCGGCACCGCCGACGGTGAACGACACCGTCTGGCTCGGGCGCTTCTTCGGCAGGCGCTTGCGGACCGGGCGGTACTCGATCTGCTTCTCGACCGCCTTCTCCGACTCGCCCTTGTCGCCCTTGCCCGCCGACAGCGGCTGGCCGACCTTGCAGTTGTCGCGGTAGATCGCCAGCGCCTTCAGGCCCAGCTTCCAGCCCTCGAAGTAGATCTCCTCGACGTCGGCGACGGAGGCCTCCTCCGGCATGTTCACCGTCTTGGAGATCGCGCCCGACAGGAACGGCTGGACCGCCGCCATCATCCGGACGTGGCCCATGGGAGCGATCGAACGCTGGCCCATCGCGCAGTCGAAGACCTCGTAGTGCTCCGGCCGCAGCCCAGGGGCGTCGACGACGTGGCCGTGCTCGGCGATGTACTCGACGACCGCCTCGATCTGCTCTTCCTGGTAGCCGAGGGCCTTCAGCGCGCGCGGGACCGTCTGGTTGACGATCTGCATCGAACCGCCGCCGACCAGCTTCTTGAACTTGACCAGCGCCAGGTCGGGCTCGATGCCGGTGGTGTCGCAGTCCATCATCAGGCCGATGGTGCCGGTCGGCGCCAGCACCGACGCCTGGGCGTTGCGCCAGCCGTTGCGGGCGCCGATCTCCAGACCCTCCTGCCACACCCGGGTCGCCAGCTTGTGCACCGCGACGTCGTTCTTGTGGTAGGTGCGGACCAGGTCGTTGGCCGCGGCGTGCTTGCGCATGACCCGCTGGTGCGCCTCGGCGTTGCGGGCGTAGCCCTCGTACGGGCCGACCGCGCCGGCCAGCTCCGCGGACCGCTTGTAGGCGGTGCCGGTCATCAGCGAGGTGATCGCCGCGGCCAGCGCGCGTCCGCCGTCGGAGTCGTAGGCGTGGCCGGTGGCCATCAGCAGCGCGCCGAGGTTGGCGTAGCCGATGCCCAGCTGGCGGAACTTGCGGGTGGTCTCCCCGATCGGCTCGGTCGGGAAGTCGGCGAAGCTGATCGAGATGTCCATCGCGGTGATGACGAACTCGACGGTCTTCTCGAACAGCTCGGCGTCGAAGGTCAGGTCCTCGCGCAGGAACTTCATCAGGTTCAGCGAGGCGAGGTTGCAGCTGGAGTTGTCCAGGTGCATGTACTCCGAGCACGGGTTGGACGCCGAGATCCGGCCGGTCTCCGGCGAGGTGTGCCAGTCGTTGATCGTGTCGTCGTACTGGATGCCCGGGTCGGCGCACTCCCACGCCGCCTTGGCGATCTTGCGGAACAGGTCCCGCGCCTGGACCGACTCGATGACCGAGCCGTCGGTGCGCGAACGCAGGCCGAACCGGCCGTCGCTCTCGACCGCGCGCATGAACTCGTCGGAGACGCGGACCGAGTTGTTGGCGTTCTGGTACTGCACCGAGGCGCTGTCGGCGCCACCGAGGTCCATGTCGAAGCCCGCGTCCCGCAGCGCGCGGATCTTGTGCTCCTCCTTGGCCTTGGTCTCGATGAACTCCTCGACGTCCGGGTGGTCGACGTCGAGCACGACCATCTTCGCCGCGCGCCTGGTCGCACCACCGGACTTGATGGTGCCCGCGGAGGCGTCCGCACCGCGCATGAACGAGACCGGGCCGGAGGCGGTGCCGCCCGAGGACAGCAGCTCGCGCGAGGAGCGGATCCGGGACAGGTTCAGGCCGGCGCCGGAACCGCCCTTGAAGATCAGGCCCTCTTCCTTGTACCAGTTGAGGATCGACTCCATCGTGTCGTCGACGGACAGGATGAAGCACGCCGAGACCTGCTGGCGCGAGCTGGTGCCCACGTTGAACCAGACCGGCGAGTTGAAGCTGAACACCTGGTGCATGAGCATCCAGGTCAGCTCGTGCTCGAAGATCTCCGCGTCGGCGTCGGTCGCGAAGTAGCCGTGCTTGACGCCGTTGCGGACGTAGGTCTTGACCACGCGGTCGATGAGCTGCTTGAGGCTGCTCTCGCGCTTGTCGCTGCCCACCGCGCCGCGGAAGTACTTGCTGGTGACGATGTTGACCGCGTTCAGCGACCAGAAGTCCGGGAACTCGACCCCGCGCTGCTCGAAGTTGACCGAACCGTCCCGCCAGTTGGTCATCACCACGTCGCGGCGCTCCCAGGTGACCTCGTCATAGGGATGCACCCCCTCCGTGGTGTAGACGCGCTGCACCCGGATGCCCTTGTCCAGGGCACCTGTGTCCGGCTCCCCCGCAGCACCGACGGTCTCTGTCATGACCTGACCCTCTTCCTTCTCGCTCACTCGTCGTGCGTTGCCCCCGTCCGGTCTCCCCGTCCGGTTCGGTCGCGTCTCAACTTCGCGCGACGTCCCGTAGCGGGACGCCGGCGGCCGCTGCGCCCTCGCCGCCCCGCGCCGGGACGATCGTCGACGCGGCTTACTCACTGCTGCTGTCCGCCTTCACACCATCGGGACCGCCGGACCGCGCGGCGCCGCTGAGCGCCCGCAGGTCCGCGATCTCCTTCTCGAAGTCCTCCACCGACGAGAACGCCCGGTACACGCTCGCGAACCGGAGGTAGGCCACCTCGTCGAGTTCGCGCAGCGGCCCCAGGATCGCCAGCCCGACCTCGTGGCTGGGCAGTTCGGCCACGCCCAGGGAGCGGACGGTGTCCTCCACCTGGTGCGCGAGCTGCTGCAGCGCGTCCTCCTCGACCGGGCGTCCCTGGCACGCCCTGGCCACTCCCCGCACCACCTTCTCGCGGCTGAAGGGTTCGGTGACACCGGAGCGCTTGACGACCGAGAGCACCAGCTCCTCGATGGTCGTGAACCTGCGACCGCAGCCGGAGCAGGACCGCCTGCGCCGGATCGCCTGGCCGTCCTCGACCTCGCGCGAGTCCACCACCCGCGAGTCGTCACCTCGGCAGAACGGGCACCGCATCGGCGCTCACCCCCTTCCCCAGTACCACCCGTCACGCGCGCGATGTTCACCGTGCGTGGACGGTCGACCACTCCTCGATCCCAACCCGTGGAGTAAGTACATCCGCGTAACTACTAGATGTTGTGGTCGACTCTAATCGGCGGTGCAGAGCGAAGCAAACCGGGGGACCTTGATCCGACCGACGGGCGAGAACCTCCTGACGGGGCGCGACAACCCGTCACGCACGTCCCATGGGCACCACCAGCGACTGGCCCACTTCGGCGGTCAGACCGTCCAGATCGTTGAGCTCGGCGATCCGGTGCACGACGTCCCGCGGATCGCTGTCGGGCGCGAACCGGTCGGCCAGGCCCCACAACGTGTCGCCGGACCGGACCTGGACGACCCCCGTGCTCGCGGGCACGTCGCCGCCACCCGCCGGACCGACCAGACCGACGAGGAGGACGATCAGGAAGGCGAAGGCCGCCGCCGAACCCAACCAGAACCACTCGCCGTCGGGGCGGGACCGACACGCCGAAGCCGCGGACGGGAACCGGCGCCCGAGCACGCGCTCGAACCATCGGCGCTCCGCCAGGCGACCGGATTCGGCTGCCCCCGGACGCGCACATCCCCGCCCGGGCACGTCCCTGCGTGCCCGCGCCGTCGCATCGACGAACACAGCCATGGCGCCTCCCACACGAACCAAGATCGAAAAGATGTTCGATCGAACCTGCGTGCGATTGTGTACCAGGAGTGCTGTCGAACGCGAGCCTTTCGGGGCAAAATTAACTCGAACAGGTGTTTGATCTCTGCCTTTGTCCCGTCTACTGTGGAAACGTCACGAGCAAGGCGCAATCCACCCCCAAGGCGCAATCCAACAGCGAATCCCCGGAACTGGAGGCAGTGGTGACCAGGAATGCAACCGGTTCGATCGAGGGCCGCGCTCAGGAGATCGACAACGCGCAGGCCGACGTGCACGCGCTGCCCCAGCAGCCGAGCGGCGTCGAAGAGCTCAGCGAACGGCAGCTGAAGGTACTGGACGCGATCCGGGACTGGATGCGAGATCACGGCTATCCACCAAGCGTCCGGGAGATCGGGGACGCGGTCGGCCTGACCTCGACCTCCTCGGTCGCCTACCAGCTGCGGGTGCTGGAGCGGAAGGGCTACCTGCGGCGCGACCCGCACCGCCCGCGCACGGTGGGCGTGCTCGTCGCCGGGGCCGAGCAGAACGGGCCCGAGCTGGACTCGCAGACCAAGCCGGCGTACGTGCCGGTGGTCGGCCGGATCGCCGCCGGTGGGCCGATCCTCGCCGAGGAGTCGATCGAGGACGTCTTCCCGCTGCCGAAGGAGATCGTCGGCGAGGGTTCGCTGTTCCTGCTCCAGGTCGTCGGTGACTCGATGGTGGACCTCGCCATCACCGATGGTGACTGGGTCGCGGTGCGGCAGCAGCCGGACGCCGAGAACGGGGACGTCGTCGCGGCCATGATCGAGGGCGAGGCCACGGTCAAGACCTTCAAGCGGACCGAGGAGCACGTCTGGCTGGTGCCGCACAACCAGGCTTACGAACCGATCCTCGGTGACGACGCCACGATCCTGGGCAAGGTGGTCGCCGTGCTGCGGCGGCTCTGATCGGGCGGTGATCGGACAGCGCGGAGCCGGAGCGGGGCTTTGCGCGGGCGGGTTGCGCGCGTGAGGCTGCGCGAGCCGGGGTGTGCGGTTTCCGGGACCGTGGCCGGGCTGTGCGGTTTCCGGGACGTGGGTTTGCGGCTGCGGGTTCTTGGCCGCGGGTTCCTGGCCGTGGATTCCTGGCCGTGGGTTGGGGCCCGCGGAGGCGGGCATGCCTTTCCCGACCGCGGAGGTCCCGGGCCATGGGGTCCAGGCAGGCTTCTAGGCGGTGAGCCCGGCTGGGCGGTGAAGCCCGGCGAAGGCTGGTTCGGGACGCCCAAACAAGACGGATCGGGGTGCCGGTTGACGAGGCGGCGTGGTCTTCCGCTGAGCTGACCTGCGCCGCGAATGCACGCCTAGCGGCTGCGGCGGGCTCTGCGCGAGACGTAGACGACCAGCGCGGCTATCGCGATCCCAACGACCAGCAGCTGGGTGTTCGAGAAGCCCTTTTCTTCCGGTTGCGGCGACGCCTCCGCCGTGTCGCCGCCCTGCGGGGCGGCGTCGGAGGGAGGCGGTGCGGTGCCGTGGGCCGCGGCTGCGGCTGCGGGCAGGGCGCGGACCGGCTGGCCGACGCCTTCCGTCGCCGAGAGCAAGGTCCCGTCCGGTTCCCAGGCCAGGGCTTCGCCCTGCGGCTCGTTCGGCAGCGGGATCTGGGCGACCGGGTCCCGGTTCAGCGCTGCCGCGAGATCGCCGTCCGGGGCGGCGAACAGATACGCCTCCGTGTAGGTCCGGATCGCGGCGACCATCCCGTCATGGCTGACCGCGCCGCCGGTGACCAGGACGCTTCCGAGGGTTCCGGACATCGGTCCGCCCGGGGTTCTGGTGGAGCGCAACGACACCGAGGCGACCCGCTCCAGCGGGACCGCGCGGTCCTGCGCCAACTCCCCCGCCGGGCGGTAGACGCCCGCCGGGCCGAACGGTTCCTTCGTGACGATGTAGGGCACTCCGGAGCGGTCGAGCAGCAGGGCTTCCGCGTCGTGCGCTCCGTTCGGATACGTCAGGCGGTAGAGCTTCGAAGTGCCTTTCGGCGACAGCGCATGAAGCACGACATCGTCGCGCTCGTGGCCGTTGTCGCCGATGTCGGCCAGCCAGGCGGTGCCGTCCTGGGCGATGGCCAGGTCTTCCACGTCGTAGGGGTCGACGTCGGCCGTCCGGACATCGCGCACCGAGCAGTCCGCGGGATCGAGGACGTAGACCTCCAGCTCGGAACCGCCGTCGTTGACCGCGAACCACGACTCGCCGTCCGACGACAGGCCCGACAGCTCGTCCAGCCGGTCGTCACCGATGCGGCAGCGCTCGGCCGGCGCGGGCTGCGCCGCCGCGAAGCCGGCGGTGGCCAGCAGCAGCGCGGCGGTCACCGCGCTGCTGCGGCGCAGCAGCCTCACCCGGTTCCCGCGAAGGGAGCGAGCGCGCTGGCGAGGTCGGACCGCACCTTGGCGCGCACCCGGGTTCCTTCCGCGGTGTGCTCCTCGTCGACGAGCTCGCCCTCCGAGTGCACCCGGGCCACGAGCTCGCCCCGCGTGTACGGCACGAGCGCGTCGACGAACACCTCGGGACGCGGCAGCCGGTCCGCGACGATCTCCCGCAGGGCCTCGATGCCCTCCCCGCTGTGCGCGGAGACGAACACCGCTCCCGGCAGCAGCCTGCGCAGTTCGGCGATCCGGGTGGAGCCCACCGAGTCGATCTTGTTGACGACCAGCAGCTCCGGCGGCACCGGGGCGCCGTGCTCCTCGGCGATCTCCGACAGCACCTCGCGCACCGCGGCGACCTGCTCGTGCGGCGCGGGCTCGGAACCGTCGACGACGTGCACCAGCAGGTCGGCTCCGGTGACCTCCTCCAGCGTCGAGCGGAACGCCTCCACCAGCTGGTGCGGCAGGTGCCGCACGAAACCGACGGTGTCGGTGAGGGTGTAGGGCCGCCCGTCCGGGGTGCTCGACCGGCGGGTCGTCGGATCGAGGGTGGCGAACAGCGCGTCCTCCACCAGCACACCGGCGCCGGTCATGGCGTTGAGCAGGCTCGACTTGCCCGCGTTGGTGTAGCCGGCGATGGCCACGCCGGACACGCCGTTGGCCTCCCGGCGCCCGCGCTTGGTGCCGCGGACCGTGCGCATCGCGGCGATCTCCTTGCGGAGCTTGCTGATCCGCTTGTGGATGCGCCGCCGGTCGGTCTCCAGCTTCGTCTCACCGGGACCACGGGTACCGACACCACCGGTGGCACCGCCCGCGCGGCCACCGGCCTGCCGGGACATCGCCTCACCCCAACCGCGCAGGCGCGGCAGGAGGTACTGCAGCTGGGCCAGTTCGACCTGGGCCTTGCCCTCCTTCGAGCTGGCGTGCTGGGCGAAGATGTCGAGGATCAGCGCCGTCCGGTCGATGACCTTGACCTTGAGCTTGTCCTCCAGCTGCCGCAGCTGGCCGGGCGAGAGCTCACCGTCGCAGATGACCGTGTCGGCGCCGGTGGCCACGACCACCTCGCGCAGCTCGCGGACCTTGCCGGAACCGACGTAGGTGGCCGGGTCCGGGCGGTCGCGGCGCTGCACCAGACCGTCCAGCACCTCCGAGCCCGCAGTCTCGGCGAGCCTGCCGAGCTCGGCGAGCGACGCCTCGGCGTGCTCGGCGTCGCCCTCGGTCCACACACCGACGAGGACGACCCGCTCCAGGCGCAGCCGCCGGTACTCGACCTCGGTGATGTCGGCGAGCTCGGTGGACAGACCGGAGACCCGCCGCAGCGAGTTGCGGTCGGCGAGCTCCATCTCACCCGTGGAGGGCTCCTCGGCGAGGATGGGTTCGTATTCGCCGGACTCGACCTCGTCCGGCTCGGCGCCGTTGGCGTTGAGCTCGGCGGGGTCGAAGCCGGCCGGATCGAAATCAGCCGGGTCGAAACCGGAGGCCCTGATTGCAGAATTCGTCATATCGAGTTCATTGTCCCACGGCCTGCGACCGGTTTTCAGCCTTCGGACGTGGGAGAGATGGCTCAGGCATGCGCCCACCACTCGGCGTCGAGGTGGCCCGAGGCCACCAGCTCGGCCGGACCGGTCAGCGTCGAGGTCGAGCCGGTGACCTCAACCTCGACCGTCCCGCCGAGCACGTCGACGGTCCGGCGGCCGGTGGTCAGCCCGTCCGCGCGCAGCGCGGCGACCGTCGCGGCGACCGTTCCCGTGCCGCAGGAGCGGGTCTCGCCGACCCCGCGCTCGTGCACGCGCATCCGCACCCGCTCGGGCCCGGTGCGGCGGACGAACTCGACGTTCACGCCGTTGGGGAACACGGTCTCGTCGAACGGCGGCTGCACCTTCAGGTCGAGCGAGTCGAGGTCGGCGTCGGTGACGCAGGCCAGATGCGGGTTGCCCACGTCGACCGCTACGCCGTCGAAACCGGTCTCCCCCACCTTCGTGGCCGACTCGCCGAACAGCGTGGCCGGTCCCATCTCCACCGTGACCCGGCCGTCCGGGTGGGTCACCACCGGGCGGACGCCCGCTCGGGTTCCGACCGCGATCTCACCCGGGGCCGCCAGCCCGGACTGCACCAGATAGTGCGCGAAGACCCGGACGCCGTTGCCGCACATCTCCGCGATCGAGCCGTCGGCGTTGCGGTAGTCCATGAACCAGACGTCGGAGGGCACCGACTCCGGAGCGTCCTCCAACGCCCCGGCGCGCACGACGCGCAGGACGCCGTCGGCGCCCAAGCCGCGCTGGCGGTCGCACAGCGCCTGGACCCTCGAGTCGGTGAGCTTCAGCTCGCCGTCGGGGTCGGGCAGGATGACGAAGTCGTTCTGGGTGCCGTGTCCCTTGAGGAACCGGGGACCGTCCGAGGTGCGCACATCGGCCAGTCTACGTGCGCAGAAGTGCGCGGACGTCGTCCGCCAGCGCCGGGGCGGCGGCGTCGAACCAGTGGATCCGCTTGTCCCGGCGGAACCACGACCGCTGCCTGCGCACGAACCGGCGGGTGAGCTTCGCGGTCTCGGCCGCCGCCGCGGCCATGTCGCCGCCGGCGTCGAGCTCGGCGAGCACCTGCTGGTAGCCCAGAGCGCGGGACGCCGTCCGGCCACGGCGCAGGCCCTGCCGCTCCAGCCTGCGGACCTCGTCGACCAGCCCGGCGTCGAACATCCTGGTCACGCGCAGGTCGACCCGGTCGTCGAGATCGGAGACCGGGCGGTCCAGCCCGACCAGCACGCCGCCGTAGCGGGGTGGTCCGGGCACCGGCAGGTTCGCCGAGAACGGCCTGCCGGTGATCTCGATGACCTCCAGGGCGCGCACCAGCCTGCGGCCGTTGGACGGCAGGATCGCCTCGGCCGCGGGCGGGTCGAGTTCGCCGAGCCTGCGGTGCAGGTGCTCGGGTCCACGCTCGTGCAGTTCCCGTTCCCAGCGCTCGCGCACCCGGGGATCGGTGCCGGGGAACGACAGGTCGTCGATCACGGCCTGGACGTAGAGACCGGAGCCACCGACGAGAACGGCCGGTTTGCCCCGTGCGAGCAGCCCTTCGACGACTGCGCGCGCGTGCCGCTGGTAGGCCGCCACCGACGCCGTCTCGGTCACGTCCAGCACGTCGAGCAGGTGGTGCGGGATGCCGCGCCGTTCCTCCGGGCTCAGCTTCGCGGTGCCGATGTCCATGCCCCGGTATAGCTGGAGGGCGTCGGCGTTGACGACCTCGGCGCCGAGCTCCTCGGCCAACTCGACTGCCAGGTCGGACTTGCCCGTGGCGGTCGGGCCGACGATCGCGATCAGCCGCGGTTCGGACACAGTGGACACGCCATCGACCTTAGAACCACGCCACCGACCTTGGAACCACGCCTCGACCTTGAAATCACGCCTCGACCTTGAAACAGCTCGGTCAGGCCACCACGTCGGTCCGCGTCCAGACCGCGACGTGGTAGGCGACGCCGAACGGGGCCGCGGAGTACAGCAGCTCTCCGCGCCAGGTTCCGGGCAGGCCGCCGAGGACCTGCAACGCGGCGCGGCCCTCGACACCGACCTCCGCGGTCAGGTCCGGGTCGAGCTCCAGCAGGCGTTCGCCGTCGGCGTCGGCGAGGGCGCCGCGGATCAGCTCGTCGACCGGCTCGGCCCGGTCGTCCGGCGGGTATGGGGAGTTCGGCATCGCGCAGTTGGTGCCATCGGCCAGCACCAGCAGCGCCTGCGCCTCTTCGGCGAGCGCGCGTCCGCAGTCGAGGCAGTCCGACGGCGGTGCGTCCGCGGCGAGCAGGCGCACCTCCACCCGGTGCGCCCCGGACTTCTCGCGCAGCCAGGCCGCCGCGAGCGCGGGCAGCGGGAACAGCGGGTCGGGCTCGCCCCGCGGCTCGTCGCTGAGGGCGACCGGGACGTCCACGCCGAAGCCCGCGTAGGTGCCGCGCTCGTGCGGCCCCAGGACGCGCGCGCCAGAACGATCTGCGCCAACCGCCACCCATTCGGCCGACGATTGGGTCAGACTGGACACGGCGCGCAAGCAGGCGTCCCGCAGTCGCGCGGTTTCCGATCCGGCCCGCACGGTCAGTTCCGGAAGCAGCAACGGCGGATACGGCACCACAGCGACACGGGTGATCACACCTGTGCACGGTAGAGGTCACGGGCGACGGTGAGCGGAGCAGGGACTCCCGAACGGGCGAAGCGAGAGGCCCGCACCCCCACCTGTCTGCGCCCGGCCGCGCTGACGATCACAATGATGTCGCGCAGCGCCGCGTCCCCGGTCCCGCCTCGGAGTACCGGTTCGCGGCGGCACCTGTTTGAATGCGCCAGCGGAGGCCGGACCGCCCACGGGTTCGGGTCGACGCTTGCTGGGCCCCGCCGATGCGGGGCGCCCGTGCGCGGCACGGGCATCGGAGCGGGCACGCAAGGAGGAAGCCGGCCATGACGCATCAGGACACGACCCCGGACACCGTCGCCAGCAAGGCTGCGGATTCGACCAGCGGCCACACCGGGTCGGCCAGTGCCGCCCCCGCCGTGCCGGCCGCGTCGGCCGATCCCGCGAAGTGGGGCCGGGTCGACGACCAGGGCACGGTCTACGTGCGGACCGCCGACGGCGAGCGCGCCGTCGGGTCCTGGCAGGCCGGTGACGCCACCGAAGGGCTGGCCCACTACGCGCGCAAGTTCGACGACATGCTCACCGAGGTCGAGCTGCTGGAGACCCGCCTCGACACCCACGCCGGTGAGCCGAAGCAGGCGCTGACCAGCGCGAAGCACATCCGCGACGGCCTCGCCGAAGCCGCCGTGGTCGGCGACCTGGCCGCGCTGTCCGAGCGCGTGGACCACGTCATCACCCGGGCCGAGCACGCGGTCGAGAACGCCAAGGCCGAGAAGGAGCAGGCGCGGGCGGACGCGGTGGCGCGCAAGGAGGCGCTGGCCGCCGAGGCCGAGCAGATCGGCGCCGAGGCCACCCACTGGAAGCACGCCGGTGACCGGCTGCGGGCGATCCTCGACGAGTGGAAGACCATCCGCGGGGTCGACCGCAAGACCGACGAGCAGCTGTGGCGGCGCTTCTCCAAGGCTCGGGACGCGTTCAACCGCAGGCGCGGTTCGCACTTCGCCGAGCTCGACCGGCAGCGCGCGGCGTCGAAGAACCGCAAGCAGGAGCTGGTGGAGGAGGCCGAGTCGCTGACCGAGTCCACCGACTGGGGTCCGACGGCCAACCGCTACAAGCAGCTGATGGCGGACTGGAAGGCGGCCGGGCGGGCGCCGCGCGAGAGCGACGAGGCGCTGTGGCAGCGCTTCCGCGCCGCGCAGGACAAGTTCTTCGCCCGCCGCTCCGAGGCGTTCTCCGAGCGCGACGCCGAGTTCGCCGAGAACGCCAGGCTCAAGGAGGAGCTGCTGGCCGAGGCCGAGCAGATCGATCCCTCCTCTGACCTGAAGGCCGCGCAGGCGCACCTGCACCGCATCCAGGAGCGGTGGGACGAGATCGGCAAGGTGCCGCGGGAGCGGATGCGGGAGCTGGAGGGCAGGCTGCGCGCGATCGGCGACCGGGTGCGGTCGGCGTCGGACGCGCAGTGGCGCCGGACCGACCCGGAGGCGCAGGCCAGGGTCGACCAGTTCCGGGACCGCGTCGAGCAGTTCGAGGCGCAGGCGAGCAAGGCGCGCGCCGCCGGCGACGAGCGCCGCGCGAAGAAGGCCGACGAGCAGGCGCAGCAGTGGCGCGAGTGGCTGGCCGCCGCGGAGCAGGCGCTGGCCGACCGCTGAGGATCGGACGGAGGCGGCTGCACCCGGTCGGTGGAGCCGCCTCCGGTGTTCAGTCGCGGGACCAGACGACCTTGAGCCACTGGACCGCGAGCACGACCATGCACAGCACGGCGAGCAGCAGCCCGATGCCCGGACCGGCGTTGGGCACGGTCTGGCGGGACCAGATCGCGATCACACCTTCGAAGGACACCACGACCCCGGCCAGGGCGGCGACCCAGGCGATCGCCCAGCGCCGGGTCGCCAGCGCCAGCGCGCCGATCGCGACCCCGACGATCGTGGAGTTGATCGAGAACAGCCGGGGCAGCAGGCCGACGTGCAGGGCCGGGTCGGCCTGACCGGTCAGCACCTGCCAGCCCGCGGCGTCACCGACCCACGGCAGCACCGAGGTGAGCACCAGGACCAGGATCACCCCGGCGATGACCACGGCGCGGGCCCCGGGGTCCACGCGGCCGAACAGCGCCCGCCCTTCCTTCGCCTGCTCCTGCTCGCTCAACACGCACATCCCTGCTGAGCGGCGGGCTGCGGCGCGGGCGCGCCGAACGAGGGCAGGCCGAGGCTGACGCCGGAGGTCTTCGGGCGGGTGCCCTCCTCCCAGTTGTCGCCCGCGGCGGTGCGGCGGTGCGCGGTGATCTCGGCGTCGGCGACCAGGTGGTGCGGGGCCGCGCGGGTGATCGTGGTGCGCACGAGGTCGCCGGGGCGGATGTTGCCGTCGACCGCACCGGTGGGGGTGAAGTGCACCAGCCTGCCGTCGCGGGCACGGCCGGTGAGCCGGTGGGTCTCGGTGTCCTTGCGGCCCTCGCCCTCGGCGACCAGCAGCTCGACCGGGGTGTCGACCAGTTCCTTGTTGTTGTCCCAGGAGATCTGGTTCTGCAGCTCGACCAGCCGGTCGTAGCGCTGCTGGACGACCTCCTTGGGCAGCTGGCCGTCCATCTCGGCGGCCGGGGTGCCGGGGCGCTTGGAGTACTGGAAGGTGAAGGCGCTGGCGAACCGGGCCTGCCGGACGACCTCCATGGTCGCCTCGAAGTCCTCCTCGGTCTCGCCGGGGAAGCCGACGATGATGTCGGTGGTGATCGCCGCGTCCGGCATCGCCTCCCGCACCCTGCGCAGGATGTCGAGGTAGCGCTGCGAGCGGTAGGAGCGGCGCATCGCCTTGAGCACCCGGTCCGAGCCGGACTGCAGCGGCATGTGCAGCTGGTGGCAGACGTTGGGCGTCTCGGCCATCGCCGCGATCACGTCGTCGGTGAAGTCGCGCGGGTGCGGCGAGGTGAAGCGGACCCGCTCCAGACCCTCGATCTCCCCGCAGGAGCGCAGCAGCTTGCCGAAGGCGTACCGGTCGCCGAACTCCACGCCGTAGGCGTTGACGTTCTGGCCGAGCAGGGTCACCTCCAGCACGCCCTCCGACACCAGGGCCTGCACCTCGGCGAGGATGTCGCCGGGCCTGCGGTCCTTCTCCTTGCCGCGCAGCGCGGGCACGATGCAGAAGGTGCAGGTGTTGTTGCAGCCGACCGAGACCGACACCCAGCCCGAGTAGGCGGACTCGCGGCGGGCGGGCAGCGTGGACGGGAAGACGTCCAGCGACTCCAGGATCTCGACCTCGGCCTCTTCGTTGTGCCGGGCGCGTTCCAGCAGCGTGGGCAGCGCGCCGAGGTTGTGGGTGCCGAAGACGACGTCGACCCACGGGGCGCGCTTGACGATCTCGCCGCGGTCCTTCTGCGCGAGGCAGCCGCCGACCGCGATCTGCATGTCCGGGTTGCGGTCCTTGGCCGGGCGCAGGTGGCCGAGGTTGCCGTAGAGGCGGTTGTCGGCGTTCTCGCGCACCGCGCAGGTGTTGAACACGACCACGTCCGGATCGGCGTCGGTAGCCGCGCGCACGTACCCGGCGTCCTCCAGCATTCCCGCCAGACGCTCCGAGTCGTGCACGTTCATCTGGCAACCGTACGTGCGGATCTGGTAACTGCGGGTCACATTCAACCTTCTCTCACGCTGCCGGACTCCACGGTCGAAGAGGTCCGGTGACAGCGAGTTCACCACCACGGCTGGCCGCGCTCCCCGCAACGCCGGTGGCCCACGCCCACCAGGTCCTCCCGGGCCCCGTTACCCAGGGTAGAGCCGCTGCGCGTGCGGGGTGAAAGCGGCCGGTCCGCACTCGGTGTAACCGAGTTGCAATCTGCGTTGACCGGCTCCGTCTGGACTATCACCCGTTCGCAGCTTAGGTTTCGGCCATCGTGTCCGAAATCCCTTCCTGAGCAGGAGAACGCATGACCGCAGCCGCGACGGATGCACCGATGATCCGGATGTCCGCGGTCGACAAGCACTTCGGAGCGCTGCACGTGCTGAAGGGGATCACCCTCGACGTACCGCGCGGTCAGGTCGTGGTGGTGCTCGGGCCGTCCGGGTCCGGCAAGTCGACGCTGTGCCGGACCATCAACCGCCTCGAACCGATCGACTCCGGCACGATCTCGGTCGACGGGACCCCGCTGCCCGCCGAGGGCAAGGCGCTGGCCGGGCTCCGCGCCGATGTCGGCATGGTGTTCCAGCAATTCAACCTCTTCGCGCACAAGACGATCCTGGACAACGTCACGCTCGGGCCGATCAAGGTCCGCGGGCTGGCCAAGGCCAAGGCGAACGAGGAGGCGCAGGCCCTGCTCAAGCGGGTCGGCATCGCCGACCAGGCCGACAAGTACCCCGCGCAGCTCTCCGGCGGCCAGCAGCAGCGGGCCGCCATCGCCCGCGCCCTGGCGATGAAGCCGAAGGTGATGCTGTTCGACGAGCCGACCTCGGCGCTGGACCCGGAGATGGTCAACGAGGTCCTCGACGTCATGACCAGCCTGGCCGCCGAAGGCATGACGATGCTGGTGGTCACCCACGAGATGGGCTTCGCGCGGCGCGCCGCGCACCGGGTGCTGTTCATGTCCGACGGTGAGGTCGTCGAGGACTCCACCCCGGGGGACTTCTTCAGCGCACCCAAGAGCGACCGCGCCAAGGACTTCCTCGGCAAGATCCTCACCCACTGATCGAGAGGGGAAACGAAGATGCGAGCCAGAGGTATTCGGCTGGCCACGGTGCTGGCGGCCTCGCTGGCGCTGGCGCTCACCGGCTGCGGACGCGAGGGCGGCCCCGGTGGCGGTGGCGAGCCCGCGGTGGAGCAGACCATCGCCAAGGACGTCCAGGTGCAGGGGTCGCCGACGTTCGACCGGATGAAGCAGCGCGGCAAGGCGGTCGTCGGGGTGAAGGAGGACCAGCCGGGGCTCGGGTTCCGCGACCCGGTGACCAACCAGTACTCCGGTTTCGACGTCGAGATCGCCCGCATGGTCTCCGCGCAGCTCGGCCTGGACCCGGCCGCGATCGAGTACAAGCCGATCCCCAGCACCGCGCGGGAGCAGGCGATCTCCACCGGTGAGGTCGACTACTACGTCGGCACCTACACGATCAACGCCAAGCGCAAGGAGCAGGTCGGCTTCGCCGGTCCGTACTACGTCGCGGGCCAGGACCTGATGGTGCGCAAGGACAACACCGACATCACCGGTCCGGAGTCGCTCAAGGGCAGGAAGGTGTGCTCGGCGACCGGTTCGACGCCGATCCAGCGGGTCAAGGAGCAGCAGCTCACCGAGCCGCAGAACATCGTGGAGTTCCAGCGCTACTCCGAGTGCGTCCAGCAGCTGCTCGACGGCCAGATCGACGCGGTGACCACCGACGACGCGATCCTCAAGGGCTTCGCCGCGCAGGACCCGGACAAGCTCAAGCTGGTCGGCAAGACCTTCTCCGAGGAGCCCTACGGCATCGGCCTGGCCAAGGACGACACGGCGCTGCGCAACAAGATCAACGACACCCTGGAGCAGTCCGCCACCAGCGGTGAGTGGAAGCGGATCTACGACGCGACCCTCGGCAAGTCCGGGACGGCTTCCGAGCCGCCCAAGGTGGACCGCTACTGATCCCGTCACCGGGTGCCCGCCCGCGCGGGCACCCGGTCCGTCCTGGAGTTCTCGTTGATCGACATCTTGGTGGAGTACGGGCACGTCCTGGCCGCCGGTTTCCTGCGCACGATCGAGCTGTTCCTGCTGGCCGCCGCCGGATCGCTGGTGCTCGGCACGATCCTGGCCACGCTGCGGGTCAGCCCGGTCCCGGCGCTGCGCGCCGTGGGCACCGGTTACGTGACGCTGCTGCGCAACACCCCGCTGACGCTGGTTTTCTTCTTCTTCGTCTTCGCCTACCCGAAGCTGGAGCTGGTCCAGTTCCCGTTCTTCACCGCCTCGGTCATCGCGCTGACCATCTACACCTCGGCGTTCGTCTGCGAGGTGCTGCGCGCGGGCATCAACACCGTGCCGGTCGGCCAGGCCGAGGCCGCGCGGTCCATCGGCCTGGGCTTCGCCCAGTCGCTGACCAGCGTGATCCTGCCGCAGGCGTTCCGCGCGGTGGTCCCGCCGCTGGTCAGCGTGCTGATCGCGCTGCTGAAGAACACCACCGTCGCGGCCGGCTTCAGCGTGGACGAGGTCGGCTCGGTCATCCCGTTCCTCAACGAGGTCGGTGAACCCACGACCAACGCCTTCGTCTGGATCGCCGTGGGCTTCCTGGTCCTGGTCATCCCGCTGACGCTGGTGCAGCGCAGCTTCGAGAAGCGGTGGAGCGTGGCCCGATGAGCAGTGTCCTGTTCGACTCCCCCGGGCCGCGCGCCCGCGCGCGCAACCGGATCATCAGCGTCGTCAGCACGGTCGCCGTGCTGGCCGTGCTGGGGTATGTGGTGCTGCGCTTCTACAGCACCGGCCAGTTCGACGCGAGCAAGTGGGAGTGGCTGCTCTACGAGCAGATCCAGCTGGAGCTGCTGGGCGCCCTGGGCAACACGGTCGCCGCGTTCGCCTCCGGTGCCGTGCTGGCGCTGCTGTTCGGCGCGGTGTTCGCGCTCGGCAGGTTGTCCGACCACGCCTGGGTGCGGGTGCCGTGCGCGGCGGTCGTGGAGTTCTTCCGCGCGATCCCGCTGGTCATCCTGATCTTCTTCCTGTACTACGCGGCACCGACGCTGGGCGTGAACTTCGGCCAGTACTGGTCGGTGGTGCTGGGCCTGACCCTCTACAACGGGTCGGTGCTGGCCGAGACGTTCCGCGCCGGTGTGACCGCGCTGCCGAAGGGCCAGAGCGAGGCGGCCTACTCGGTCGGCATGCGCAAGAACCAGGTCATGCGGTTCGTGGTGCTGCCGCAGGCGGTCCGGACGATGCTGCCCGCGATCATCAGCCAGCTGGTGGTGCTGCTCAAGGACAGCGCGCTCGGCTTCCTGATCACCTATCAGGAGCTGCTGTACTACGCCCGCTACCTCGGCGGGATCCCGACGCTGGACCGGCCGATCATCCCGGTCAGCATCGTGGTGGCGGCGATGTACATCGCGATGTGCCTGCTGCTGACCTGGGCCGCGACCTACGTCGAGCGGCGCAACCGGCTGGGGAAGAAGACCAGGCAGATCGCGCCCGCCGAGGAGCGGGTGGCCGCGACCGGCGTGGCCGGCGACTGAGCCGTCCGGCTCCGGCCGGGGTGGCGGTTGGCCGGGTGCGGTGCGGGGCCGTGGCTGAGCCTGTCGGGGGCGAGTGGCCGAGCCTGTCCGGCGCGAGGCCCGCGGCTGAGGCTTCCGGCGCGGGCAGGTGGCTGAGCCTGTCCAGCGCGAGCGGCTGAGCCTGTCCAGCGCGCATTGGGCGACTGAGCCAGCCGGTTCCGGCGCGACACCCGCCCCGCGCCGGAACGCGCGGTCACGGGTGCGCCGGGACTCCGGCGGCACCGAGCGTGCTGTCGTAGGCGCGCTGCCAGCTCCCGTCAGCGACGGCGGCGTCGAGGATGCGCCGCAGCTCGTCACCCATGGCGTCGTCGCCGGGGCTGAAGCCGACGTAGTGCTCGGTGCCGTCCCCGGTGACCGCGTACGGGCCCGTCTCGGCGAACTGCGGCGAGTTCGGGTCGAAGCCGCCCAGCTGCACGTCGATGCTGCTCGCGGTCATCGCGTTGGTCCGCACCTCCGGCGGCAGCCAGCGGTAGGAGATCTGGGTGTCCGGATCGAGGCCGATGCCGGTCGCGAGCAGCCGGGCGATCTCCACGTCGAATCCGCGGTACTGTCCCGCGCCCGCGCGCTGCACCATCCGCGGGTCGTCGGTGCGCAGCCCGACCAGCAGCTTGCCGCGCTGCTTGATCTCCTCGATCGTCGGCGAGCCGCCCAGGTCCACCGACCCGTCACCGGTCACGACCGGCGGCGGCGCGGGCGGCGGCGCCGGGGGCAGGGCGTTCTGCGCCTGTTCGGCGCTGCCGCAGGCCGACAGCACCGCGACCGCCGCCAGGGCGACCGGCAGCATCCGCAACCGCATGTCGTGACTCCTCCACATCGGCGTTCGGACCACCATCGTCGATCATGCCTGGCCCACCCGGAGGCACGTTCGGCCACCGCTTCACCCGTGCGCACCAGTCCCATTCACCAGGAGGAACGATCTTGTTCACGCACTGCCCAGTTCTGAATCGGTTTTTGAAATCTCCGTCACACCGGTTAGTGTGGCTGTAGTCACGGCTTAACAGAGGCGCCAGCGTCGTCGCCCCTCCGTAACAACCACCACCGCGTAGGAGGCGACGAATGACGGCGCAAGCGCCCATCCATCCCGTCGTTGATCAGGTCACGCAGCGGATCGCGGCACGCAGCGCGCGCACCCGCGGCGACTACCTCGACCGCATCCGGCAGGCCGCGTCCGAAGGCCCGGTCCGCGCCGGGATGCCCTGCAGCAACCTCGCGCACGGGTTCGCCGCGTGCCACGGCGCCGACCGGATCGCCGTGCGCGGCGCGACCAAGCCGGGCGTGGCCATCGTGTCGGCGTACAACGACATGCTCTCCGCCCACCAGCCCTACGCCGAGTTCCCGGCGTGGATCAAGGACGCGGTGCGGGAGGCAGGCGGGGTCGCGCAGTTCGCCGGCGGCGTGCCCGCGATGTGCGACGGCATCACCCAGGGCCGCACCGGCATGGAGCTGTCGCTGTTCTCCCGTGACGTGATCGCGATGGCCACCGGTGTCGCGCTGTCGCACGAGATGTTCGACGCCGCGCTGCTGCTGGGCGTCTGCGACAAGATCGTTCCCGGACTGCTCATCGGCGGGCTGGCCTTCGGGCACCTCCCGACGCTGCTGGTGCCCGCCGGGCCGATGGCCTCCGGGCTGCCCAACACCGAGAAGAGCCGGATCCGCCAGCTGTTCGCCGAGGGCAAGGCGACCCGCGAGGACCTGCTGGAGGCCGAGTCCGCCTCGTACCACTCCCCCGGCACCTGCACGTTCTACGGCACCGCCAACTCCAACCAGCTCGTCGTCGAGGTCATGGGCCTGCACCTGCCGGGGTCGAGCTTCGTCGCCCCGGGCACCCCGCTGCGCAAGGCGCTCACCGAGGAGGCCTCGCGGCGGGTAGTGCGGATCTCGCGCGGCGAGGAGTACACGCCGCTCGGCGAGATCATCGACGTGAAGACGATCGTCAACGGCGTCGTCGCGCTGCTGGCCACCGGCGGCTCGACCAACCACACCCTGCACCTGCCCGCGATCGCCGCAGCCGCGGGCATCGAGCTGACCTGGGACGACTTCTCCGAGCTGTCGGCGGTCGTGCCGTCGCTGGCGAAGGTCTACCCGAACGGTTCCGCCGACATCAACCACTTCGCGGCCGCGGGCGGAGTGCAGACGCTGGTCGGCCAGCTGCTCGATGCCGGCCTGCTGCACCCGGACGTGCGCACGGTCGCCGGTGACGGGCTGGACCGCTACCGGCAGCAGCCGTTCCTGGAGGACGGCGAGCTGGTCTGGCGCGACGCCCCGGCGCAGAGCCTCGACCCGGACGTGCTGCGCGGTGTCGACGACCCGTTCGCGCCCGACGGCGGGCTGCGCGTGCTGGACGGAAACCTGGGCCGCTCGGTGATCAAGGTGTCGGCGGTGAAGCCGGAGAACCGGGTCGTCACCGCGCCCGCGCGGATCTTCGGCGACCAGCACGAGTTCACCGCCGCGTTCCGGGCCGGGGAGCTCGACCACGACATCGTGGTGGTCATCCGCAACCAGGGGCCGCAGGCCAACGGCATGCCCGAGCTGCACGGCCTCACCCCGGCGCTGGGCGTGCTGATGGACCGCGGCCACCAGGTCGCGCTGGTCACCGACGGCCGGATGTCCGGTGCGTCGGGCAAGATCCCGGCGGCCATCCAGCTCACCCCGGAGGCCACCGCGGGCGGGCCGCTGGCCCGGCTCCGCGACGGTGACATGGTCCGGCTCGACGCCGAGCGCGGCACCCTGGAAGCGCTGGTCCCCGATTCCGAGCTGCTGGGCCGCGAGGCCGCGAGCGGCGCTCCGTCCGCCCAGTTCGGCACCGGCCGCGAGCTGTTCACGGCGTTCCGGCGGATGGTGGGGCGCGCCGACCAGGGCGCTAGCGTGTTCACCGCCGCACAGCAGGCCACCAGCGACGTCACCGCATGACCGCGAAGGAACCGAAGATGAACATCAGCACCGCAGCAGACGTCCTCACCCTGAGCCCGGTGGTACCGGTGGTGGCGCTCGACGACGCCGCGCACGCCGTGCCACTGGCGGAAGCCCTGCTGCGGGGCGGGATCCGCACGATCGAGGTCACGCTGCGCACCCCGGCGGGCCTGCCCGCGATCGAGCGGATCGCCGCCGAGGTGCCGGACCTCGTCGTCGGCGCCGGGACCATCACCGAGCCCGGCCAGGCCGGGGACGCGGTGAAGGCGGGCGCGCGCTACCTGGTGACGCCCGGGAGCACGCCGAAGCTCCTCGACGACGTCGAGGACTCCGGCGTGCCGTACCTGGCGGGGGTCAGCACCGTGTCGGAGGCGATGCGGCTGGCCGAGCGCGGGGTGACGGCGATGAAGTTCTTCCCCGCCGAGCCCAGCGGTGGCGTGCCGTACCTGAAGTCGATCGCCGGACCGTTGCCCGGGCTGCGGTTCTGCCCGACCGGCGGCATCAGCGTGGAAACCGCGCCGAAGTACCTGGCGCTGCCCAACGTCGGGTGCGTCGGCGGATCGTGGCTCGCGCCGAAGAAGCTGCTCGACGCCGGGGCGTGGGGTGAGGTCGAGGCGCTCGCCCGGCAGGCGAGCGCGCTCGGCTGACCCGGACCGGCGCGGATCGGAGGTCTTCGATCCGCGCCGGCAACCGGTCAGTTCAGGCGGGCCAGCGCCTCCGGGATGGAGTCGACGACCGGGAACCCGGTGGGTTCGAGCTTGTCCCGGCCCATCACGCCGGTGGTGACCAGGATGCAGTCGGTGCCGACGTGCTTGGCGGCGTGCGCGTCGTCGACGACGTCACCGATCAGGACCACGTCCTTGGCGTCGACGCCGATCTCGGCGATGTGGCGCTGGAGGTGCACGTCCTTGGAACCGCCGCCGATCTCGGCGCGCAGCCCGTCCATGCGGGCGAACAGCTCGTGCAGGCCCAGGTCGGTCACCAGGGCCACGAGCTCGTCGTGGAACCACATCGACAGCAGCGACTGGGTGCGACCGCTGCCCCGCCACTCCTCCAGTGCGTGCGGGACGCCCTTGGCCAGGCCGCAGGTGTGCAGCAGTTCCCGGTAGACCTCGTGGTAGAGCACGTCGATCCGGGCCCAGTCCTGCTCGCTGAGCTCGCGGCGCAGGAGGCGTTCGTAGCACTGCAACAGCGGGCGGCTGAACACCGTCCGCCACTCGTCGAGGTCGATGTGCTCGCGGTCGAACGCGGAGCAGACCGCGTTCACCGAAGCGAGGACGGCGTGGTTGTCATCGAGGAGCGTTCCGTTCCAGTCCCAGACGATGTGTCGCGGGGTGTCGGCAGGACTCGTCATGGTCGGTGACTCTATGAGCTGACCACGACAATCCGGTACCCACGTCCCAGATCTGGGAAGGGCGTCACTGCTGGACGAGCTGGATGAGGTTCCCGCACGTGTCGTCGAGGACGGCGGTGGTGACCGGGCCCATCTTCGTCGGCTCCTGGGTGAACCGGACGCCGAGCCCGCGCAGCCGCTCGTGCTCGGCGGCGATGTCGTCGACGTCGAAGGAGGTCACCGGGATGCCGTCCGCGGCCAGCGCCTCCTTGTACGGGCGCGCCGCCGGGTGGCCCTCCGGCTCCAGCAGGAGTTCGGTCCCGTCCGGCTCCTGCGGCGAGACCACCGTGAGCCAGCGGGCCTCCCCGAGCGGGATGTCGTGCTTCTTCTGGAAACCCAGGACCTCGGTGTAGAACCGCAGGGCCTTGGCCTGGTCGTCCACGAAGACGCTGGTGATGTAGATCCTCATGAGGGCTCTTCTCCGGTGTCGATCGGCCACCGTTCGGCGATGGCGCGCAGTGGTGTGGTGTCGAGCGAGTGGTACTTGTAGCGCCCGTCGCGGCGGGTGGCGATGAGCCCGGCGTCCTCGAGGACGGCGAGGTGCTGGGAAACGGCCTGCCTGGACAGGCTCAGCTGGTGCTTCATCGCGAGTCGGCCGCACAGTTCGAACAGGGTCTGGTCGTCCCGCTCCTGCAACTCGTCGAGCACGGCACGCCTGGTCGGATCGGCGAGGGCCTTGAACACGTCGCCCATGGCCACGACCATAGGCAAGTATTTACTTGCCTGTCAATTCGGGGTGGCTCCACAAGCGCGGCCCGGCGATACGCCCCAGCCACGCCGGATTCCTCTTGAAGCCAGGCAGTTTCGAAGCCAGGCAGTTTCGAAGTCAGGGGATTTCGCGACCGGGGGTTCGAGGCAGGCGGTTTCGAGATCAGGGGGTTTCGTCGTCCGTCGGGTCGTCGAGGCCGGAGTTCTCCAGCTCCTCGCGGACGACCCGGAACGCGAGCCCCTCGGAATAACCCTTGCGCGCCAGCATGCCGACCAGCCTGCGCATGCGCGCGGTGCTGTCGAGCGAGCCCATCGAGCGGAGCTTGCGCCGCACCAGCTCCCGCGCCCGCTCCACCTCCGCATCACCGTCCACAGTGGCCAGAGCCGCTTCGACGGAGCTCTCGTCCACGCCCTTGCGGCGCAGCTCGAATCCCAGCGCCCGGCGCCCCAGACCCTGGTTGCGGTGCCGCTCGTTGACCCAGGACTCGGCGAAGGCGGCGTCGTCGACCAGGCCCGCGTCGACGAACTTCTGGAGCACGCCGTCGGCCACGTCCTCGTCGATCTCCTTGCGCAGCAACGCCTGCCGCAGCTCCGACCGGCTCCGCGCCCGCGCCGCGAGCATCCGGTACACCGTGTCCCGGGCGCGCTGCTCCGGAGTCTGCGGACCCCGCTCCTCCGGAGCGCCCGCGGGCCCGGCTTCGCCGCGATCCGCTCCCCCGTCGCCGGAGCCGCTCCGGCGGCCACGACGACGGGGACCTTCGGTGCTCATGCTCAGAAGTCGACCGGAGCCGCTTCGGCGTTCTCGGCGTCCACCTGGGCGCCGATGCCGAGCTTCTCCTTGATCCGCTTCTCGATCTCGTTGGCGACGTCGGGGTTCTCCCGCATGAACTTGCGGGCGTTCTCCTTGCCCTGGCCGAGCTGGTCGCCCTCGTAGGTGTACCAGGCACCGGACTTGCGGATGATGCCCTGCTCGACGCCCATGTCGATCAGCGAACCCTCGCGGCTGATGCCGATGCCGTAGATGATGTCGAACTCGGCCTGCTTGAACGGCGGCGCCACCTTGTTCTTCACGACCTTGACGCGGGTGCGGTTGCCGACCGCGTCCGAGCCGTCCTTGAGGGTCTCGATCCGGCGGACGTCCAGCCGCACCGACGAGTAGAACTTCAGCGCCTTGCCACCGGTCGTGGTCTCCGGCGAGCCGAACATCACGCCGACCTTCTCGCGGAGCTGGTTGATGAAGATCGCGGTGGTCTTGGCGTTGTAGAGCGCCGAGGTCAGCTTCCGCAGCGCCTGGCTCATCAGCCGGGCCTGCAGGCCGACGTGGCTGTCGCCCATCTCGCCCTCGATCTCGGCGCGCGGCACCAGCGCGGCCACCGAGTCGATGACGATGATGTCCAGCGCGCCGGAGCGGATCAGCATGTCGGCGATCTCAAGCGCCTGCTCACCGGTGTCGGGCTGGGAGACCAGCAGGGAGTCGGTGTCGACCCCGATCGCCTTGGCGTACTCGGGGTCCAGCGCGTGCTCGGCGTCGATGAACGCCGCGGTGCCGCCCTGCTTCTGAGCGTTGGCCACGGCGTGCAGCGCCACCGAGGTCTTACCGCTGCTCTCCGGCCCGTAGACCTCGACGATCCGGCCGCGCGGCAGACCGCCGATGCCCAGCGCCACGTCCAGCGAGATGGACCCGGTCGGGATGACCTCGATCGGCGCGCGCGTCTCGTCACCGAGACGCATCACCGATCCCTTGCCGTACTGCTTGTCGATCTGGGCGAGGGCCAGTTCGAGCGCCTTGCCCTTGTCGGGTGTCGCTGCCATCGGGGGTCCACCTCGGTCGAAAGTCGAAACGTCGTCTCCGTTGTCGGAACCGACGCTACGGGCTGGGCCCGACAGTCCACCCGCGGGCCGGTGGTTCGGTGCGCAGTGGTCGATTCCGCTGCCGCCATAGTAGACGAACGGATGTTCGATCACGTCCCCGACACGCCAGTTCCGTCACCCG
Source organism: Saccharopolyspora taberi (assembly GCF_039534165.1). Taxonomy (NCBI): domain Bacteria; kingdom Bacillati; phylum Actinomycetota; class Actinomycetes; order Pseudonocardiales; family Pseudonocardiaceae; genus Saccharopolyspora; species Saccharopolyspora taberi. Next base: position 116,716 of record NZ_BAAAUX010000016.1, on the reverse strand, counting down.
GTGGTGTGACATGCGAAGGTCGCGCCGCGAGCGGACACTGGCCGCAGGAGCCCAGAGGAGGTGCGGAAATGCGCATGGACCGCTACCTGCCGCCGGAGCATCCGCTGAGCAAGATCTACCGGATCGGGGCGGCGATCTTCGGTGCCGGACTGCTGTGCTTCGGCGTGCTCGGGCTGGCCAACCAGCTGCCCTTCCTCAGCACCGAGGGCGCCGTGATCTTCGGACTCTCCAGCAACGGCCTGCTGTCGGTGATCTCGATCCTGGTCGGGCTGGTGCTGATCGGCGCGGCCGTGTGGGGCGGCGCGGTGGCCTCCACCACCACCGCCGTGGTCGGGATCCTGTTCTTCGTGTCCGGCCTGGCCAACCTGGCGGTGCTGGAGACCTCCTGGAACCTGCTGGCGTTCCGGCTGTCGAACGTGGTGTTCAGCCTGGTCGCGGGCATGCTGCTGGCCTTCCTCGGGTTCTACGGGAGGGTGGCCGGGCACCTGCCCGACAACAACCCGTACTTCCGGTACCGGCACCACGAACCACCGGCCGAGGCGTTCCCGGGCAAGCCCAGCCCCGAGGAGGCGCGCACCACCGAGGACCCGTTCGCCGAAGCCGAGATCGCCTTCGCCGAAGGTCACCCCACTGCCCGCCAGGAGCGCATGGTGCGCGCGGAGGCGTGGCGGCATCTCCAGGAAGAACGGCGTCGCGCCTACGAGCACTACGCCGAGAGCGGCCGGACGCCCGAGCAGGAGATCAGCGCGCAGAACCTGTGGGCCGACTTCGAGGTCAATCCGCCCAAGCCCTAACGGCGTTCCTTGGGCACCTCGAACGCCTCGCAGACGGCGGCCCAGACTTCCTTGGGCTGCATCCCGGCTTCGAGCGCTTCGTCGACGGTGCGCCCGCCCAGCGAGGAGAACACGTGGTCCTGGGCCAGCATTTCGGCCCGGACCGCTCCGAACTCGGCCGCCATCCAGCGGCGGAAAACTGTGTGACGCATCGGGCCCAGCCTACGGTGCGCTCTTAGCATGGTGGTGTGCTGTTCGCGCAGGGAGATCCGACCGGGCTGGCCGGTCCGCTGGGGCAGGCGGTGATCGCTGCCGGGCTGATCGTGGTGATCATCCTGGCGATCCGGTTCCTCTGGGAACGCCGCAACCGCCGCTGAGCTCAGCCCTTGCCCGGCTGGACGGTCTGCTCGAACTGGTCGGCCATCCGGTCCGGGGTCAGCTGCTGCTGCGGGTTGGGCTGCAGGACCAGGCCGACCAGCGGCCGGTCGTCGACGGTGAACACCACGGTGCCGAAGGTCTCGCTGGTGACCGCGCGGTACTCGCCGGACAGGCCGTTGCCGGACCACTCCGCGGTCACCTGGTCGCTGTTGACCCCGTTGAACTCCAGCAGCAGGTCCGCGCGGCGCTTGGCCTCCTCCATCGAGCCCAGGTGGGTGTAGACGATCGAGGTGCCGTCGTTGGGGTTGCCGATCGAGCAGGACGCGACGGTGCCGCTGAGCTCGCCGAGGCCGGGCACGATCCGCTGCCAGCCGGGGGCGCAGTTCGTGGTCTCCGGGAGGTTCCCGGCGAGCTGGCCCATGCAGGGGTTGAACCCCTTGGCGTCCTTGGCCGCGCCCGGGTCCTGGCACTCCGAGGCGCTGGCGGTCGGGGTGCCGCCGCCGGAGGTCAGCACGATCGCGACGACCGCGGTGATGACGGCGACCAGCGCGACCGCGCTCAGACCGACCAGCACGTTGCGGGAGACCGCGGGGCCCTGCTTCCGCGGCGGCGCGGGCTGCGGCGGGACCGGCAGCGCGGTGCGGACGGTGTCCGGTTCCTGGTAGCGGGGGGCCTGCGCGGAGGCGAGACCGGAGCTCAGGTCGTGGGTGTTGAGCGCGGTGCCGTCCCGCGAGACGTGGTGGGCGCCGAGGGCGACCGCGGTCTCGGGCTGGTCCAGGCTGGTGGCCACGATCCGCAGCTGCTCGCCGATCAGCGTCGCCACCAGCGGCAGCCGGCTGGAGCCGCCGACCAGGTACAGCCCGGCGAGGTTCTCCGGCGCCATGCCGTTGGAGCGCACGACCGACGAGACCATCTCGACGCTGCGCAGCATGCTCGGCCGCACCAGCGCTTCCAGCTCGGCCCGGGTGACCAGCACGTCCTCGAACGGCTCCGGCATCGGGACCTCGGTCTGGACGTGCCGGGACAGCGCCTCCTTGGCGGCCTTGACGTCCTCGCGCAGCGCGCGCTGGGCGCGCCGGTCGGCGGTGGTCTCCGGGCGCAGCAGCCGCTGCCAGCGCTGCGGGTCCTTGTTGGAGACCTGGCGGCCGACGTGTTCGAGCAGCGCCTGGTCGACGTCGAGCCCGCCGAGGTCGGGCAGGCCGTCCTCGGCCAGCACGGCGAAGCCGCTCTGGGTGGCGCCGACGACCGCGCAGTCGAAGGTGCCCGCGCCGAGGTCGTAGACGGCCAGCGCCTGGCCGGGGGCCAGCGAGCGGTCCGGGAACGACGCGAAGTGCGCGGCGGCGGCGACCGGTTCGGGCACCAGCACCAGGTTGCTGCCGAACCCGGCCAGCCTGGCCGCCGACAGCAGCACGTTGCGCCGGGTCGGGCCCCACTGCGCGGGGTGGGTCAGGCGCACCTCGTCCGGCTGGGCGCCGCCGAGCTGGCGGGTGGTCTCCTCGGCGACCCGGTGCAGCACCGCGGCGAGCGCGTCGGTGACGGTGATGATCGACTCACCGAGCAGCAGGGTGCCCTCGTCGACGCGGCGTTTGGGGTTGGGCTCGTACCGCGACGGGTCGAGCCGAGCGCGGCGTTCGGCCTCCCGGCCGACGATGATCGCGCCGTCCTCGGCGGCGAAGACCGCTGACGGCATGGTCGCCGATCCGTCCACCTCGACCACCCTCGGTGGCCGACCGTGCGCCGAGAGCACCGCGACGGTGTTGGAGGTCCCGAGATCCACCGACAGGACGCGCACCGGTTGTTCCTCCTACTGCTGTTGTTCCCGGCCGAGATGGTCCCACGTCCGTGTCACGAGAAGATGGTGATCCCCGGAATCGGCTGAATTAGCCTCACGTCACATGACTGCTTTCCACCTCGCCCAGGTCAACATCGCCCTCCCGGTCGCCCCGTTGGACAGCGCCGAGCTGGCCGGTTTCGTCGCAGCCCTCGACCCGGTGAACGCGGCCGCTGACGCCGCACCGGGATTCGTGTGGCGGCTCCAGACCGAGGACGGCGACGCCACCGCGGTCCGCGGGTTCGGCGACGACCGGATCATCGTGAACATGTCGGTCTGGGAGTCGGTGGAGGCGCTGGCCGACTACGTCTACCGCGACCCCGGCCACCTGGCGGTCCTGCGCCGCCGCCGGGAGTGGTTCCCGAAGATGGCCGAGGCGCACACCGTGCTGTGGTGGGTGCCCGCAGGGCACCGGCCGACCGTCGCCGAGGCCGAGCAGCGCCTGTCGCTGCTGCGCGAGCACGGGCCGTCGCCGGAGGCGTTCACCTTCCGCGAGCCGTTCCCGGCGCCCGGTGGCGCGCAGGTCCGCAAGGACGACGACTGGATGTGCCCGGCCTGACGCCACCGGAAGCGCGCCACAACTCTGAGAGGACCTTCAGACACTGAGGAAACCTTCAGCGACCAGCTCGGACGTTGTCGGAGGTCTGGTTCAGCATGGAGTCATGACCGACGTGCTGGAGACCTTCTCCCCCGCGACCGCGGACTGGTTCCGGGGTGCCTTCCACGCGCCGACCGAGGCCCAGGTCGGCGCGTGGCGGGCGATCGCGGACGGCGAGCACGCGCTGGTCATCGCGCCCACCGGCTCGGGCAAGACGCTGGCGGCCTTCCTGTCCGCGCTGGACCGGCTCGCCGCCGAGGGTCCGCCCGCCGAGCCGAAGAAGCGGTGCCGCGTCCTCTACGTCTCGCCGCTGAAGGCCCTGGCCGTCGACGTGGAGCGCAACCTGCGCGCTCCGCTGGCCGGGATCCGGCAGGAAACGCAGCGCCGCGGTGGCGCGCCGCCGGACATCCGGGTCGGGATGCGCACCGGCGACACGCCCGCCGAAGAGCGCCGGTCGTTCGCCCGCACCCCGCCGGACGTCCTGGTCACGACACCGGAATCGCTGTTCCTGCTGCTGACCTCGGCCGCCCGGGAGTCGCTGCGCGGAGTGGAGACGGTGATCGTCGACGAGGTCCACGCGGTGGCGGGGACCAAGCGCGGCGCGCACCTTGCGCTGTCGCTGGAACGGCTCGACGAGCTGCTTCCCGCGCCCGCGCAGCGGATCGGCCTGTCGGCCACCGTGCGCCCGGTCGACGAGGTGCGGACGTTCCTGGCCGGTGGCCGGCCGGTGCGGACGGTGCAGCCGCGCAACGCCAAGCAGGTCGAGGTCCGGGTCGAGGTCCCGGTTCCCGACCTGGCCGAGCTCGGCGGCGGCGAGGACGACCAGCTGCCCTCGATCTGGCCCTCGGTGCAGGCCCGCGTGCTGGAGCTGATCGGGCAGCACCGGTCGACGATCGTGTTCACCAACTCGCGGCGGCTGGCCGAGCGGCTGACCGCGGGGATCAACGAGCTCGCGGCCGAGGAGCCCGCGCCGCCGGACCGCTTCCCGGCCGAGGCCGTCGGCGGGTCCGGGGTCGCGCAGGGCGCGCCCGCCGCGGTCGCGAAGGCCCACCACGGCTCGATGTCGAAGGAGCAGCGGGCGGTCGTCGAGGAGGAGCTGAAATCCGGCAGGCTGCCGTGCGTGGTCGCGACCTCGTCGCTGGAGCTGGGCATCGACATGGGCGCGGTGGACCTGGTCGTCCAGGTGGAGACCCCGCCGAGCGTGGCGTCCGGGTTGCAGCGCATCGGCCGCGGCGGGCACCACGTGGGCGCGGTGTCGCGCGGCGTGGTGTTCCCGAAGTTCCGGGGCGACCTGGTCGGTTGCGCGGTGACCGCGGAGCGGATGGCCGACGGGCTCATCGAGTCGCTGGCCTTCCCGCGCAACCCGCTGGACGTGCTTGCCCAGCACGTCGTGTCGATGGTCGCGATGGACGACTGGCCGCTGGAGCGGCTGGCCACCGTGGTCCGCCGCTCGGCCCCGTTCGCCGGGCTGCCCGACTCCGCCCTGCACGCGGTGCTGGACATGCTGGCCGGGCGCTACCCGAGCGAGGAGTTCGGCGAGCTGCGCGCCCGCGTCGTCTGGGACCGGGTGCAGGACGAGCTGCGCGCGCGGCCGGGGGCGCAGCGGCTGGCGGTGACCTCCGGCGGCACGATCCCGGACCGCGGGCTGTTCACCGTGACCACGCCCGGCGACGACGAGGCCGGCCGCGGCGGGGTCCGGGTCGGCGAGCTCGACGAGGAGATGGTCTACGAGTCCCGGGTCGGCGACACCTTCCTGCTGGGCACCTCGTCCTGGCGGGTCGAGGACATCACCCACGACCGCGTGATCGTGGTGCCCGCGCCGGGGCAGCCCGCCCGGATGCCGTTCTGGAAGGGCGACTCCCCCGGCAGGCCGCTGGAGCTCGGGCGGGCGCTGGGCGCGTTCGTCCGGGAGCTGACCGCGGCAGACACCGACGCGGCCAGGGCGCGGATCGGCCAGGCGGGCCTGGACGAGTGGGCGCAGGACAACCTGCTATCCTACCTGGACGAACAGCGCCGGGCGACCCGGCACGTGCCCGACGACCGGACGATCGTGGTCGAGCGGTTCCGCGACGAGCTCGGCGACTGGCGGATGGTGGTGCACTCCCCGTTCGGCGCCAAGGTCAACGGGCCGTGGGCGCTGGCGATCGGGGCCCGCCTGCGGGAGCGCAGAGGCGTGGACGCGCAGGTCGCCTCCTCCGACGACGGGATCGTGCTGCGGCTGGCCGACGCCCTCGACGACTCCGGCTCCGAGGTGCTGCCCACCGCCGAGGACGTCCTGCTCGCGCCGGAGGAGGTGCAGCAGGTCGTGACCGACGAGGTCGGCGGCTCCGCGCTGTTCGCGGCCCGGTTCCGCGAGTGCGCGGCCCGCGCGCTGCTGCTGCCGCGCCGGGATCCGCGCCGCCGGTCGCCGCTGTGGCAGCAGCGGCAGCGCGCGGCGCAGCTGCTGTCGGTGGCCGCGCAGTACGAGCAGTTCCCGATCGTGCTGGAGGCGATGCGGGAGTGCCTCCAGGACGTCTACGACGTTCCGGGGCTCACCGAGCTGATGTCGCAGGTCGCGGCGCGCAAGGTGCGGGTGGTGGAGGTCGAGACGCCGACTCCGTCGCCGTTCGCGCGCAGCCTGCTGTTCGGCTACATCGGGATGTTCCTCTACGAGACCGACGCGCCGCTGGCCGAGCGCCGCTCGGCGGCGTTGAGCCTGGACTCGACGCTGCTGGCCGAGCTGCTCGGCTCGGAGGCGTTGCGGGAACTGCTGGATCCCGAGGTGGTCACCGAGATCGAGTCGCAGCTGCAGCGGCTCGCGCCGGACCGCCGCGCCCGGGACGTCGAGTCCACGATGGACCTGCTGAGCTTCCTCGGGGACCTGTCGACCGACGAGGCGGTGGAGCGGGGCGCGCGGCCGGAGTGGCTGGAGGAGCTGCACGCCCAACGCCGGGTGCTCCAGGTGCGCATCGCGGGCGAGCAGCGCTGGATCCCCGTCGAGGACGCGGGCAAGGTCCGCGACGCGCTCGGGGTCGCGCTCCCGGTCGGGGTGCCGGAGGCGTTCACCGAGCCGGTCCCGGATCCGCTCGCCGACCTGCTGATCCGGTACGCGCGCGGTCGCGGCCCGTTCACCGCCGATGCCGCCGCGCACCGCTTCGGGCTCGGCGTCGCGGTGGTGCACGGCGTGCTCGACCGGCTGACCGGCGCCGGGAGGTTGGTCCGGGGCGAGCTGCGCCCGCTGGAGGCGGGCGGTGGCCGGTCGCTGGAGTACTGCGACGCCGAGGTGCTCCGCCGCCTGCGGCGGGCGTCGCTGGCGCGGCTGCGGGCCGAGGTGGAGCCGGTGGAACCGGCGGCGCTGGGCCGGTTCCTGCCGTCGTGGCACGGGATCGGGGCGCGGCTGCGCAGCGCGCCGACGGTCGACGACGTGTTCTCGGTCGTCGAGCAGCTGGCGGGCGCCCCGGTGCCGGCCAGCGCGCTGGAGTCGCTGGTCCTGCCCGCCCGGTTGCCGGGCTACGCGCCCGCGCTGCTCGACGAGCTGACCGCGACCGGCGAGGTCAGCTGGGTCGGGTCCGGCTCGCTGGCCGGGGGTGACGGGTGGATCGCGCTGGCCCCCGGCGACGTCGCCGACCTGCTGCTGCCGGACGTCACCGAGGAGCAGCCGGACTCCGCACTGCACCGCGCGCTTGAGTCCATTTTGGACGGAGGAGCGCAGTTCTTCCGGCAGCTCGCGGACCGGGCCGCGGCGGTCCTGCTGGACCAGGGCGAACCGGCCCCGGACGACGAGGCGGTGATCACCGCGCTCTGGGACCTGGTGTGGGCGGGCGCGGTCACCAACGACACGCTGGCGCCGCTGCGCGCGCTCGTGTCCGGGCGCGGCGCGACGCACAAACCGCGGCGCAGCGCGCCGAGGGGCCGGTACGCGCGGCTGCGAGCCGGGCGGCCGTCGATGCAGAGCT